>JBBQJF010000420.1:0-4279 GCA_038325665.1 Dehalococcoidia bacterium | reverse complement strand
TTGATGTACCTCGGTGAGACGCTCACGGATGCGGATGGGCGCACTCATGCTATGACCGGCCTGCTGCCGCTGAACTCGACGATGAGTCGCGGCCGCCTGACGCTCGCGTACTGGGACATGCGCACCCGCACCGACAGCCCGATGGCGCCGGCCGGCTCCCGCCTGCGCGGGCACGAGTTTCATTGGTCCGTTCCCGATCGCCCGCCCGCTCCAGAGGAAGCATTGTACGATCTGGAGGGGACGGAGCGATTGGAAGGATTCCGCCGGGGTTCGGTGTTTGGCTCCTATATCCATCTCCATCTCGGTTCCAATCCGACGCTCGCCCCGGCATGGGTACAATCTGCCACGGAGCCGGCCGCATGAGTGAACCGGCGATGCCTCAATCTCGTTCGATGCGCGGCGCGCGTCATGACGGTGCAGCCGGCCCGACGGAGGGCTCCACGATTGGCGAGCCGCGAGGTTCACTCGTCGGCCGGTACGCGCTGCCGCCCGAGGAGATCGAGCCGCTCAGTCTGGCGCGGATCGGCCTAGAGATCGAAGGACTCGGCGCGCTCGGTGATGCGGAGCGCGAGATGATGCTCCGTTTGGTCTACGCCGCCGGCGATCCGGCGATCGCGGGCAGCGTGCGGATTCACCCGGACGCCATAGAGTGCGCCGTGAACGCGCTACACGCGGGGCGGACGATCGTGACCGATGTGAAGATGGTGCGCGCCGGGATTGATCGCCGCCGCACGGCCTCGCTCGGCTGCCCGGTCGTGTGCGCGATTGACGCTCCCGAGGTCGTCGAACGCGCGGCGGCTGGTGGCGTGCCGCGCGCCGTCGAGGCGATGCGGTACCTCGCCACCGAGCTAGACGGCGGCATCGCGGTGATCGGGAACGCTCCCACCGCGCTGCTTAGTTTGCTTGACCTGATCGACGCCGGCCAGGTACGCCCGGCGGTGGTGGTGGGGATGCCGGTCGGCTTCGTGGCGGCGGCAGAGTCGAAGGCCGAGCTGGTGAAGCGCGATGTGCCGTTCATCACGGTAGAAGGCCCACGCGGCGGCAGTCCGCTCGCGGTGTCGGCGGTGAATACGCTTTTGCGACGCGCGACAGCCACGCCGCCCGACACTGCCAGGAAGACAGCCGTGCTCTTTCTCGGACACGGCAGCCGCGCTCGTAGCGCCAGCGAGGCGATGGAGGCGGTTGTCACTGGTGTGCAGCGCCGGGCCGGCTTTGATGCCGTGGCGTGGGGCTACCTTGAATTCTCCGAACCCACGATTCCGCAAGGAATCCGCCGTTGCGTTGAGGCCGGCGCCACCCGGATCGTGGCGATCCCCTACTTTCTTCATGTCGGCATGCACATGGTGCGTGACCTGCCACGGGTCTTGCGCGAGGAGGGATCACGGTATCCCGGGGTCGAGATCGTGATGGGTCGCCACATTGGTATGCACGGCGACCTTATCGAGTTACTCCTCGACCGGATCGCCGGCTCGTGGCGGCTTCCGCCGATCGGCGAGGTCGAGATCACCGCGGCCTATTACAATGCCCTCCCGGGCGCGGTTGCTGACGATGACGACTGAGCTTTCCCCTCCCACACCGGCGCGTCGTCGCGGCATGCGCGAGGGCTACACCACCGGCGCGTGCGCCACGGCGGCGACGAAGGCCGCGACCATCGGACTATTGACCGGCGCTATCCCGGAGACAGTGACGATCCATTTGCCCGCGGGAAAGGATGCGACGTTCACGCTCCATCAGCGATGCATCGATGACGGCGCGGTGCTCTGTTCGGTGATCAAGGACGCGGGCGATGACCCGGACGTCACCCACGGCGCCGAGATATGCGCTCGGGTCAGCCGCCGCGAGCCGCTCGGCATCGAGCTTGCCGGCGGCGTGGGCGTCGGCACCGTGACGCGGCCCGGCCTGGGGCTGGAGATCGGCGGACCGGCGATCAACCCGGTGCCCCGACGGATGATCACCGATGTCGTGATCGACGCCGCCGGCGAGTTGCTGCGCCGCCACGGTCTGCGCGTGGAGATCAGTGTGCCCGCGGGCGCGGAGCTGGCGCGGCGCACGCTCAACGCACGTCTCGGTATCGCCGGCGGTATCTCCATCCTGGGTACGACCGGAATCGTCAAGCCATGGTCCACGGCCGCATGGCGGGCGAGCGTTTTGCAGGGCATCGATGTGGCTGTCGCCAACGGCGTGACGCACCTCGTCCTAAGCACCGGAGGGCGCAGTGAGTCCTTCGCGCGACGTCTGTATCCCGCGCTGCCCGAGATGGCATTCGTCGAGATGGGTGAATTCACCGGCCACGCCCTCAAGCGCGCGGCGGCGCGCGGCATTCGCATGGTCACGCTGTCGGGGATGATCGGCAAGCTGTCGAAGATCGCTCAAGGACACTTCATGACCCATGTGGCGGGCAATCAGGTAGACCCGGCGTTTCTCTCGCGGATCGCCGCGGAGACCGGCGCGGATGCTGCCCTCGTCGCCGCTATCGCCGGCGCGAACACCGCCCGCCATGTTCAGGAACTGGCGCGGGCGTCCGACCGGCCGGCGCTGTTCGTGCGTATCGCCGCGCTGGTGACCGAGCGCTCGCGGGCGCTCATCCACGACGCCCTCTGTGTCGAGACGATCTTGTTCGACTTCGACGAGACCATACTTGCGCGGGTGTCAGATGGTGAGTGACGTGCTGATCGTGGGCATCGGCGACGACGGTCCCGCCTCGCTATCATCGAGCGCGTTGGCGGCCGTGCGCACCGCTGACCTGCTGTGTGGCGGCGCGCGCCATCTCTCCCACTTCCCTGGTCACCCGGGCGAGCAACTGTCGATCAAGGGCGGCCTCGGCCCCCTGGTGAACCGCATCCGCGATGCGCGCGCCTCCGGGCAGCGCGTGGTCGTGCTCTCCTCCGGAGATCCGGGACTTTTCGGCATCGGCGCTCTTCTGGGTGAACAGCTCGGGCGCGACGCCATCCGCGTGCTCCCATCGGTCAGTTCCGTGGCGCTGGCGTTCGCGCGGCTGGGCGAGCCGTGGCAGGACGCCGTGATCCTCTCCGCTCATGGCCGTCCCCTGGCGAACATCCTCGGCCCGGCGTGCGCCGCGGCCCGCATTGCCGTCCTCACCGACGAGGTGAACACGCCGGCCGCCGTCGCTCGTGCGCTGCTCGGCTGTGGCATGGAAGACGCGCGAGCGGCGGTGGGTGAGCACCTTGGCGGAGAGCGCGAGCGAGTGGTGCGGGCGCCGCTCTCCGAGATCGCGGCCGGCGCGTTCGCGGCCCTAAACGTGCTGGTCGTGCTACGCGAGCCGGCAGCGGTGCGGTGGGGGCGGCCGCTGGTCGGGCTGCCCGACACAGCGTTCGCCCACACCCGCGGAATGATCACCAAGTCGGAAGTACGCGCCGTCAGCGTCAGCCGGTTGGCGCTGCATGACGCGCATGTCCTGTGGGACGTCGGCGCGGGCAGCGGATCGGTCGCGATCGAGTCCGCATCGCTGCTGGCGCGCGGCCAGGTGTTCGCCGTCGAGCGCGACCCTGACCAACTCGTGCATCTGCGTGCGAACCTCCGTCGCTTTCACGCGGGGAACCTTCAGGTGATCGCGGGCGAAGCGCCGCGGGCGCTTGGCGATCTGCCGGACCCCGACCGCGTCTTCATCGGCGGCACGGGAGGCAAGCTCATTGACATCCTTTGCCTTCTTCGCGAGCGGTTGACGCCGGGCGGCAGGATCGTGGTCAACCTGGCGACGCTGGAGCACTTGAGCGACACTCTCGCGTGGCTGCGCGTGGCGGGCTGGCCGGCCGAGATCGCGCAGGTGGCCGTCAGTCGCGGCGCGCCGGTCGCGGGCAACACCCGACTGGAAGCGCTGAACCCGGTGTTCGTCGTGGGCGCCGTCCGGCCGTTGCCCGCCGCGGATGGTTATGGGCGCGGAGACGGGAGGGCCGGGTGATCCTGTATGGCATCGGCGTCGGCCCCGGTGATCCGGAATTGATCACGCTCAAAGGTAAGCGACTGCTCGAGTCCGCCGGCATCGTGTTTGTCCCGAGCGGGCGTGACGACGGCAGCAGTTACGCGCTTGAGATTGCCGGCGCGTTCATCGATGTGGCGCGTCAAGCTATCGTGCCGCTTCCCTTTCCGCCGGTGTATGACGGCGCGGCCCTGGACGATGTCTGGGCGGCGCACGCGGATACCGTGGCGACGCGCCTGGCGGGCGGCTTGACCGGCGCGTTCCTGCTGGAGGGCGATCCGCTGTTCTACGGCAGTTTCATTCACCTGCGTCGGGCGTTGGAGCGCCGCCACCCGGCGGTTC
>JBBQJF010000419.1:0-4299 GCA_038325665.1 Dehalococcoidia bacterium | reverse complement strand
GCCTCGGCGGGCACGTCGGCGGGCGGCCCCCAGGGCATGGCGACCGGCCGCGGGCTGTCCTGAGTCGCGCGTATCGACCGCGGCGCCGGCGTGGACGGCGTGTAGGCAATAGGCGCGGCGGGGCGCCCGGCCGGCACGTAATCGACCAGCTTGCGCGGCGAGGCGGAGCCTCTGCTCTTACGCGGGCGAGCCACCGGCGCCTCACCGTCCGGCTCGGCGCGGGGCGGCGCCGGGGCTGGTCGCGGACGCAAGGGGCGCGGCGCACGGTCGTGGTCTTCGGCGAGAAAGTCGCGAATCTGGATCAATCCCTCGCGCAACGCTCCATCGCCGGCGGCGGGACCAGCCACGAAACCGAGCCGCGCGTTCGGGATCTTCCCCTGCAAGCTTCGGGCCTCGGTCTCGGACACCAGCCGGTCGAGCACCCCGTACGCGAGCAGCGTGGGCACTGTCACTGATTCGAGGATGGTAGCCGCATCGGCGCTCATGAATGTCTCATAGAGCCGCGCGGCGGTGGGGCCGTCAACCGTCCGCGCCATGCGCGCGCCCAGTTCGACCGCGGCCTGATCATCGGAGACGAGGGTGCGGGCCAGGGCGCGCAACCCCGCGCGGGGCTTCCCACGCAGGGTATGGATCAGCATCGAGCTTCCTTGCCCGTTCAGAGGGCGCAGCAGCGGATCTACCAGCACCAAGCGCTCAACGCGGTCGGGCTGTTGCGTCGCGAAGTGTACGGCCAGCGGCCCTGACTCACCCATACCGAGCACGACGGCGGTGTCGGCGCCGGCGTCGGTCAGCACCGAGGAGAGATCTTTGACCAGCGCGTCGATCGTGATGCGAGCCGGACGCCGTTCGGATGCGCCGCAACCGCGGCGGTCATGGATGATCACGCGACAGGTGCGGGCGAGATGCGCGATCAGGCCGTGCTCGTCGGCGAGCACATCGTCCATATCCGACCAGAATGGCTGGATGGCTAGCACGGTCACCTCGCCGTCGCCGGCGACCCGATAGGCGATCCGCGCGTCACCCGTCTCCACCTCGTATGGCTCGTCCATAAGCCCGCCGCCGAGCGGTTGGAGTCGCAACGCACTGCCGGACGTGGTCACCATCGGTCCCTGATTTTCTCTCCGGTGAGCCGGAGCGTTCATGCCCCGCGGGGCCGTCATTGAAGTTCAATCCCACATCGCGATGTGCCGCGCCGGCGCGACGGCCCCACGATTAGGCGCGGGCCGTGATCGGCAGGCGTCGCCACCAGGGGCGCGGCGGATCGCGCCGGAACAATTCACGCACGGGTTCCAGGGCGTCATCGCGCGACACCACACAGGTCGGTCGCAGTTTCGCCGCCGGGTGGGTCATCGGGTTGGGACGCGCGGTAACACCGGCGGGGAACGGGTCCGGCCCGGTGGCCGGCTCCATCTCTACTCTCTGCTGCCGCGGCGGCGCGGGCGTATCACCGTGGCCGGCGTTGAGGCTGTCACGGTCACGGCCCACTGCCTCCAGCATCGACGAGAGCGACTCGACCGCGTGGGTCAACCGCTCGACCTGCTCTTGGAGTTGAGAGGTGCGCGAGCGCGGCGCCGCGATATCGCCGCTGTCCAGCGGTAGCGCGGGCAGGTGGACGCGTGTCACGAACCTGCTGCCCCGGCGCACGATCGTGGTGTCAAGGCATCCGTCCGCGATCATCTGCCAAATGGAGGTGCGCGAGACGCCGAGATATTTCGTGGCGGCGGTGACGCTCACGGTGCGGTCAGTGTCGCTCATGGTGTTCGTACTCCTTGGCCGCGTCTGTCCGGGCGCCCCTCGGATGGGCACGCGGTCCAGGTTGGTGACGCGAACTCCCCTCTGTCGTCACGTTCGGCACAATCGAGGGGGGACTGAACGGCGCGCGGTGACAGTCTGGTTACGATTGGCTGGGGCGACCGGTCGGTCCACTGTCGTGCGGACCGGTGTTGACAGCGCGGACGGCCGCGACGAACGCGTGAACCCGCGCATGGTCGGTGGCGCCGCCTGCCCGCTCGACTCCGGTATGCACATCGACGGCCCACGGTCGTACCTGCCGGATCGCGTCGCCCACGTTCTCGGGCGTCAGACCGCCGGCGAGGATCACCGGTACGGGCGACGCCGCGACGATGCGGCGGCTGATGGCCCAATCGTGAACGAGGCCGGTGGCGCCATGCCGCCCCGTGACCGGGTCGTGGCTGTCCAGAATCAGGGCGTCGGCGTGGCGACCCGTTCGAACGGCTTCCTCGATTGACGCCTCGCCCGTCACGCTCACCGCGAGAATGAGCTTGAGGCCGGGGATGCCGGCGCGCATCGCGGCGAGCTGGCCCGGATCCGCGCGGGTGTGAATCTGCACCGTCGAGACGCCCAACTCACGACACAGCGACTCCACCTCGACAGCGGTGACACGGTATGTGATCAGCACCGGGACGATTAGCGGCGGCAACAGCCGGATGATCGCCCGCGCGCCCCGCTCGTCGAGACCATTGTGCGGTCCGCCCGGCAGGCCGAGCGTGAAGCCGATCGCATCCGCCCCGGCCCGCTCAACCGCGAGCGCGTCTTCTTGGTTCGATATCCCGGCGATCTGGACGCGGACGTTGCTGCTCGTATTCATTGCGTCTCCCACCCTTCAGCACGAGAGGATAGGCTGCCGTGAACCGGGCACGCAATCACCGTGTCCATGAGCATTTGATGGCGGGCCGGCGCGTGAACACCGCTACAATCGAAAGCACTGTGAGGGAGGTCGTGTATATGCCCCCGATCCGCTTGGTCGCGCTCGACATCGACGGGACGCTGCTCAACAGCCGTGACGAATTAACGCCCGCGGTCGCCGCCGCCGTGCGCGCCGCCGTCGAGCGGGGTGTCGTGGTGGTGCTGGCGACGGGACGCTGGTACGCCAGCGCGCGCCGGCTGGCCGGGCGGTTGGGCGTGCGCGCGCCGATCATCAGCCACAGCGGCGCGCGTGTCACCCGCCAGGAAGGCGAGGAGGATCTGCTGTACCTCGGCTTGCCGCTCGAACCGGCGCGGGAGATCGTCGCCTTCATGGATGAGCGGCGGATGCTGGTCAATCTCACGGTCGGCGCGTACACGTTCACGCGCGGACGGCCGGGACTCGACCCCACCCGCCTGCCCCCCGATCTGCGGGTGGAGGAGGTGCATCTGCCGTTCGTGACCGCCCCGCCAATCAGCGCGCTCGTGTTCGACCGGCAGGGCATCGTGGACATTCGCGAGCGGTTCGGCGAGCGGTATGGGGGCGCGATTCAATTCCTCGTGAACCGCACCTCGGGCACGGCCGACCACCTGACGATGCAACACCCGGACACGGACAAGGGACGCGCGCTGGAGCTCGTGCTGCGCGCCTTGGGTATCGCGCCGGACGAGGCGCTGGCGGTAGGCGACGCGGAGTCGGACACCGCGATGTTCCGGGTGGCGGGCGTGTCGGTGGCGATGGGCAACGCCAACCCGTCGGTACAATCCCATGCTACCGCCACCGCGCCCACCAACGACGAGGATGGCGCCGCCTGGGCGCTGACGACATTCCTCGACGGGGTGCGATAGAGGCCCGCGCGCCCGGGGAGGACGCGGGGACCGTGGGGGTGACGGTGCGAGACGCGATGCCGAGGCAACCACGGGTCTCGGGCCAGCCGGCGGCGTGTAGGACCCCGATGCGCGGCCGCGACCCATGGCCGCCGCGACGCCGGTCATCGCGGGTACCGGGAGGCGACACCGTGCACGCGCCAGTGAGGCCAAACGTGGTGGTCAGCGGTGAAACCGGGATGGTCGCCGCGCTGGGCTGGCTGGCGCGGCTGCCACTGCTGACCGCGTCGCAACTCGGGGGGCTGCTCGGCCGCGACGACTATACCGCGCGGGCGCTGCTCGCCGCCGCGCACGGGCGGGGGTTGGTTGCACCGGTGGTCGTCGACAGCCCCGAGTTTCCCGCCGCCCTCCGGCTGTACTACCTCACCGAGACGGGCGTCGCGGCGCTGGCGCACGCGAGCAGCCCCGCCGCGTGGTGCGCCCGCTGGCCGGTGAGCCGGGCCGAACTACTGGCGCGCCTGAGGACCGTCGATGTGCCTCCAGACGCGAGTAAGCTCCGAGGGTTGTTCGGGCGTTAGTCTCCCCTCCATGGATGCATTATGAAGAGTTCCTCAGAGCTGTAGTCGCTTGGTAGAGCGATGAGCAGGAAGTCAGCCCTGCGATTTCGAGTCCCGGAGTCTAAGCCGGCGGTTGTACCAATCCCGCCATTCGTCCGGGTCCACGCTTAGCATAAATCGGAAAGTCTAAAGATACCAGACATCAATAACT
>JBBQJF010000418.1:0-4300 GCA_038325665.1 Dehalococcoidia bacterium | reverse complement strand
TGCTCGTGGTCGGCGACCAGCTCCTCGCGGACCTTCTCGCCGGGGCGTAGGCCGGTGTAGACGATTGACACATCTTCGCCCGGTGTCAGGCCCTTCATCCGGATCATCTTCTCGGCCAGGTCTTGAATGCGGACCTCCTCGCCCATGTCGAGCATGAACACCTGGCCCTGCTCGGCGAACGCTGCCGCCTGGATGATCAGGCTGACCGCCTCGGGAATCGTCAGGAAGTAGCGCGCCGCCTCCGGGTCGGTGATACCCACCGGCCCGCCCTGCTGGATCTGGCGGGAGAAGATCGGCACCACGCTGCCCCGGCTGCCAATCACGTTGCCGAATCGCACCGCGCAGAACACCGTCGCGCTGCGCTCGGCCATCGCCAGGATCAGAAGCTCGCCGATGCGCTTGGTCGCGCCGTAGGCCGACACCGGCTTGACCGCCTTGTCGGTGGTGATAAACACCACCTTCTCGACACCGGCGGCGGCGGCGGCGCGGCAGACATTGCGTGTGCCCAGCACATTGACGCGGAAGGCCTCGTCCGGGTGCTCCTCCAGCAGGGCGACGTGCTTATAGGCGGCGGTGTGAAACACCACCTGCGGCCGTACTGTCTGCAACACCTGGCCGGTCTTGCCGGCGTCGGTCACACTCGCCGGCCACAGGCGCAGATCGGCGCCGGCGCTGTCCGGCTGAGCCTGCTGCAATTCCTGACGAAGGTCGTGCAGCGCCGTCTCGTTGTTGTCGAGCAGGTGGAGCGCGGCCGGGCCGAAGGTCAGCGCCTGGCGGGCCAGCTCGGCGCCAATCGAGCCGGCCGCGCCGGTGATCAGCACCACCCGGTTGCGGAGACTCTCCAGACATTGGGAGTAGTCGATCTCGATCTGGTCACGGCCGAGCAAATCCTCGACCGTCACCTCGCGCAGGTGACTGACGAGCTGCGGATCGCGCACCATCTCGGGCAGACCCGGCACCATCCGCACCGGCACACCGATCGCCTGACAGACGCCCACCAGTTCGCGCATCTTGGCCCGTCCCGCCGAGGGCAAGGCAATCGCCACGACATCAATCGCGAGGCGGTCGACCAGTTGGGGCAGCTCGCCGGTGCTGCCGGCGACCGGCAGTCCGTGAACCCGCTGGCCGCGCTTGCGCGGGTCATCATCGGCGAAGGCGACCGGCCGGTAGGCCCAATCACCGTGCTGGAGGAACTCCCGCGCGACAAGCTGGCCGGTGTTGCCGGCGCCGGCAATCAGCAACCGCCGGGCGCCGGCGCGGCCGGAACGGGGCATACCAGGATGACGGATCAGGCGGGGCGACATCTTCCAGAAGGTCATGCCGAGGAAGGTGAAGGCGCCCGCGATCAGGTTGACCGACAGCGGAATCGGCCGGCTGCCGCGCGTGAGATTAAACAGCAGGATCGCCGCCGTGACCAGCAGCACGGTACGCACCAGATTGAGCACATCGCCCATGCCGCCATATCGCCAGGTGGTGTGGTACACGCCGAACAGATAGTTGGCGACCAGATAGAGGGCGACGATCAGCGGCGCGACGGTCCAAAACGTCTCGCGCGACTCCGCTGGGATGCGGCCGTCGAAGCGCAGGAACAGGCCGACGTAGTAGCCGCCGATCACGATGCCCGCATCAACCGCCAGGTCGGCGAGCAGTCGCAGTGTTCGGTGGACGGTGGTTGGCATCCGCGTGCTCGTTGCTCGTTGCCCGCTGCTCATCGCTCGTCGCTCGTTGCGGTATGCGTCTCCACGAGTGTACATCAGCCCCCCGGCCCGTGGGCACGGGAAAGCAGGGTCAGCGCGCGCCCGTGCGCCGCAGCACCACCCCGGCGGTGCGGGCGAGAATGGCGAGGTCGAGCGCGGCGGATTGCCGTCGTACGTAGGCCCGATCGTAGGCGATGGTTCGGGCGTAGCTCAAATCCGAGCGGCCGTTGATTTGCGCCAGACCGGTGAGTCCGGGCAGGACGGCGTGGCGCTCGTGATAGGCGGGTGGATACCGCGCGACGAGCTCGGGTATCTCCGGGCGCGGCCCGACCAAGGCCATCTCCCCTCGCAGCACGTTCAGCAATTGCAGAGACTCGTCGATGCTCGTCACCCGCAGCATGCCGCCGATACGGGTCCGGCGCGGGTCCGGCCCCCCCGGAGAAAACACGAAGCTGTCGAAGTCGTCCACCTCGTGCCGGCCGGGCGGCGCATCGCGGCGCATGGTGCGGAACTTGTAGATGGTGAACGGTTGCCCGCCCCGGCCGGTACGTGTCTGTCGGAACAGCGGCGACCCCGGCGATTCCAGCCGGATCAGCCCCGCGATCAGCGCCAGAAACGGCCACAGGATCGCCAGCCCGAGCGCCGAGACATACACATCGAGCAGACGGCCGGCCGGCGTACGACCACCGCTCGACATCGATTGCCGGGGAATATGACCCGACACCCTGGCCGCGGCCCGCGTGGCCGTCGCTCGAGGGGAACGGCGTTCGGATATCACCCGCTACCTCCGAAACGTGAGCGCCACCTCGCGCACGGCCCCGGCAACGCGGTCGATGTCCTCCTCCGTCATCGTCGGGTAGAGCGGCAACGAGATCAGCCGCGCATAGGCGTCCTCGGCAACCGGGTAGTCTCCTGTCCGAAAGCCGAAGCCCTCGCGGTAGAAGGGGTGATAGTGGATCGGGATGAAGTGAACCGACGTGCCGATACCGCGCCGCGTCAATTCCTCGATGAAGGCGGCGCGGTCGATGCGGAGCGCGTCCGGTCGCATACGGATGACGTACAGGTGCCAGGCGTGGAGCACCTCCGCGCGGGACGATGGCGTCTCAACCGCGTCACAATCCGCCAGCCGGTCGGTGAGGCGGGCGGCCAGCATCGCACGGCGCGCGTTCATGGCGTCGAGACGGCGCAACCCACTGAGGCCGAGCGCCGCCTGGATGTCGCTCATGTTGTACTTGTAGCCGGCCGCCACCACCTCGTAGTACCACGCGCCGCGTCCCCCCGCCCGCGCGTCGCCATCGCGTCCACGTCCCTCACCGGCGCGGTCGGGCGTGTCCGGCGCGTCGCCCTGGTCGCCCGGTCCCCGCGACGTGGGCCGCGCGCTGCCGGCGCTCTCCCGGCCGGGGTTGTACCGCCGGGGTGAATCGCCGGGTCGCGCGGGTGATGCCGTCAAGCTACCGGCGCTCTCCCGGCCGAAGTCGTAGCGCTTCCAGGCGTCGCGGTTCATGCCGTGCAGGGTCATGATCCGCGCCCGTTCCTCGACATCGGCGCGATTGGTGGTCAGCATGCCACCCTCACCGGTGGTCAGGTTTTTGGTCGCGTAGAAGCTGAAGGCGGTGGCGTCGCCGATTGAGCCGATCATACGGCCGCGGTACATCGCGCCGGCGGCGTGGGCGGCGTCCTCGATCAGAAAGAGGTCGTGCCGGCGGGCGATGTCGAGCAGGTCATCCATCCGGCAGGGCTGACCGGCATAGTGGACGGCCATTAGCGCGCGGGTGCGCGGCGTGATTCGCCGTTCGATCTGTTCGGGGTCGATGTTGAGGTCGGCGGCGCACACATCCGCCAGCACCGGCGTGGCGCCCTGCTGCACGATCACGTTGGCACAGGCGGCAAACGTGAGCGGCGTCGTGATCACCTCGTCCCCTGGCCCAACGCCCGCGGCGATCAGGGCGAGGTGCAGCGCCGCGGTGGCCGAGTTGACCGCCAGGGCGTGCGCCGCGCCGGTATACGTCGCGAACTCGTGCTCGAAGCGCGCCGCCTTCGGTCCGGTCGTCAGCCAGCCCGACCGCAACGTGTCCACCACCTCGGCGATGGCATCCTCGTCAACGTCCGGACGGTTGTAGGGGAGGGGTGATGGGTGTTGGCTGTTGGGTGTTGGGGGGTCTGGGGAGGGGGTACGGTGGTCAGTCATCGTGGTGATGTCCTTGGAGGGGGCGCCTTCGCCGCGAGCACGCGACACTCGCCCACGGGCGGCTGTCGCCCCAACACCCAACACGTATCACCCATCACCCATCCTTGCCGTTGCGAGGAGGTGGGTGCGGAGGAATGGAGCAGACTCGAGCAAGGCGGCGGCGGTCCAGGAGCGCGGCGCGACGATGCGCGCCAGCGGTGGGGCGAGTGTGATGCGGCGGACGCGGAGCGCGCAACCCGGAAAGAGGGCGGCGAACTCGGCCCGGCCGATGCCGCGCGTGTCGCGATTGCCGGGATTGACGGTGAAATCGTACCACAGGGCCACACCGCCCGGCCGCAACACCCGCCGCATCTCCGCCGCCGCCCGCCTCCGCATACCGGCGTCGAGGATCGAGCTGAACACGGTGAATTGTGAG
>JBBQJF010000417.1:0-4310 GCA_038325665.1 Dehalococcoidia bacterium | reverse complement strand
GATGATCGCGGCGCTGCGCCACACGCTGCCCGGTACACCGCTGATCTCGCCGCCGCCGCACCACGACATCTATTCGATCGAGGACTTGGCCCAACTCATCTACGATCTGAAGCAGATCAACCCGCGGGCGCGGGTGTGCGTAAAGCTCGTGGCAGAGGAGGGAGTGGGCACGATCGCCGCGGGGGTGGCGAAGGGTTACGCCGATGTGATCCATCTGTCCGGCCACGACGGCGGTACCGGCGCCTCGCCCTGGTCTTCGATCAAGAGCGCGGGCGCGCCGTGGGAATTGGGGCTGTCCGAGACGCAGCAAGTGTTGGTCATGAACGACCTGCGCGGGCGGGTACGGCTTCGCGCCGACGGCGGCATGAAGAACGCCCGCGACGTGATCGTGGCGGCGCTGATGGGCGCGGAAGAGTACGGTTTCGGCACGGCGGCGGCGGTGGCGGTCGGCTGCAAGATGGCGCGCCAATGTCACCTCAACACCTGCCCGGTGGGTGTGGCTACCCAGCGCGAGGACCTGCGCGCCAAGTTCAAGGGCACGCCCGAGCATGTCGTTAACTTGTTCGCGGGCGTGGCGATGGAGGTGCGCGAGCATCTGGCGATGCTGGGGGCGCGAAGCCTGGACGAGATCATCGGTCGGGTCGATCTGTTGGAGCAGGCCGAGCCGGCGGTCGAGGATCCGCGCATCGCGATGCTGGACCTGGGGCGGCTGCTGGGCGACTCCGACCCGACGCGCGAACGGGCGCGCCGCCGCCAGCAACCTCGCAACGATCGCCCCGACGACCGGCCGCTGGATGACGAGTTGATCGAGCAGTGTCTACACTCGCTCAATAACGGCTTCCCCGCCAAGTTGTCGGCTAGGGTCAGCAACCAGAACCGGACCGTCGGCGCCAAGCTTGCCGGCGAGATCGCCTACCGATGGGGTGACGACGGCCTGCCATACGGAACCATCGAGGTACAGCTCGTTGGCAGTGCCGGTCAGAGCTTCGGCGCGTTTTGCATCAAGGGCCTGCGGCTGGTGCTGACCGGCGAGGCGAACGATTACGTCGCCAAGGGTATGGGCGGTGGTGAAGTCGTGGTGCGCCCACCGGTCGAGGCCGCCTACACCAGCCACGAGAATGTGATCGCGGGTAACACCGTCATGTACGGCGCGACCGGCGGCTCGTTGTTCGTCGCGGGACGCGCGGGTGAACGGTTCGCGGTGCGCAACTCGGGCGGGCGGGCAGTGGTCGAGGGTGTGGGCGACCACGGCTGCGAGTACATGACCGAGGGAGTGGTCGTCATCCTGGGCGAGACGGGCCGCAACTTCGGGGCGGGCATGTCCAACGGCGTCGCCTATGTGCTCGATGACCACCGCGAGTTTCCCAAGCGGGTCAACCCCGAGCTAGTGGGGCTGGCGCAGGTCACCGGAGCCGCCGACATTGAGCTGCTCGAGGGTCTGGTCCGCCGTCACTTCGAGGTCACGGGCAGCGCGCGGGCCTGGGAGATCCTGGAGCGGTGGGACCATTACCTGCCGCTGTTCTGGAAGGTCGCGCCCCACTTCGCCCTGACCGAGGAAGGCCCCCAAACCGTGGTGCAGCGCCACCTCGCCTCGATCAAGGCGGGCGCGCACTAGCAATCCGGGGTCCGCCGGATGGGAAACACGGTGGCGATGCCTGATAGCAGCCGGTTGCCATCGACGTGTTGGCGCGGTACTGGTGCGGGATGGATCCTTGGTTCGCTCCCGCGATTCAGGTAGATGGATGGAGATATGTTTCTACATTGACCCGGTCACTGGTCTACCCCATATCGCCGGACATGGGGTGTCCGAATCAGAAGTGGAGGAAGCGCTTCTCCGAGCCGGTGAGGACCGCCATGGACGGGAGGGCTCTCGGGTGGCGATAGGGAGGACAGCCGCCGGCAGGGTGCTTCGAGTTATCTACGTGCCCGACGATATCCCAGGCAGCCTGTTTGTAATCACCGCGTATGAACTCACGGGAAATGCGCTGACGGCCTACCGGCGCAGGAGAAGGCGAACAGGACGATGACCGACGAGCGACTTCCGCCCGGCTGGGATAAGGCTCGCATCGAGCGTGTGTTGGCGCACTATGAGCGCCAGACCGATGACCAGGCGGTCATCGAGGACGAGCAAGCTTTCACCGAACCAGAGCACACCGTTATGGAGATCCCGATTGATCTGGTGCCGAAGGTCCGCGAGTTGCTCGCACGCCGCCACGCTGGATAGCATCTATCTTGTGCGTGACATGAGCCGGCAGCGCGCGGATGTTTGAGATTATCGAGCGGAGGGAGGAATATCTGCCGCTGTTCTGGAAGGTAGCTGTTCTACTGTCACGAGCGACACTTCCCGATGAAGCGCAATGAGGTGTGCCCCGTGTGTGGACATGCGAGACTTGCAAGGAATCCCGTGAAGGCCGATTCTGTTGGAGCCGCGGCACAGCGCGACACGACGGGTCTGTCGCGGTTGCAGAAGTCGGTTTATATCGCGCACAAATGAGCTTCACTACAACTACAAGCGCAGGCAAAAAAGTCGTCGAGATTGGCCTTCGCGGTGGCCTCATCGGTCTATTCAGTGATAATCCGCAAATGGCGCTGAATAAGATCTCAGTGCGAGAGAACGCTGATGGCTAACAGGCCGTGCAGGTAATCCCCGACGACTCTCGAAACATCTAGACCATGCTATTTCGACTCGTGGCTTTGCTTGTGACCCTATTTCTTTACACTCCGGCCAACGGTTACTTCCTGATCATGGAGTCGCGACGATCCGCGTGACATGGCGCGGGTAGTAGGTGTCGGCAATAGCCATGGTACGCATGAACGACACTAAGACGACACATCCGATCCCGCCGAGCGCGAATGAGTGGGAGAACGCGCGCGCCGCCTGCCGTCGACCGCGGGAGTGGCGGGTCGAACTGCTCAAAGCCCGTGGGGGACGCCTCTTTCGGAACTCTGCAGATGAACTGGCGGGACTCCGCGGGAAGTCCGACGCCGACGTGCGATCAGCGAAGCGACGTGCGCCCAAGTGACGCGTGTGAAGGTCGCTTCCATCCCATCCGTGTTCGTGTCACCATGCAGCCGGGTCCGGTCGCGCCCCCGCGGTATCGTGGATAGGGTGCTCACGCGGGCCGAGAGGAGCATGCGATGACATCGGTCGCGTTCGGCATTTTTGATCATCTCGACCGGCGGGACGTGCCGGTCGGGCAGATCTATGAGGAGCGGCTGCAACTGCTGGAGTCCGCCGATGCCGCCGGCTTCTACTCCTATCATCTCGCCGAACATCACGCGACCCCGCTGGCGATGGCGCCATCGCCCGCCGTCTTCCTCTCGGCAGTCGCCCAGCGCACGCGCCGCATCCGGTTGGGGCCGCTGGTCTACCTGCTGCCGATGTACAATCCGCTGCGCCTGATCGAAGAGATCTGCATGCTCGATCATCTCTCGAACGGGCGGTTTGACCTCGGCATCGGCCGCGGCATCTCGCCATACGAGCTGACCTACCACGGCGTGGATCCGGCCCGCTCACGCGAGATATTTGCCGAGACGCTGGCTATCCTCACCGCGGGTATGACGAGCGGGCGGCTGTCGCACGCGGGCGACTTCTATCACTACGACAACGTGCCAATGGAGCTCCAGCCGCTGCAACGCCCGTACCCGCCGCTGTGGTACCCGACCACCAGCGAGGATGGCCTGCGCTTCGCGGCGCGTCACGGCATGAACGTGGTGCTCGCCGGCCGCGCCGACTCCGTGGGCGCGCAGGCGGCACTCTACCGCGAGTTCTGGCAGGACCACCGCGACGACTCGGGCCGGTTGTGCGGACATGTGGCCGAACCGAAGATCGGCGCGAACTACAAGGTGTACGTGGCCGATACGGACGAGGAGGCGCTGGCGGTGGCGCGACCAGCCCAGCGCCAGCATCACAACAGCCTGGTCAAGCTGTGGCAGGACTTCGACGATGAGCCGGTCGGTCGCGGCTTCACCGATGACATCGACCTGATGATCAGCCGGCAGGTCGCGTTCGTCGGCTCGCCCGCGCGGGTGCGTGAGCAGGTGGCCCACTACTTCGCCACATCCGGCTGCAACTACCTGGTGTGTCACATCCACTTCGGCGGCATGTCGCACGCGCAGGCGTTGCGGTCGCTACGCCTGTTCTCGGAGGAGGTCATGCCCGCCTTCACCCGCGACCAACCGGTGGGTGTGGGGTCGTAGGGCCACCGGCTCCAACCCATGACCGGGCGCGTTCGACCAGCCGGCAGGCGCCGGGTCGTACGCTCTTGGGGTCACGCACGACCTCTGCCGCGAGTAGCTGTCTCCCGGTT
>JBBQJF010000416.1:0-4324 GCA_038325665.1 Dehalococcoidia bacterium | reverse complement strand
GATCCCGCCGTGCTTCGTGGGATTGCCGCGGCAGCGCGCGGTCGGCCGTGGGTGTTCGCTGACCGGCGACGACTGCCCGACCCCGTGGAGGCCGCCCGGCGCGTCCTCGACCCGGCCCCGCCGCGGTCACCCGCGGGGATGGGCGCCGCCACCGGCCCGCCGGTGGACGCCAGCGGCGGTGGACAGGCGTCCCGGTCGCTCTTGGGCACGGGCGCCGCGACCACTCTCGACCTGTTCGATGTCTCCGTGGTTGTGCCGACCTACAAGCGTGACGACCTGCTCCGGCGGTGCCTCGATGCGCTGATGTCCCAGGAGTTCCCGCGCGACCGCTTCGAGATCATCGTGGTGGATGACGGCCGGTCGGCCAGTGTTCCCCGGTTGGTGGGCGAGCTTGCCGGTCAGCACCCCGACCTGCGCCTGATCACCCTCCCCGGCCTCGGTCGCGGACCGGCGACCGCGCGCAATATCGGTTGGCGGGCGGCGCGCGGGGAAATCATCGCGTTCACCGACGACGACGCCTACCCGGCTGATACTCAGTGGCTGCGGGAGGGACTGACGCCGTTCGCGGATGCGCGCGTGGCGGTCGTCTCGGGTTCAGTGCGTGTCCCGACCAGCGACCCGCCGACCGACTTGCAGCGCAACGTCAAGAATCTGGAGAGCAGCCGGTTCCTCACCTGCAACGCGTTCTGCCGGCGGCGGGCGCTGGAAATGGCCGGCGGGTTTGACGAGCGCTTCACGGTGCCCTTCCGCGAGGACAGCGACTTGCAATTCCGATTGGAGGCGAACACGGGCCGGCTGGTGCGCGCCGAAGGAGCGCGTGTGATCCATCCGGCGCCGCCCGGCCGGTTCGCCGTCTCGCTACGGCTGCAACGCTACAGTCAGTTCAACGCGCTGATCTACAAGAAGCATCGCGACCGCTACGGCGAACTGAACGCCGGTCCACCCCTGCACTACTACGCCATGCTCGGTGCGGCGGCGGGCGGCGTGATCGCGATGCTCACCGGCCGGCGGGTCGCGGCGCGCATGCTGGCAACACTGTGGGCTGGTCTTGAGGTCCGGTTCTTCCTGCGCCGTGCGCGGGGTACATCGCGCCGGCCGTGTCATCTGCTCGACCTCGCGCTCACCTCCCTTCTGATCCCGCCGTTGAGCGTGTACTGGCGACTGCGCGGGGCGGTGCGTTACCGGGTCGTGTTCGGGTAGTCGATGCGGCCGGACGGGGGACGCGTGGTTGCCTCATTCCATGGGAGTTGCTCATGCCCCGCGCCGGGCCACCGAGCAGTGATCATGTACTCCCTCTTCCCTCGCGGGCAAGGGGGTCGGGGGGTAGGTCATTCAAAGTGAGGAGCCGTCATGGCTGTTACTGATTTCACCCAGCCGCCGCTGCCGCGCAGGCTCCAGGTGGAGGTCACGGCCGCCTGCAATTTGCGCTGCCGGATGTGCATCGTCCGCTACCAGCCGGCCCTGCCCCGCTCTGCCTCGGTGTCGTTCGGGCGGTTCCGGGATCTGCTTGATGCGCTGCCTTCGGTGGAGGAGGTCGTGCTGCAGGGTATCGGTGAACCGTTGCTCGCGCCGGACCTGTTCGAGATGATCGCCCATGCCGCCGCCCGCGGCATCTTCGTCGAGTTCAACACCAATGCGACGCTGCTCAGCCGGGAGGCGGGTGAGCGATTAATCGACGCCGGCCTGGGAGCGCTGCATATCTCGCTCGATGGCGCGACGAAGGAGACGTACGAGTTCGTGCGCGATATGGCCCGCTGGGAAACGGTGGAGCGCAATATCGCGGGCTTCGCGGAGTTGTTGCGTGCGCGCGGCGCCCGCCGGCCGGTGCTCTCGGTGGTGATGGTACTGATGCGCCGCAACCTACACGAGCTGCCGGCCGTGATTGAGAGGGTCGCCCACTGGGGTATTCCCGAGGTCTTCACCCAAAGCCTCTCACATGACTTCTCTGATGCTCCCCGGGAAGCATTCGAGGCCATCGCCGCGTACGTCAATGAGCAGTCGCTGACTCGGCTGCCGGCGGGCGAGGTCGAGGCGGTCTTCGAACAGGCGCGGCAGGTAGCTGCCCGGCTTGGTGTCACGCTCCGTCTCCCCCACGTCGAGAAGCGTGACATCCCGGTGATGGTGGACGGCACACCGGTCGGGTGCGACTGGCCGTGGAGAGGCGCCTACGTCGGTTACTCGGGAACGGTTATGCCCTGCTGCATGGTCATGGGTTCTGACCGCGTAAATCTTGGCAGTGTTGCCGTCACGCCGTTCGTCGAGGTCTGGGACGGTGAGGCGTTCCGCCGCTTCCGTGAGGGATTGGTGAACGGTAATCCCCATCCGGTGTGCCGTGGCTGCTCCATGTACCAAGGGACGTTTTGACGAGGTGAAAGGTGCATATTCTCGGCATTAACGCCGCCTTCCATGATTCGTCGGCCGCGCTGCTGCACGATGGCGTGCCGGTGGCGGCGGCCGAGGAAGAGCGGTTCACGCGCGTTAAGCACGGCAAGCGGCCGGTGCCGTTTCTCTCTTACCAGTTGCCGTTTCACGCGATCGATTATTGTCTGCGGGAGGCGGGAATCGCGTTGCGCGATGTGGATCGGATCGCCTACTCGTTCGATCCGACACTGGCGCTCGATGGCCGGGACGCGGATTCGCTCACTTTGCCACTGGAGCCAAGCCGGAACGGACGCGGCGATAGCGGCAACCCGTGGGAGCCGCTGTTTCTGGCGGGGATTATCAATGCGCCGCGCTTCTTGGTTGACGACATCCCCCACCACCTGGAGCGACTGCGTGACGGGATTCGCGGACATGGCGAGTTGCCGCCGTTCGAGTTCGTGGAGCATCATTTGGCGCACGCGGCATCGGCGTACTACGTGTCCGGGTTCCGCGAGTCAGCGATCCTGACGATCGACGGTCGCGGCGAGCGGGCCACGACCCTTCATGCCGTGGGCACGGACGCGACGATCGAGAAGCTGGCCGAGGTGGAGTTCCCCCATTCGCTTGGGCTGCTGTACGAGCAGGTCACGACGTACCTCGGCTTCCTGCACAGCAGTGACGAGTACAAAGTCATGGCGCTCGCCTCGGACGGCTCGCACCGCTTTCTGCCACGATTCCGCGAGTTGGTGCAGGTCACGGAAGACGGCTGCTATCGGATCACGCCAGCAGACCTCGATGCGGAGTTTGGGCCGCGTCGCCGGGGTGGTCCGCTGGAATCGCACCATGTCGATGTGGCCACCGCGCTGCAAAAGGTCTTGGAAGAGAGCCTGCTCAATCTGACCCGCTGGCTGCACGGACGTACCGGTCTGCCGAACCTATGTCTGGCGGGCGGCGTGGCGCTCAACTGCGTCGCCAATGCCCGCGTACGCGACGCTGGTCCGTTCACGCGGATCTTCATCCAGCCGGCCGCCGGTGACGCCGGCACCGCGCTGGGAGCGGCGTACGTGGTGGACGCGCGTGAACGCGGCCAGGCGCGGCCGTTCACCATGACCAACGCCTATCTCGGCCCGGGCTTCGATGAATCGCAGATCCAGCGGGCACTGGAGCGGGCGAAGATGCCGTACACGCGCCCGCGCGATATCGCGGAGGCGGCGGCGGAATTGCTGGCGCGGGACCAGATTATCGGCTGGTTCCAGGGTCGGATGGAATTCGGTCCGCGCGCGCTTGGCGCGCGCAGCATCCTCGCCTCGCCGGTGGACCCGAACATGAAAGACCGGTTGAACGCGATCAAGGACCGCGAGGAGTTCCGTCCGGTTGCCCCGGCCGTGCTGGAGGAGTATACCGGCGACTATTTCACGCCGGACGGTCCGTCGCCGTTCATGCTATTCGTGTGCGACGTGCGTGCGGAGAAGGCAGCCGCGATCGCGGCCGTGCGCCATGTGGACGGCACCGCTCGCATTCAGACCGTGTCCGAGCACGAGGCGCCGCTTTATCACCGCGTGATTCGCCGCTTCATGGAGCGGACCGGCATCCCGGTGGTGGTCAATACGTCGTTCAACACGATGGGCGAACCGATTGTTTGCACGCCCGAGGACGCGATCAAGTGCTATGCCAGCTCGCCCCTGGACGCGCTGGCGATGGGGCCATTCCTCCTGCAAAAGTCGGCGCCCGAATAAAGCAGTCGTTCGAGCGCATACCGCGAGCGATCCTCGCGCGTCTCAGATTCCCGACGGGCGCCGGGTATAAGATCCGGCCAGAAAGTGGTTCTCCCGCAGGTTGTGTGAACTGGCGTTGGCGACCGTCGACCGGCGTTGCGGCGACCGGTTAGGACGCGGCCACCACCCGTGCGCGCAGCAGGCCCAGCCCGGCGCGCCCGTAGCCGGCGCGCTCAAGGAACTTCACC
>JBBQJF010000415.1:0-4374 GCA_038325665.1 Dehalococcoidia bacterium | reverse complement strand
GGTGGCATCGACAAAGATCGCGGTGGCGAGGCCGATGCCGAACTCCTTGATCACCCGGTTCGGTCCAAGCACGAAGCTGAGAAAGACGACGACCATGATCGCCGCCGCGGCGGTGATCACACGGGCGGTGACGGCGAGTCCGCGGGCGACCGACTCGGCGTTATCGCCGGTGCGCAGATACTGCTCGCGGATGCGGCTGATCAAGAACACCTCATAGTCCATCGACAGACCGAAGAGAATGGCGAACAGCATCATCGGCAGGAACGTCTCGATCGGCCCCGATTTGATGCCGAGCAACCCGGAGAACCAGCCCCACTGGAAGATCGCCGTCACCACGCCGTAGGCGGCGCCGATCGACAGCAGATTCATGATTGCCGCCTTGACCGCGACCAGTACTGAGCGGAACACCATCATCAGCAGCAGGAAGCTGAGGCCGATCACCGCGCCAAAGAACAGCGGCAGCCGGCCGATGATTCGGTCGCCGATATCGATGAACGACGCCGTCGGCCCGGTCACATACACGGTCAGGCCGGAACCCTCGACCGCGGGCGGCAGCGCCTTGCTCCGCAGGTCGTGGACAATCTGCTTGGTGGCGTCGTCCTGGGGTGAAAACTCGGGGATGGCAGTCATGATCGCGGCGTCGCCGGCCGGATTGATGAACGGCGGCGACACCTGGCGCACCCCCGGCCATGCCGCCAGCGCCGCGCGGACCCGCTCGGTGTTCTCGCCCGGGTTCCCCCGCGAGCCGGCGAGGTCGAGCACCACCGTCAGCGGACCGTTAAAACCGGAACCAAAGCCCTCGGCCAGCAGATCGTACGCGCGGCGAGAGTGCAATGAGTCGGGGTTATTGCCCGCGTCAGATGAGCCAAGGCGCATGCTCAGCACCGGCGACGCGAGCAGCAGCAGCACACCGAGCGAGAGCGCGAAGAACAGGATCGGACGGTGCTGTATCATCCGCGACAGCCGGTACCAGACGCCGCTCGGGTCGGCGCTATCGGTAGCATGAAAGAAGGGCAGCCGCCACTTGTCGATCGTGCGGCCGGTATAGGCGAGCAATGCCGGCAGCAGCGTCAACGCCACCAACACGGCCAGCGCCACGACGATCGCCCCGGCGATGCCGAGCGCGCCGACGAACGGAATGCCGATCGCGAGCATGCCGAGCAGCGCGATCACGACCACCGCCCCGGCGAAGGCGACCGAACGGCCGGCGGTGGAGATCGCCTGCACCACGCTGTCCTCGACACTCCGGCCTTCGTCCAGCCCCTCGCGGAAGCGCGTCACCACGAATAGCGCGTAGTCGATGCCGACACCAAGGCCGATCATGGCCGCGAAGCTGGTGGCGAAGATCGGCAGGTCGAGCACGTTGGCGGCGATGAACATCAAGGCGAAGCTAGCGAGCATGCCGACCAACGCGGTCGCGAGCGGCAATCCCATGGCGACCACCGAGCCGAAGGCGATGAGGAGGATGAACACCGCGGCGATCAGGCCGATGCCCTCGGTGGCGCCGGGCGGCTCCTGTTCGTTCGCCTCAACGACGCCGCCGCCGGCCTCGACCGCTAGACCGGCGCCACTCTCCCGCTCGACCAGGCCGAGCAGCGCTTCGACATCGGCTTTCGGTACGTTGCTGGCGCGCTGACCGTACTGGAGCGTGGCGTAGGCGATTGTTCCGCCGGCCGAGACCGTGCGACTGTCGGGCGCGTATGGCGAGGCGACGCTGATCACGCCGGGCAGAGCCGCGGCGCCGGCAAGAACGGCCTCGACCCGCGGCCGGACATCCGCGCTGGCAATTCCCTCGGGGGATTTGAACACCAGCTCGGCGGTATCACCCGCGCGTTGCGGGAACCGGCCCTGGAGCAGGTCGAAGGCGCGTTGCGACTCTGTTCCCGGCAGCTCGAAGCTGTTGGCAAGCTTTGCCCCTGTCGTCACCCACAGGCCGACCAACACCACCAGCAACACGACCCAGGAGATAACCACCAGACCGCGGCGGCGGACGGTGAACGCCGCCCAGCGCGAAAAGAGGCTGCCATCGTGAGACGAAACCGGCGTGGACATGGGTCATACTCCTCGTGGGACGGCTCCGGTGAGGGGGCGCCGGAGCGTGGTGCGGCGTGGTGCGCCGCGTTTCTGGTGGGGAGGCACACTGGCAGTGCGCGGGGGCCGCTGGTCGTGACCCGTGGCGCGCCGAGCAACCTCTTCAGTGGACTGGCCCGCCGCCATGCGCGTCAACGATCCAACGATCGTCGCGGGCATGGGCCGCTGGTACCGCCGCCACTGACCGTACCGACCGCGGGGAACTCTCGTAGGTTACTGAACCGGAATTCCGCTTCTCGCGAATTGGAACAGGAATTCCGTTTCTTGTCAACCCTCCGATGTTCGCGTATGCTGCGGGTGGGGTGGAAACGCTTGGCCTGGAGTAGATTTCACGGGGGTCGCTCGTGCCCTGTCGGGGCGCCGCCCGGGCTGTAAGATAGGGTCACGCCCCAATACCCTTTTTCGAGGGAGCGCGCCATGGACCATGTGGCCGAACGAGCCGATGCGCGCGCCAACCGCGCCCGCTTGATCGAGGCGGCGCACGCGGTTTTTCGGGAGCGCGGCCTCGACGCTGAGATGAAAGAGATCGCCGAGCGCGCCGGCGTGGGTATCGGCACGATCTACCGGAACTTCCCCTCGAAGGACGATTTGATCGTCGCGATCGTCAGCGAGATGATCAGCCACATCCAAACCACGAACGACGCCGCCGAGCGCATTGTCGACCCAATCGAGGCGCTGCGCGCGGTGCTGCACGGCGGCTTCGCGATCGCGGAGCAGTACGGCGACCTGATGACCGCGCTTCATGGCAGCCTGCCCCGCGCCTGCGCCGAGCAATTCCATCAACTTGATGGTCTGCGACACTTGATCATGATCGTGACGCACGGCATCGAGTCGGGTGTGTTCCGGCCACACATCGACGTGGAGGTCGCCGCCGCGCGCATCGCCGCCACCTTCGTGCCCTGGCACCACCTCCGGCTGCGCGCCTCCCGCACCGTGGACCAACTGGTGGAGGCGCATCTCGACCTACTCTTGCACGGCATGTGTGACAGAGCGACGACGGAGTGACGCGATCCTGCTGCCGGTTGCGCTTCCACGACCACATCTCCCGAGAATTGAAGGAATCACATGGGCAACACCCACGGGCGCGTGTTCCGAGTCACGACATGGGGAGAATCGCACGGCGCGGCGATCGGCGCGGTGGTCGATGGCTGCCCGCCGTTGATCGAACTCTCGGAGGCCGACATCCAGCCCGAGCTTGACCGGCGCGCGCCCGGCCAGAGCCGGCTCGTCTCCCAGCGGAAGGAGTCGGACACGGTTCGCATTATGTCGGGCGTATTCGAGGGTCGCACGCTGGGCACACCGATCAGCATGATGATCATGAACGAGGACATGCGCCCCGGTGACTACCGCGAGGTTGAGGAAAAGTACCGGCCCAGCCACGCCGACTACACCTACGACGCCAAGTACGGCATCCGCGATTGGCGCGGCGGCGGCCGCACCAGCGCACGCGAAACCGCCGGGCGGGTGGCGGCGGGGGCGATCGCTCGCAAGCTGCTCGCCGTTCGGCACGATGTCGAGATCGTCGCCTGGGTGTCAAAGGTCGGTCGTGTCGCCGTCGAATGTGATATCGATGCCGTCTCCCGCGACGACGTGGAACGCACACCGATACGCTGTCCCGATCCGGTGACGGCCGAGCGGATGATCGCGGACGTGGAGGCGGTGCGCAAGGCCGGCAACTCGCTCGGCGGTGTGGTGACGTGCGCGCTGCGCGGCTGTCCGCCTGGCTGGGGTGAACCGGTGTTCGACCGGCTGGAGGCCGACTTGGCGAAGGCGATGCTGAGCCTGCCCGCGACCAAGGGCTTCGAGATCGGTTCGGGTTTTGCCGGCGCCGAGATGACCGGCATCGAGCACAACGACGCGTTCTATATGGAGGGCGAGCGAGTGCGCACCCGCACCAATCGGAGCGGCGGGGTGCAGGGCGGCGTCACCAACGGCGAGACGGTCTACTTTCGCGTCGCCTTCAAACCCACCGCCACGCTCATGCGCGAGCAACAGACCGTCAGCCGCGCGCACGAGGAGACCACCATCCAAGGTCGCGGACGCCACGACCCGTGCGTGCTGCCGCGCGCCGTACCGATGGTCGAGGCGATGGCCGCCCTCGTCCTCGCCGACCACGCCCTCCGCCACGCCGCGATCAGGCAGGGGTGATCAGGAGCACGGGCTGGGGGTCGGACCAGGGGGCCGAGGTCCGTACACGGCCCTTTGTTCTCGTGTTGAAGCATGGTATCGTGAGCACATCGTCGGGGAGAGTCTCGCAAACCTCAGACCCACATCCCGCGCCGT
>JBBQJF010000414.1:0-4391 GCA_038325665.1 Dehalococcoidia bacterium | reverse complement strand
GAGCAACAAAAGCAAAACATCGATGTAGCGATGGCACGAATTGATGTTGATGTCTTGAACATGGAGGCGTATATAGTGCGCAATACTGTGCTTGAATGATCATCTGTTTACTACGCAAGTCTCCTGTTAATTTGACTGAATTGGAGGGGCATGATGGATATATTCTCTGCTAACGACTCCGATAGCTCGGATTCTCCTGTATACTATGAACCATTCATGGAAATTCCTATCGGGACGATTGTGAGGATTGGTTCGATATACGGGCCTTGTCTTACTACCGACCTCAGCATCGGGGGCTAAACACGCGGCAGTCGGCATGGGCCGCGGCCGTGTTTAGTACTACAGTCTCACTTTCTCGCGGCTGAATCTGGGCAGAATTTCCCGTGCGCGTGGCCGGGGGCGGGTGTTCAGATTCGCCGTGGGCCTGACGCCGGCGGCACGGACCCGAAGTGAGACTGTAGTATTAGGAACCAGCGCAGAGGTCAGTAAGAGAAAGTATTTCAATGGATGGTTCAAAGCTGGTCGCGCGGTGATTACAGATCAACTGGGGAACCAGGGTGGAGAATTGATGCGTGGGGACATCCACATAGGGGCCTGCCGTAATTGCATGGACCACCCCGAGACCTACTCCCCTGACGGCCACTGGGATTAATGGACCACCTCCCCCAACCCAGCACCGACCTCGAAAGCCAAATCGGCCAATCTAGCCGGTTGCAAACCGGCCAGGTGAACGACTCGCTCACCGCCGCCAGGGGTAAGCTCGACGTGGCCTGCAAGGGGTCGCCGACCGCCATGTGAAGAGCATCCGCGAGCTCGTTGAGAACCAGCGCGTCGGTCTTCCGTGTCACCCGGCCGCCGCAGTCGTAGGTTGTTTGGTTGAGCGCGTAGGTGGCCTGCTCCAACTACTCAGAGCAGTAACCGCTTCCTGCGAATCCGGGGATGGATCGCGAAGTCCGCTGTCGTGGCCACCACCCATCTTCGGCCACCTTCCAGATCAAATCATTCGATAAATGTCCCTATCAATTGGAACAGATGCCAATTGAGTCGCCCCCGCCGGAGTGGGTGTGGCTGCACGCTCGGCCTCCGTGCAGCCACGAGATGCCCGCTACAGAACAACCGCTTGCGGTCATGGGCCTATCTTGTATCATCACAGCGCTTCAACCCGCGTGGGATGGTCCACTGTTCGTGGGCCGCGGGGTTGGGTGTCGGAGGAGGGGGCGATGGACACGAGCTATTGGGATCGGACGGCGGCGGGCGCGGGGCGCACCACGCGCCGGCGGCTGCTACGCGGCGGCACGCTGGCCGGGATGGGCATGGCCGGGGCATGGCTGGTCGCCTGCGGCGGCGGCTCCAAGGATGGCGGCGACGACAAGGCCGCCGGCAACGCTGAACAGAAGTTCCAGCAGGCCGGGGTGGCCAATACCGCCACGGTCGGCGGCGCGGCCAAGGTTGAGCGCAGTGTCGGCAAGCGCGGCGGCCGGATGGTGGGCGCGATCGGCGAGCCCGACTCGTTCGATCCGCACCGCGACGCCGGATTCCCCGGCGTCCAGGTCGTCAACGGCGTCTACAGCACACTGTGGCGCGGCTACATTCCGCCGGGCAAGAGCCCGATCATCGAGGGCGACCTCGTGCAGTCGCACGAGCAGCCGGACAATCTGTCGCTGGTGATGAAGTTCGCGCCGGGGATCAAGTGGCAGAATGTCGCGCCGGTCAACGGCCGCGAGTTCACCAGCGAGGACGTGAAGCTCAACTTCGAGCGGATGGCGACCGATCAACCCGGCTTCGGGTTGGGTCCCTTCCTCAACATGATTAAGAGCATCGAGACGCCGGACAAGCAGACGGCCAAAATCAATTTCAGCTTCCCGTACGCGCCGTTCATCCTCAATATGGCCGACGGCTGGCCGGTGGTGATCCCGCGGGAGTTGTTCAAGGGCGACGACGCCAAGACGCAGGCGGTCGGCACCGGCCCGTTCATCATCAAGCGGCGCGAGCGCGGTGTCGGTGTCTTCCTTGATCGCAACCCCGACTACTTCAAGAAGGACAGCGCCGGCAACCCCCTGCCCTACCTCGACGGCATCGACTGGGTGATCTTCCCGGATGCCTCCACCAGCCTTGCCGCCTTGATCACCAAGAAGCTCGATATCCGCGCCGTCTCGCCGGCGGACGAGGGCAAGGTGAAGGAGTCGGTGCCCGATATTAAGGTGCAGGAGGCGATCGCCCTGCCCTTCCTGATGGACCTGAACATGGAGTTCCCGCTGCTCAAGGACAAGCGGGTGCGCGAGGCGATCAAGTACGCGGTCGATTATGACCTGGTGATGAAGATCGGGTTCCTCGGGCTGGCGGTGCGCGGCCAGCCGCTGTCCAATTCGATGCAAGGCTTCACGCTGGCCAAGGAAGATCTGCCCCAGCGCGACGTGGCGAAGGCGAAGCAACTGCTCGCCGCCGCCGGCTTTGCCAACGGCATCGAGGTGGAGAACTGGATCCCGAACAGCTACATCCCCGATGCCGGCCACACCCAGATCCAGCAGAGCGTCAAGGATGCCGGCATCAACATGAAGTTTCGTATCACCGACTGGACGCCGTGGCGTACCGGTGGCTACGGTATCGAGGCGGCCAGCCCGCCGCTGCAAGCGACCAGCACCGGCATCTTCGTGTTCCTCAACCCCGACCGCCAGCTCTGGATCGACTACCACACCGGCGCCGCCAACAACAACTCGCGCTATGCCAACAAGGACTTCGACAAGCTGCTCGACGACGCCCGCAAGGAGTTTGACCAGACGAAGCAGCAGGCGATCTACAAGAACGCCTCGAAGATGTTGATCGACGACACACCGGCCGTGTTCCTGGCCGAGAGCCTGTCGCGCTGGTACTACCACAACCACCTGAAGAACTGGCTCCCGGATGACGGCAGCACCAACTTCCTTCACTGGAAGAAGTTCGACTACGTGTGGATGGATGGGGCGCCGAATCGGTAGGGTCATAGTCATAGGGCACGGGTCATAGGGACCAGGGGTTAACGGGCAGACAGTAAGCGGCGCCCGGGTGTTGGGCCGAATTCTGGCCGGTTGGGAGCGCCGACCGGCCAGCACTGTCATCCGATCTCAGAGGGGACGATGGGTATCTATTTATTGCGGCGGCTGGCGCTGGCGGCGGTCACGATTCTGGGGGTGTCGTTCCTGACGTTCGCGTCGGTGCGATTGATCCCGGGAGATGTGGTCGATGTGCTCTCCAGCGGCAGCGGGGTCACGCATGTTGAGAGCAAGGATGCGCTGCGGCGGCAACTCGGGCTTGACCGGCCGTTGCCGGTGCAGTACGTCTCGTGGATGGGGCGGATCGTCCGCGGCGACTTCGGCCGGTCGCTGATCAGCAACGACTCGGTGGCGGCGAACATCACGACGCGGCTGCCGGTGTCGTTCGAGTTAGGCATCATGGCGACCTTGATCGGGGTCGTGATCGGCGTGCCGATCGGCATCGTCTCGGCGATCCGGCAGGACAGCCTGCTCGATCATGCGCTGCGCTCGCTGTCCGTGGGCATGCTGGCGGTGCCCGGTTACTGGATCGCGACGATCGTGATCGTCTACGGCGCGATCTGGTTCGGGTGGACGCCACCGATCATCTACATCCACTTCACGCACGATCCCTCGGGCAACATCCGCCAGTTCCTGCTGCCGGCCGCATTGCTGGGCGTGACCAGCTCGGCTGGCCTGATGCGGCTCACCCGCACCACGATGCTGGAGGTGCTGCGTCAGGACTATATCCGCACCGCCTGGTCCAAGGGGTTGCGCGAGCGGGTCGTGATCGTCCGCCATGGGCTTCGCAACGCCCTGATCCCGGTGGTGACACTGATGGGCTTGTCGCTGGCAGCGATCGCCGGCGGCACGGTGATCTTCGAGCAAATCTTCAATCTGCCCGGCATGGGCCGCTATCTGTTCTTGTCGGTGAACCAGCGCGATTACCCGGCCGTTCAGGGAGTGGTGCTGATCTTTGCCCTGGTGGTCGTGCTCTCTAACCTGTTCACCGATGTGATGTACGGACTGCTCGACCCGCGAATTCGCTATCAATGATCGGTTGAAGGTACGTCCATGAACCGGCAGATCGCCGAACACCCCGCATCCTCGAACAAACCTCTTCAAACATTGACCCCGGAGCGGAGATCATTCTGGCTCGACGCTGCCCGCAGGATGGTGCGGGAGAAGCCGCTGGGGACATGGGGTGGCGCGTTCGTGATCCTGGTGCTGATCGTGCTGGCACTGGCCGCGCCGGTGATCATGCCGTACGACCCGAACAAGCAGTCGGCGGATGCGCTCTTCGCCGCGCCGAGCTTGTCGCACCCGTTTGGCGGCGACAACAACGGCCGCGATGTATTCAGCCGCGTGATCTACGGCGCCCGC
>JBBQJF010000413.1:0-4393 GCA_038325665.1 Dehalococcoidia bacterium | reverse complement strand
ACCGGCTGGGCGTGGTCACCAATCGCTCGTTGGGTGGCCCACCATTCATGGAGGAGATGCGCTTCCACGGCATGCACGACCTGTTCGAGACGTTCGCTATCTCCTGCGACGACGGCTGGCTCAAACCGGCGCCGGGGTTGTTCCAGAAGGCGATCGATGAATTGGGTGTGCGCCCGGAGGAGACCGCGATGGTGGGCGACTCCCTGCGCGCGGATGTTGCCGGCGCGAAAGCGCTGGGTATGACGGCGATCTGGAAGCGACCACCGAACCCCGTCGAGGAGGAGGCGTTGCTGCCGGACGGCTCACCGGCGCGCCCCGACTACGTCATCGACCACCCGGGCGAGTTATTGAACCTGCCGCCATTCCGGCGATGAGCGACCGTCGTGCCGCCAGGACAGTCGCTCAATGCACCGGCTGCTCGCGGGACGCCTTCATGCGGGCAACGACCGTCTCACCGACGCGGACTGCCTCGTCGCGGTACGGGGTATCGGACAGGATGAAGTGCGTGACGCCGAGCGCGACATAGTCCTCCAAGGCCGCGCTCACATCGTCGGGTGAGCCGACCAGCCAGGTCGATGCCGCGCCGGTGCCGACAGTCGCCGGCGCTGTCCACAAGCAGCGGTCGAGCACCTCGCCGCGGGCCGCCAGGTCGCGCAGCCGTTGCTGACCCACCGATCCGAAACCGGTCTGATTGCGTTCAACGCGACGGTCGAGATTGCCCTGCCATCCCTGGAGCTTGGCCTCGGCAGCGCGCCACGCCTCGTCCGTCGTGTCGCGTACCACGGTGGTCACGCGCAGGCCGAACTCCAGCGCGCGCTCACGGTCGCAACCGGCGCTACGTCGCGTGAGGCGATCAATCCGCTCCGCCGCCATCGCCAGCGGTTCGCCCCACATCAATTGCACGTCGGCCTCGGCCGCGGCCACCTCTTCGGCGGCCGGGGAGGCGCCGCCGAAATACAGTGGCGGACCGGTGGGAGCGTACGGGCGCGGCTGGCAGGTCGAATGCTCGACACGGAAGAACCGCCCATCGAAGTTCACGTCCTCACGCGTCCACAACAGGCGGACCAAGCGCATGAACTCGCGCGTGCGGGCGTAGCGATCGGCGTCGTTGTCCTCGAAATCGCCGTACGCCCGTGTGTCGTCCTTGCCCGACACGATGTTGACCAGCAAACGTCCCTCGCTGAGCCGGTCCAGCGTCGCGGCGGCGCAGGCGAAGAGGGCCGGCTGCCAGTAGCCCGGCCGGATCGCCGCCAGTGGCTTGAAGGCGCGGGTACGCAGGGCGAGCGCCGTCGAGAGGGTAAACGTGTCCGGCCGTCCCCAACCCGTTCCCACCAGCGCGCCATCGAAACCATGGTCCTCGGCCGCGCGGGCGATACCGACGCTGAAGTCGAGCGTACCCCACCCATCCTTGGTGTCGTCGCCGCGGTGGCCGCTCTCAACCGTGTTCGGCACGTACCACAAAAACTCGAGGCTCATCGGTTTCCCCTCGGCAACCTTCCGGCCGGACATGACGGGTGCGAGCGGCGCGCGGCACGCGCCTCCGCGTCCACGAGGCAGTGGGTAGTACCTTATGTCGCGGCCGGTACGCCCTCACGGCTGCGCGCGACGGCGAACACCCCGCGAACCGCCTCCAGCCGGTGCAACAGCTTCGTGAGCTGGCCGATGCCCGTGATCGTCACCGTGAGATGGAGAGTGGTGGTGCGGTCACCGTGGTTGTCGGTGCCGACGCCGATGATATTCACCCGCTCCTCGGCAATAACAGCGGTGACATCGCGCAGCAGTCCGACACGGTCCCAGGCGTCGACACGCACCGCCACCGGGTACTGCTGCTGCTGGGCGCCCCAACTGACATCGACCAGCCGCTCCTTGTCGGGACTGCGCTTGATGTTCGGACAGTCGGCGCGGTGAACCGACACGCCGCGACTGCGAGTGATGAAGCCGATGATCGCGTCACCGGGCACCGGCCGGCAGCAGACTGCCAATTGGGTCAGCAGATCGCCAGTGCCGAGCACTTGAATGCCTGTCGTCGATATTGGTCGTGACGGCGCCAGCGTGAAAGACGGCGACGCCAGCGCGTGCTCGGCGCGCTGATCGAGCAGCGGCGCCATCCGCAACGCGATCCGGTCCGTCGTCACGCCGCCATAGCCGATCGCGGCCAGCAGGTCGTCGAGGGTGTCGAACTTGAAGATACGCAGCAGTTCGTCCTGCCACTCCGCCGGACTGAGGTTGAGCCGTCGCAATTCCTTATCGAGCAACTCGCGTCCACGCTCGATGTTCTCCGCCCGTTCCTGCCGCTTGAACCAGGCGCGAATCTTCTCACGGGCATGGCCGGTCTTGACGTAGCCCAGGTTCGCGTTGAGCCAGTCGGGGGTCGGGCCACGGGGCGCTTTGGTGGAGATGATCTCGATTTTATCGCCGTTTTGGAGCGCGTAATTGAGCGCGACCAGCCGCCCATTCACCTTCGCGCCGATGCAACGATGGCCGAGGTCGGTGTGGATACGATAGGCGAAGTCGAGCGGGGTCGCGCCCGCCGGTAGGTCTTTAATCTCCCCTTTGGGTGTGAACACGAAGACTTGATCGCGGAAGATATCGGTTTTGACCGACTCAACGAAATCCTGCGAGGTCGAGGAGGCAAGCTCGCGCTGCCAGTCTAGCAACTGGCGCAGCCATGCCATCCGCTCGGCGTCGCGCGGATCGGGCTTCCCGCCTTCCTTGTAGCGCCAGTGAGCAGCGACGCCGTACTCCGCCAGCCGGTGCATCTCATACGTGCGAATCTGCACCTCGATCGGACGGGCGCCGAGGCACATCACCGAGGTGTGCAACGACTGGTACGTCGTCTCCTTGGGCGAGGCGATGTAGTCGTCGAACTGCCCAGGGATCGGATGCCACAGCCCATGCACCGTGCCGAGCGCCGCATAACAGTCAGTCACGGTATCGACCAACACGCGCATGGCAAGCAGATCGTAGATCTGGTCGAAGGTCTTGCCGTCCTCTGAGTAGCGCTCGATCTTCTTGTAGATCGAATAGATGTGCTTGGCGCGTCCTTTAACCTCGGCCTTTAGCCCGTGGCGCGTCAGCTCGTCATTAAGGATCTTCTCGACCTGAGAGATGTAGCGCTCGCGGGTGGCGCGCTTCGAGGCGATCAGGGCCGCGATCTCGCGGTAGGTGTCCGGCTCAAGGTGGCGGAAGGCGAGGTCTTCCAGCTCCCACTTGATTTGCCAGATGCCCATCCGTCCGGCGAGCGGCGCGAAGATGTCCATTGTCTCTTGCGAGATGCGGCGGCGCTTCTCCTCCGGCATCGGGTCGAGGGTTCGCATGTTGTGCAGCCGGTCGGCCAGCTTGATGATCACAACCCGCACGTCCTCGGCCATCGCCAGGAACATGCGCCGCAGATTCTCGGCCTGCACGCCGTCCGCGCCCGGGGCGCGCCAATCGACTTTTTCCAGCTTGGTGGCGCCATCAACCAGCTTGGCGACCTCGGGGTTGAACTCGCGTTGCAGCTCATCGAGGTTGACGCCACAGTCCTCCAGAACATCGTGCAACAACGTGGCCGCCACGGTGTTGGCGTCCTGCTGGAGGTCGGCGACGATCTCGGCGGCCGCGAGTGGATGGGTGATGTATGCGTCGCCGGAACGACGGGTTTGCCCGTTATGCGCGCGCTCGGCAAACACATGGGCGCGTTGAATCAATTCGATGCGATCAGAAGGAAGGTATTCGCGTACGCGAGCGATGAGTCGATCCGCGGTCATGGGGATCCGCCGGTGAATGCTGGTGTTCGGGAGCCTATGCAGTAGCTTACCACACTCGCATGGCGGGCAGCGCGCCGCGGTCGCGGCGCGGTGGAGTTACCTCTCCCCCAGCCCCTCCCCTGCGAGGGGAGGGGAGCGTCGACCGAGGACTCACTGGCACAGATATTGCAGAGTCGCCGTGACCGAGGTCTGCGAGGGGAGGGGAGCGTCGACCGAGGACTCACTGGCGCGGGCGCACTCGGGCCCTCCCCTGAGCCGCTGTCTCTCCCGTTCCTCGCACGACTTCCCGGCCGCGCCGCGTCGGGGCAGTCAGCGGAGAAGCGCTACCGTCGCCCCCTTCCCATGCAGGGAACGGGGCGGGGGGTGGCAGCCTTGGTGGCTGCTCCGGTCATCTCCTCGTGTCTCCCCCTTCCCTTGCAGGGAAGGGGGCCGGGGGGTTAGGTTGGCGGCGGGGTTAGGTTGGCGGCGGGGTTAGCTATTCTCAAGGACGACGAGGAGGAATACGACGTGACGACCACCTACATCGCGGGCGTGGACGTGGGCGGTACATTCACTGACGTCACGCTGATCGAAGGGGCCAGCGGCCGCTCATGGACGGCGAAAACGCCCTCGACACCGGCAGATCCCTCGCGCGGATTCCTACA
>JBBQJF010000412.1:0-4398 GCA_038325665.1 Dehalococcoidia bacterium | reverse complement strand
AAGTCGTGGAAGGACTTTGACATCGCCGCCACCATCACCGTCGCCATCGGCGCCGACGTCAAGTCCGCGCTCGCCGAGATGAAGCCGCAACTCGCGCTCTATGTCGGCGGCATGGGCGCGAAGGAGAAGAACTTCCACAATGAGTCGGTGGTACGGATGGGCTACGTTGATGCCGCCGCTCGCATCCAGGAGCTGTACCTCGCCGGACGCAAACAAGAGGCGATCGACGCGGTGCCGGACGAACTGTGTGACGAGCTGTCGCTGACCGGCACGGAGGCGCGCATCCGCGAGCGCTACAAGGCGTGGGAGGACTGCGGCGCCACCACGCTCGTGATCCGCTCGCGCCAGCCCGAGGCGTATGCGCTGATGGCCGAGATTACCGGCGCGACCAAACGGGTGGCAGCGGCGGTGTAACGCGACGCCGGCTCTCTCGCGAAGGCGTCAAGGCACAAAGGGCGGATGGTGAGGGCACGGACACCGCACCTGCTCGCAACATGCCGGTGACCGTGTTTTCTGAAATGGGTCGGGTCCAACGATCAAAATGAAATAATGTTCCGGCCCATCTCCCTTTGTGCCTTGGCGCCTTCACGAGAAACATCATCTCCCTCGACAGTAGGTGTCGGGCGTTGGGTGACGGGCGCTGCCCCGCTTTCCTTGCCCGGTGAAGCCTCGCGGTGATTTCATTAACTCTCACGGACCTACCGGCACGGCCAGTAACGGCATGCGGGTGTATCTGATGTTTCGCAGACTACGCCCTTGACAGCGCCGTGTGTGTGCGCCCGGCGACTCCCCGGCTGTGACCTGAATCACATGTTTCCCGCGATCGCAAGGTCGGATAGTACGGGATGACGGCCCATCGTTCGGACGGGGCGCGCCCGATCACACGACCGTGGCGGAAGTCGTGCCCTCATGGGTCACCCTTTATTCTGAACGTGGGCGACGGACGGAATGGAGGATGCGATGGACACAACGCGGGAGATGTTCCGCTACCACACCTGGGCGACCCTCACGCTCATCGACCACTGCCGGGGACTGCCGCCAGAAGCGCTGCACGAGACGGCGCCGGGCACGGCAGGGACGGTGCTCGCCATGCTGGTGCACCTGGTGGCGGCGGAGCAGCGCTATCTCAGCCGGCTACCTGTCGAGCAGCCGAGCCGCCCGATCCGCGAAGGTATGGAACCCGCGCTCGCTGACCTACGGTCGATCTTTGAGGAGCAGGCCAAGCTGTGGGAAGCGCTGCTGGACCGCGGATCGGAGCCAAATGTCACGATGCCGGCGGACCGGGGATGGCCGGACACGCCCCACGCCGAGACGCTGCTGTTCTTGCAGTGCCTCCACCATGGCAACGACCACCGCACGCACATCGGCGCCGTGCTCGGCTCCCATGGCCGAGAAGCCCCTGACATCGATGGTTGGGAGTACTGGGCGGCTGTGCATCACAAGCTCGCGTGAGTTGTCGCTCGCCGGCAACGGGGGAGGGTATGTGGAGACCGAGCAGCCACTTTCCGCGCTGGGCAGTCCCAAAGGCATGAGTGATGCACAAGCCGAGGCATTCCTCGTTGCCCGCTTCGGTGGCGCGGTCAGTTCGGTGTCCAGTCTCGACCATGGCGAGTGGTCGAGAGCCTTTGCCTTTCGCCGCGCGGGCGCTGACTTTGTCGTCCGCTTCAGCGCGCTCCAGGAGGACTTCCTCAAGGACCGTCGGGCGGCGGGCCACCGCTCGCCTGATTTACCCATCCCACGCGTCACGGAGGTCGGTGACGCCGGGGATGGCTTCTATGCCATCTCCGAGCGAGCATTCGGCGGCTACCTTGAAGAGGTGGGACAGGCGCGGATGCGCGCGTTGCTTCCGGCCCTGTTCGCCGCCCTCGACGCGGCCCGACGCACCGACCTCTCGGCATCGGTGGGGTACGGGATTTGGGGCGCCGACGGGGCCGCTCCGCATCCCACCTGGCGGGCGGCCCTTCTCGATGTCGCGAACGACCAGGCGACGGCCAGGACACACGGATGGCGGGAACGGCTGGCCGCCTCCCCGACCGGGTCCGGCCCATTTGAGGAGGCGCTCGACCGGCTCCGGGGCCTTGTCGCGTATGTTCCCGAGGAGCGCCACCTCATTCACAGCGATCTCCTTCACCGCAACGTGCTGGTCTCGGGCAATCGCATCAGCGCGGTGATCGATTGGGGATGCTCAATGTACGGGGACTTCCTCTATGACCTCGCCTGGTTCTGCTTCTGGGCCCCGTGGTTCCCGGCATGGCGGGGCATCGATTTTCGGCGGGAAGCCGTGCGCCACTACGAATCGGCCGGCCTTGATGTGCCGCACTTCGATCAGCGACTCCGCTGCTACCAGGTGCATATTGGACTGGACGCGCAGGCTTACAACGCCTTCACGGGTCGTTGGGATGAGCTTGACGCCTCCGCGCGGCGCACCCTTGAAATCGCGACGTCCGGCGGGTAGTTGCCCCGGCTCGCCGGGGGGAGAGCCGTCAGTGGTCAGCGACCGCGCGTCCCCAGTCCGTGACCACGGCGCGGGCACGGGCGCTGGTAGCCGCGTTTCCTGACCGTCCACCGGCGGGCTGATTGCCGTGTACTGATGGCTGAACGCGTACCGTGGCGGCATGCACGACGTGTGCGACCGTACTTCGATCTCTTCCATTCGCTGTGTGCCAGCGCCGATCGAGTGGCACCTATTGGCCGGTATCGCTGGGCTTCGGCAGCGGCGCGGGCGGTCAAAGCAGCCGGGATTGCCCGGCCGGCGGCTCTGTTGCCACGCCCAGCATCGCGGCGATCTGCTTAGCGTTGACGACGGCCTTGTCCTCGCGGCAGTTGTTCATCAGCACATGGACCTCGGCGGCGGAGTCCGCGAGACGGTTGATGCCGGGCAGCCAGCCCTGAAGCTCCGCGTCCGAGTAGAGGTAATCGTATTTCTCCGCGACCGAGGTGGCGCGCTTTGCCCACGCCGCGCGGTTCCGCCCGTGAAAGCGGACGACGGACACCGGCGCGGTCGCCGCCACCACCGGCGGCACACTGGCGCGGGTGCCTTGCGGCTCATCCACGACCACATACGGCAGCCGTCGCTCGGAGAGAAACGCGAGCGTGCGCTCGGCGTGCTCCTCGTCCAGCCACAGCGGCGTGCGAAACTCGACGGCGGTGGTGTATTGCGGCATTTTCTCGGGAAGACGCTCTAGATAGGCGAAGCTCTCGCGTCCCGGCACGAACCACGGCGGGAACTGGAACAGCACCACGCCCAGCTTGCCGGCCGAATCAAGCGGCAGCAACGCCTGCCAGAACTGCCGCCACAACTCATCGCGCAGCTCGGCGGGCACATCGTCGTGGTAGAGGTTGCGCTTCTCCCGCGCCGGCGCCGGCAACGCCTCCCGAATATCCTTGGGAAGCACCCGCGGCGGCGTGGGATGGTGCGTGAATAGCGAGAACGCCTTGATGTCGAAGGTGAAGTGGTCGGGCGTGCGCTCGACCCAGGCGGCGGCGGTACGCTCGGACGGCATACCGTAGTAGCTGCTGTCCACCTCGACGATTGGGAACACGCTGCTGTAGAAGCGCAGCCGGTCTTCCGGTGTCTTCGCCCCGGGTGGATAGAACCGCCCCGAGGCGATCAAGCTCGGATCCGTCCACGACGCCGTGCCGACCAGGATGTGACCGCTCATGCCTCTACTGTACCGCGCGCCCACCACGCCACCAACGTGCGAACGAGGAACGCGCGGGCGCGCCTGACCTTTAACTCTCGACCGCTGTACGCTGGGCCGGCATGTCAGAGAGTCGCACATATCGCGGGCGACGCCTCCGGGAATGAAAGCTAGGGCCGCCCCCCAATACCCATCACCCATTTTCAAGTGAGGTAGTCGGCATGAAACTCGGCGTGGTGTTCCCCCAGACGGAAATCGGCGAGGATCCGTCGGCGATCCGTGACTATGCCCAGGCGGCGGAAGGAGCGGGCTACAATCACCTGCTCGCCTACGACCATGTGCTCGGCGCCGCGCGGGAGCGCTTCGCCGAGGGGCGGCGCGTGCCCTACACCGACACGAGCCAGTTTCATGAGCCGTTTGTGCTATTCGCCTATCTCGCCGGTCTCACGCAACGGTTGGAGATGGTCAGCGGCGTTGTGATCCTGCCCCAGCGGCAGACGGCGCTGGTCGCCAAGCAGGCGGCGGCGCTCGACCTGCTCTCCGGCGGCCGGCTGCGGCTCGGCGTCGGCGTCGGCTGGAACGAGACAGAGTACGAGGCGCTGGGCGAGAACTTCCACGATCGCGGCCAGCGCATCGTCGAGCAGATCGAGGTCATGCGCCGGCTGTGGACGGAGCCGCTCGTCACCTTCCAGGGCAAGTGGCACCAGATCGACCGGATGGCGATCGCCCCGTTGCCCGTGCAGCGGCCGATCCCGAT
>JBBQJF010000411.1:0-4403 GCA_038325665.1 Dehalococcoidia bacterium | reverse complement strand
GGGATCGGCCCACACCTTTCGCGGTGTGCAGCTCAAGCGACGGACGGTGTACGAGGTCGAGGACGAGTTGAGGCAGATGCAGCCGCCGGTGCTGATCATGGTCGGGGACGAGGACGAGCCGTGCCTCAACCCGGCGCTATTCATGAAGCGCCGCATCCCCAACGCTGGGCTGGTCATACTGCCCAAATCGGGCCACGCGATCAACCTCGAAGAACCCGATCTGTTCAACCGGTCGATGCTCGATTTCCTGACCGCGGTCGAGCAAGGGCGGTGGACGGCGGGCGACGACAGTAGCGCCTCGATGCAGCCTCACGAAGCGCGTACGTGAGCAGTCCACATTAATAGATAATCGCGGACATTCTCGCGGTCCCACGGGGTTGGCAAGGGGAATGCAAGGGGGTAATATCGGGTGCACCGGCGGCATGAGCCGTCGATAATCCGTCTGTTCCCGCCGATCTGCATTCCCGAGGAGGCTCCCGATGGCTCGTTTGATCATCGCCAATCGCCGCGGTCACCAGGTAATCGAGTGGGATACCGAGACTGACACCGAGGAGTCGCGTGCGACGGTCGCCGAGGTCGAGCGCATCCTCGCCGAGGCGCGCCAGCAGGGCTGCCGCGTGTCGCGCAAGGTCGGCGGCCAGCACGCCCTTGATGACGGCCCCTTCGACCCGCGGGCAGAAGAGTACCAGATCATCGCGCCGATTGCCGGCGGCTGAGGAGACGCCGGTACGTTCGCGAAGCGGCTCACGGCCCGACCGCTGCCGGGAATCAGGTTCAATTCCGGGTGGACGAACTGCATGCACGTACCGGCGTCGCCGTGCGACCGGCGTCCATCCATGTTTGCCGCTCGGCGAGAACGGTGGCGCATGAGGGCGCATCCCGCTAGGGCGCTCCTGTCCGCGTGTGGCCGGTCTATCGGGGAGAGGTGGCTCGGCGGGTCGCTCGATCGCGGGGGGCGGGTCTGGTGTGAACGGCTTGTCTCGTGTCCTCGTGTCGCCTCCGCGCTGATTCCTGATCGTCGGGATCGTCGGGGCGACCTCCTATCGTCGCGGCGGTGGTTCGAGTCCGCATCATTACCGCGTGGAGGAGCGCGTGTTTGACTTTCTCCGGGGACTACTCGGCCGGCGGTCCGCTGACGGGGCGACGGCCGCGGCGGTCGAATTACCGTGGGCGCGGCAGTGGTACCATGTGCCCAAGCGTAGTGCCGGCTCGGACTTCACGCGGGCAGATTACCGCGCCGCCCACGCCAACGCGCGGGAGATCGCTCGCGCGACGCTCGGTGAGGAGCTGTGGGATCGCGCACAAGAGCAGGGCTACCTCGACCTGCCGTCGAAGCGCTTTGACGGTGTGACGTATCGCTTGCGTGTCGGTCTGCGGATCGAGGTGCTCTGCCGGCCGGGTGTGCGCCCGCCGTGGCGCTTCCCCTACCTGTGCATCAACCCAACCTATCCGCTGCCCGAAGAAGAGTTCTTCGCCCATCTCTACCTATACGTCCGTGACCGCGAGGACGACGTGATTCGGGTCGCGGCGCCGCAGCCGTGGGACCAGCCGCTCGGTCGCACCTTTTGAGGGGTCATGACGCCGGGTCGCGTCCGTGTGTGGCGACGGCGCTCGCCGTGCCTGTCGTGCTTACGTGTGGTAAGCTGGGTGGACGGGGCGAACAGGCTAAGCTTCACCCGCCCCGAGGAGGATGCGGCAGTGCCGACCAAGAACCCGAGCGAGCCATTCACACGGATCACCGTGCAAGAAGCCAAACAAATGATTGAAAAGGGCGGCGTCCAGTTCGTGGACACGCGCAACCCGGACGAACACGCCGCCGGTCATGCCCCCGGCACGGTGTTGATTCCCCATATGAGCGTGATGAACCGGTTGAGCGAGCTGGAGCGCGACAAGGATGTCGTGATGATTTGCAAGAGCGGCGCCCGTAGTGCGCTCGCCTGCGAATTCGCGGCCGCCGGCGGCCTCACGCGTCTGTACAACGTCGAAGGCGGCCACGAGGCATGGGAAGCCGCCGGCTACCCGATGGAGAAGTAGTTATCACGGCGTGCGTTCGCGCGCTGGCTGACGCGGCAGGTTGCCGCCGGCGGGTTCGCCCCGCTCGTGGTCCAACACGCGCCGCGTCAGCGCACCCCTCCCGCGCGCGACGCCCGCCCCCCAAACCAGCGACGTTCAGGGGCAGGGATGTTCGCGGCTCGTTCGAGCCCTGGCGCCGCACCCGTATTCCGCCGGCGACCGGTCAGATCCAAGGTGCGCGAATCGTCCTCAACTGGTGACGGCTCGTCGCGGCGCCGGTGTTCTGCCGGCGAACGCTCGAATCCGGGGCTATCGCCGGCGACAAGAGTAAACCCCGCTGAGCTGACGGCCAGCGGGCATCGGCAGCCTGCCCGTCGCCCGTGCAAGGCAGCGACGCCGCGACCCCGCGGTTTCCCCTCGCCGGCCGCCGGCGTGGAACGGCGCCTATGCAGCCACGCGTGCGGAATGCTCGCATGCCGGCCCGTCTCGTTCCTCGCCGTCACGGCTCCTTGCGTCGGTAGAGCGTGAAGTCCTCGATGCTGATTTCCTCGACATAATCACGTTCCAGTCGCGCCGCCAAGCCGCGAATCTTCCACGCCCACGCGAAACTGTCCTCGGTCTGTCCGGTGATCCAGGTGGCGGCCCCCTCGTAGCGCTGAATGATGAAGTAGCGGGGGCGGGTGCGATCGATCTCGCCCAGGAACTCGTCTTCCCACTCCGCGGGCGCCCACCATGACATCAGTGGCAGTGAGTAGATGAAGCGCGAGGCGCTGCGCCGCTCGCTGAGCAGATAGATCAGCGGGTCGTAGCCGAACACGTACACTCGGTCATCCGGCGCGGTGCGTTCGCGGAGATAGCCGGCCACCTGCACGTCAGCCAAGTACGAGAAGGTACCCTCTCCGTACCCTCCGAAGTAATTGTCCCACCGCACCCGCGCCATCCGGCTGTCATTGCGGTGGATGAAACCGTCCCATTGCGCGTAGCCCCAATCCAACACCGAAGGTGTCGCCAGCAGCAACCCCGTCACCAACACCAGCTTGGCGATGGTTCCGCGACTGCCGAACCCGGCGCGGGCCTCGATCAGGCCGAACAGCCGGTCCCACGCTGCACCCGCGAGCAGTGCCAGCATGGGCAGCATGATTTGCCAGTGATACCAGAAGAACTTTTGTTGCGCCGCGATGCCGAGAAAGGCGGCGATCGCCATCCCGCCGAGCTGGCGGGCGTGGGGGTCGCGGCGCACGAACGTTCCGGCGAAGGCCGCGCCGAGCGCGGGCAGCACCAGCACGATGTGACTGAGCGCGAACGACAGGAAGGCGCCACGGGCATGATTGAGAAATCGCACGAATGTCCGGTGCTCGGGCGCGTACGGCCAACCAGTGCTGACATACTGTGACGCGAACCGGGTGGCGTCGAGGTATGCATGAACGGCGTGCCCGGCGGCGAGATAGCCGACCATTGCCACCTGCACCGCCGTGAATCCCGCGCCCAACGCGACGGCGCGGTAGACAACCGTCTGGCGGTCAATTCGACGCTCCCAGAGATCGCCCAATGGAAAGAACAGCAGCAGCGGCGCGACAATGAACCGCAACTGGAAGGCGATCCCCGCGCATGCGCCGGCAATCAGGCAGGAGATGAGAGAGTGTCGCCCACCGGCGCGGCGATACACGAGCAGGCCCAGCATCAGCGGCAACCCGATCAGTCCGTCCGGCTGCGCCAGATACCACCAGCCTTGCGTGGTGTAATAGACGGCTCCGTACAGGAGCGATGCGAAGGTCGCGGCGCGGGCGCTCCACATCACGCGCGCCAGTTCATAGAGCACGATCAGCGTCGCCAGGGTCCACAGGAGGTCCAACAGCCGCACCCGCTGCATCAGCGGACCCGGCAATCGCAGCGCGAGCGCGTACAGAAGATAAATCGCCGGCGGCTTCTGATCCCAGGCGTCGATGTACGGAAATCGACCATGGTTGATCGCATCGCCGATTGTGGCGAAGATCGATTGGTCAGGACCAAAGGGATAGGAGAGGGTCGGCAGCGCCAGCAGCGTCACGCCGAGCAGCACGGGTACCAGCGGCCAGTACGCGGCGATCACCCGTGCCGCGCCGCGGGTGGCGGGGGTGGCGGCCTGCCGCGCCGGCAGCGTTGTCGTCGACATGGCAGCATCCTACGGTCATACCGGCGCGGGGCGCCAGCGCGCCGCTCGTGGTTCCGCACTCCGCACCGTCGCTCGCCCGTACACGAGTCTGGCGTCCCGCAAAGGATACCGCGCCCGACGGCGCGTGTTCCACGGCTCGCGGCCACCACGTACATCCGTGAGTCAAGACTCAAGTGATCTCGATCGCATTCCCATGCTCACACGCGAGTGTACCGCGCCCGGCCGTCGCTCGCTGCCC
>JBBQJF010000410.1:0-4405 GCA_038325665.1 Dehalococcoidia bacterium | reverse complement strand
TCTGTTCCCGGTGCGAAGGTGCGCGCGTCCGCGATCAGCCGCTCGACACCGGGTCCGGGCGTCTGCGGGGTGGTCAGCGGCGCTTCAAAGTTGTCCCAGTGGGTGGGCAGCACCAGCTTCGGCGCTCCCAGCACGCCGAGCAGCCGCTCGTTGTACTTGTAAATCTGGTTCGTGCCCCCCGTCGCCCCGGCGATCAGCACATCCGGGCGCAATCCGACCAGCGCCCGCTCGATGAAGCTGCCGGTGCTCATCGCCACGATACTGTAGCGGTCCTGAATGCGGATGTGGTAGATCAGCGTGTCCCCCTCGGGCAGGTCCGCGACCGTGCGCGGCATTGGCGGGATGCCCAGAATATGCGTCGGTACGATGAACTGCTTGTTCGGGTCCATCCCGTGCAGTCCGGGAATCACCTCGATTGCATACCCGTCAAACTGCATGAACTCGCCGCCCTTAACGGTCACGATCTGTCGATCCGGGACTCCGTACGCGCGCAAGAGGTTGGCGTGCGTCTCCGAGCCGATCACCATCGCTCCCGTCTTGATTGCCACGTACGGGATGTCGGCCAAATGGTCAAAGTGACCGTGCCCGACAAGGATCTGATTTGCCGTCGTGATATGCCGGTCCAAGACCGCCTCATCAACTGATAGCGGCGTCTGCAGGTTGAAGCGGCCGGAGAAGGCGCCGCTGTCGAAGCGGGTGAGCCAGGGGTCGATCAGGATAGTCTTCTCGCCAAAGCTGATCTCCCAGGAATTCGTGCCGAGCCAGCGGAAGTTGACGCCGGCCGCTCCCGGTCCGCCGTTCTGCCCCGCCCGCGCCGCCGCGACAGCGTCTGCCGTGAATCCTGCCACCCCCGCCGCCACCCCCGCTGCCGCGCCGGCCTCGAACAGCCGCCGCCGGGACACCGTGGCGCTCAAGACGTCCTCGATGCACATGTCACACCCCCGCTATGCTTGTGGCGCGAAGTATCCGCGCCTCCGGCCCGAGCGTCAACCGCCCGAGGTGTGTTCCACCGCTCCCCGCGCGATGCTCACGCGGCTGTCAACCGGCGGCGAAAGTCCCGTCCAGGTGCGAGACGTGGCGCGCGAGAGGCAACGAATGAACGCGGCCCGCCTCCCGCCGCGCGTGGTGCGCTACTCCGCGGCGGCGCGGGGCCCTTGCTCCCGCGTCGAGCCGGCGCGGCTGCTCGTGCTGCAAGGTACGCCTGCCGCCACGGCGCGGGCGAGTCGCGCCGCGACTCGCGTGAGCGCGCGACAGGCGCCCCCCCGGCCAGGCGACGGACGAGGACGACCCGCCCGCCCTCGCGGTCGGTCGGGCGATGGACCCTCACGCGCCGCGTCTTCTGGCCCGTCGTACTCCTGCTAGACGATGGCGGCGTCAGCCCCGCCACCACGAGGCAGGATTCGATCCGGACCTTCTAGCCCGTGGATAAGGGCCTGGTCCATACCCATCGCCGCTCCAGCGGACCAGGCGGACGCGAAAGCGCGCTCACCAAGGACGGAACGCACGGCCGCCACTGCCCGGTCGTGTCCGGCCCGCGCGACGGGCGGCAACGATGCGTCGAGACGATCGCGTAGCGCCGTCGCCGCGGCGAACAAGCGGGCGGCGTGCTCGGGGCGGCCCTGACCGATCGCGGTGGCGGCGAGGATCGGCAGGTACCGACTGATCGCCCAGGCGTCACCGAGCCGGCGGTACAGCACTAGACTCTCCCGACACAGGGCCGCCGCGCGCTCACCGTCGCCCCTCGATAACTCGACCAGCGCCTGGTTGCCGAGCAGTCGGGCGACTCCCCGCCAGTCACCCACCTCCCGGTACAGCGCGAGACCCTCATCCAGCCGCGCCATTGCCCCTTGGCCATCGTTGCGCGCCCAGGCCTCCATCCCGAGATGGCTGAGAACGGCCGCGATCCCACCCCGGTGCCCCAACTCGCGGTACAGCGCCATGCTTTCCGCCAACAGGGCTTCCTGGCCGGCGTCCTCGCCTTGTTCATCGGCCACCGTCGCCAGTTCCTCCAGGGCGTTGGCGATTCCTTCCCGATTACCAAGCTCACGTTGGAGGGCGAGGCTGGCCGTGAAGCGCGCCCGCGCCTCGGTGTAGTGACCTTGTCGAAGCGCAACCACGCCAAGACTAAATCGCACGTTCGCGATGCCCTCTCGGCGCCCGCGCTCGGCGTAGATTGCCAGGGCCGCTCCCAAGCTGGCGCGCGCCGTCGCGAAGTCGCCCCGCCGGAGAGCGGCCCTGCCCAGGTTTCCGTACGCGCCGGCCATCCCGTCCAAGTCCCCCAGCCCTTGGCAAAGAGCCAGGCATTCCTCAAACAACGCACCGGCGGCGGCGTAGTCACCGCATGTGTAGGTCAGGGTTCCGGCGCTTTGCAGCGCCTTGGCTCGCACCGCCGCGGGCACGCCCTCCGTGACCGTCAGCGCCCGCGCCAACCACTCCCGCCCTTCAGCCAAGTGGCCGCGAAGCTCCCAAAAGCGGGCCAGGGAGCTTGTTAGGCGCACCGCCGTCTCAGCCTCGCCGTCGCCCGGCAACAGCGTCCGGCCCAGCGCCGCGCGCAGATTGTCGTGCTCCTGGTCCAGCATTGCCACCAGGTGCGCCTGCTCGGGTCCATCAAGCCCTCGCTCCGACGCCTCCACCAAGGCAAGGCACCACCGGCGGTGACGGCTCTGCATGGTCCGCACGTCGTCCGCCATCTCCAGCTTTTCGGCGGCGTACTCCCGAATCGTCTCCAGGAGCGAATAGCGGACGGCGCCACCGCGTGTGTCTGCCACGACGAGGGACTTATTCACCAGCGAAAGCATGGTGTCGAGGCAGCCGGAAGCTGGCAGCAGACCGTCTTCACTTACTCCGCCTCCAACGTCCACCCGCGGCCACCCGGCCGCGGACCCCGCACCGGCGACGCGAGCCTCCGCCAACAAATCACCGAGCAGCGCGGGTGCCAGGGTCACACCGGCGAGGGGTCCCTGGTCATAACGGCGAAAGAGACCAAGCTCGTGACAGACCGCGACGATCGCCCGCTCGAAGACAGCATCCGGCACGGTCTCGCCCCGCTCCCAGCGCTGAACCGTTGTCCTCCCGACGCCCAGGCGCGACGCCCACCCGTCCTGCGTCACCCCGCGCGCCTCGCGCAGGGCCTTCAGCACCCGTGCCGAGCGGGGCAACCCCCGCGGGTCGCGGTCATCATGAGGCAGGTTGCCGGCCGCCTCGTTCGCGCACACGGCCTCCACGGCATCAAGCGTGCAGCCGCCGGCGAACACGCTCAGCCGTCGGAGCATCACCTGCTCCGGCCCGCCGAGGAGATCCCAGCTCCATTCGATCGCGGCCCGCAGCGTTTGGTGGCGGGCGGGCGCGGTGCGGCTGCCGCTGGTCAGCAGACGGAAGCGGTCGTCGAGCCGGGCGGCGATGTCCTCCACCGGCAGGGCCGCCGCGCGGGCCGCCGCCAGTTCCAGCGCTAGCGGGATGCCGTCCAGCCGCCGGCAGATCGCCGCCACGGCGCCGGCATTCGTCTTGGTCAACGTGAATCCCGGTCGAACGGCCCCAACCCGTTCGACGAACAACGTCACCGCTCCATACTCCACCATCGCGCCAAGGGGTGCGGAAGGGGGAGGAACCGGCAATGATGGCACGCGCCACAGCGCCTCCCCCGCCACCGCCAGCGGCTCGCGGCTGGTAGCGAGAATGGTCAGGTTCGGACAGGCGTGCAGAAGGGTGTGCGCCAGCGCCGCGCACTCCGCCACAAGATGCTCGCAATTGTCCAGCACCAGCAACACCCGCCGGGATCCGATGCGTTCCTCGAGCGTCTCCACCAGTGGCCGGCCCGGCTCCCGCGCGACCCGAGGCGCGGCGGCTACCGCCTCGGCCACGAGGGACACCCCGGCATCGGTGTGCGACCATGTGCCGGCGCCGCCCGTGCGGGCGGGCAGCGGTCCGAGATCGGCCAGCCACACACCATCGACAAAGTGGCTCCCCGACCGGCGCGCCACCTCCAGCGCCAGCCGGGTCTTGCCCGCCCCTCCCACGCCAGTGAGCGTCAGCAATCGCCTGCCGGCCAGCAGCCGGCGCACCGTTTGAATGTCTCGCTCACGCCCGATAAAGCTGCTCACGGAAAAGGGCAGGTTAGTGGGGCATGTGGACGGCTTGTCATTCTCAGACGCTGCTGTCGCGCGGCCACGGCTGGTGCGACGGCCAGGCAGCCGCCGAGCGGGGGTTGCGATATCCGGCGCGGTCCGGGGGACGCCGCCGCGCCGCACCGTGGTGAGGTGGGCTTTGGCGACAAAGCCGCCGCGCGGATCGGCGTCGGGGGTAAGGCCAAACGACGGACCGCTCCGCGTGGTAGGGAAAAGCTTCACCTCGGCGCGGTAGGCGGCGATTCGCGCCAGTGCTGCCCCATCCGGGGCAACCTCGCCCT
>JBBQJF010000409.1:0-4451 GCA_038325665.1 Dehalococcoidia bacterium | reverse complement strand
ACATCCCGCCGGTGGCCGATGCGGTCAACCATGACGGTCCGCGCGCCGTCGTTGATCGCATACGCAATGCGGTAGTCGCCTGCACGAATCCGGTAGTGGTCCTGATGTCCCTTGAGCTTCGTGACCCCGTGCGGTCGTGGGTCGATGGCCAAGCGGTCGATCTTGCCGATGATTCGCCGCCGCTCCCTTTGGGGCAGGCGGGCGAGTTCACCAAGGGCGCTGGGTAGGATCGTCACCCCATAGCGCGCGGTCACTGCTTACAGTCCCAGGGTCCGCTTTGCCTGCTCCCATGGGATGGGTGTTTCGGATGGGTCGGCGAGCCGTGCCGCGATGATGGCGTTGTCCTCCGCGTCTTCCCGCCGGCGCTGCTCCCGCCGCGCCTGACGCCGGTGGACGGGCAGCAGCGGGCGGGGCGCGCGGGGTGTGCGCCTGCTACCGGCGCGGCCGCGTTCGCCCACGAGCGTGGTGTCGCCCTGACGGCTGATGCGTGCTCCCCTCGTAGCCATCTCAGGCCCCCTGCTCATCGAGCCCTAACTCTCGTCGCTTCCGTTCGATCTCTGCCACCGTGAACCGCCGATAGCCACTGCCGGGAAGCTTCATCGTCTTGACCAACCCTTGGTCTGACCACTTCCTGAGCAGGCTGGGGCTGATGTGCAGTCGCGTGGCCGCCTCTGTGATACCGAGCATCTTCTCGCCCTCCGCCATACTTTGCACCTGCCTGCAGAAAGTCTTGGCTGTGCTGCACCAACAGTATCAGCCCCGGATGAGACTCTACAAGCTGGATCGATCACACACACTGTAAAACTTAAACGGAGTGCGTTGACTCATTCGTGCAGACTCTGTAGAGTATACAGAGTAAGAAGAGAAAACTGAATACCGAGACCCCCCACCCGCGTGAGCGGCGGACTACCGGGAGACCGGACCGAGAACCAGTGGAGGGTAGGGACAAGTGAGGAAGGCAGAGCGACGCCCGGGGGAGCGGCAAACTTCCCCGGGCGTCTAAGGAGCGGAACCCGTGTCAGGAACCACAACCACGGTAGATCGTATCACGCTCCAGGTGGCCTCGGCATCGACCCCGGACACCTGGTACACCCTGACCATCTTCGACGATGGCCTTGCCGTCTGCTCGTGCCCCGGCTACCACTACCGCTGCGACTGCCGCCACACCCGTGAGGAACGCGCCCGCCTGACCCGGTGGAACAGCCGGACCTGTACCGCGTGCGGCGCCAGCGGCCCGAGCGCGGCGTTCACGGCGACCACGGTCTACCACGGAGGCCACGGGTACGAGACGACGCACACCTGCCGGAACACGGCCTCGTGTACGGCTCGGCAGGGCGCGGCGGTGGCGTAGGACAGCACAACGCCCGGGCTGGCTCTGGCGAGGACAGGTCCGGGCGTTCGAGAGGAGGGGGTCCTCTGGCGCCATCCTACGCGCCGTGGGCCTGAACGCAACAACGAGAGGAACAACGGCCGGCGCGGTTCGCGGTGCGCTGTGCCCTCCTGCGGATTGAGGTGTGTACATACTATCTGCCGTTTTATCTGCCGTTTGCCATGCGGGGTGAGCCGACCACCGTCGAAGCGCTGTGAGGAAGACCAGACAGAAAAGCATCCGGGACTGCTGTGCCCCACGCAGTCCCGGATGCTGTGCATCCAACATGCCGCATGCTCGTGAGGCGTGTATCACCTAGAGGGAGTAGATCATGAACGTGATAACCAACGGTCGGACCACCGGATGGTCGCTGGCGGCGCTGCCCACGCCCGTCCTTCAGTACAGCCTCACCGGCCAACTCGTGCCGATCATCACCGGCGACCGCGACCGCTCCGCCATGCTGCTGGACGAGCTCGACGATCAGCTCGCTGACCTCGACGCCGCCCTCGCCGATCAGGCCGCGGCGCTCGGTCTCCTGGCCGAGGCTGATCGCTTGGTCAGCATGGCGCGGGCACGGTGTCGGGCTATTCACGCCGCGATCGCGGTGGAGTGCGCCGGCCATGACGCGCCGGGTGGTGCGCGATGACGATGCTGAACCGTGACTGGGCTTTGAACATCCCGCCCGATGAGGGATGCGCGGTGTGGCGGACGTGTCTGTCGTGCCCCTTGCCGCAATGCGTCTACGAGTCGCGCGGGGAGACCCTCCGCGGCGCCTATGCGATCAGGCGGTGGCTGGACGCGGCCGCCCTCGCGGCGGAGGGGCAGACGGTCGCCGAGATCGCGGCCACGCTGGGGATGGATAAGAGGACTGTCTACCGCGCCCTGGCCGGCGCCCGCCGGCTGGGTGTGGCGGTGCGCGGCCTAGCGGAAGCAGAACAGGAGGGCAGGCGATGACACCGACAACGAGCGGATGGCGCACCCAGCGCCTCTTGGTGACTAAATCAACCGACCCAGAAGGAAAGGCCTTGGTCGCGACAGACGTTGTTACCTACGCCGGCGACCACCTGATGGTTCCAGCAGTGGATGAGGCGGCGACGGAGATGCGGGACGCGCGTGCCCATCTCTTCGCGCTAATCGATGCCGGCGCGGCGGTATCCGGTGACGAGGTGGCACGGGATCTCGAAGATGCGGCGATCGACGTGGAGGTCGCGATCCGCATCGAGGTGATCGCGCGGCTGCTGGGCGTGGCGACCGCGCTTGAACCCGGCTATGGCATGTTCATCCTCAAACCGGGTACCGCCGCGCCGGTCGAATGCCCCCCACCTCTGCCCGAATGGCAGTTTGACCGCATGGTCAGATGGCGGGGACGGCGCGTGCTCACGGCGCTGGCCGGCGCGTTCGCCGCGGGCCTGGCGCTGCGGGCTCTGGTGGGCGCCGGTGTCTCTGTCCGCGTGCCCCCGGTTCCGTTTCTATCTGTTCCACGGCGGACACACGCATGAGTGAGAACAGCCAGCCCGATTTCCGTGCCCCGGCCATCCAGATGGCGGCGCTCACGGCGATCGAGGCGATCACGACCGAGCTCGAACGCGCGAGTGATGCCCTCACGCCGGAGGGCGGGGAACCGGACCCGGCCGCGGTGCGGGCCGCGCTGGCGCGGGCGAGCGTACTCCTGGCCGGCCTCGCCCGGTGGGCCGGTGCGGTGGGCTAAAGGCGTGGGGAGACCCCACCGCCTCTGTCGTATGTGTGACGGGCGCGGGCGGCGTGATCTGCGATGCTCGTGGCGAGAAAGGAGATTTGACCATGCTGCAAGTGACGCCCTCGATCCCCATCCCCCCGCCGAGCCCCACGTCGACGGTGGTCGCCATGAAGAACTATTCGTACACATACATCTGGTATTACATGCCCGCCGCGCCCGTCAAACTGCCGTAGCGCGGTCGCGCCGTGAGCAGGTGGCACACGATGCGCCGGGGTGTGGGCGGGGGCCTGCCCCCGGCGCTGACACCTAATACTGGCGTGCCTCGTCGGCGGCCATCACGGTCACGGTGCCCTCCGACGTATCACGGAACATCTCGGGAGATTGGTCATTCACAGATCGTCGCCCCCCGTCGCGACGATGGTTGCCGCCGCGTCTATTGCCCCTGCTGCCTCTCCCTCACACGCCTGGCGTACCCGTTCATCAAACCGCCGCAGCGCCGTGCGCGCCGTGCGCGCCTCCTCGTCCCGCCCCAGCCGCACCGCGACACCGAGCCGCGACAGCAGCCGCGCCCGCTCGCGCCGGACCTCCGGGGTCGGTCCCATGCCCGTTTGCCGCCACGCCCGCAATTGCTCCCGGCCGGCCGCCGTCACCGATAGCACCGCGTCGCGCGTGGCGAGCGCGTGCCGTGCGCGCTCAGATGGAGTGCGTGCCCGTGCGCGTGCCGTCGGTGCGGGTTGATCCGTATCCTCGGCGCCTGTCGCCCATGCGCGTGCGCGTCGTTTCCATGCCGCGCTGGTCCCGCTCATCGGCGCACGTTCTCCGCGTTGGTTGGTTTGCCCGGCTCCGGCGCGGACACGGGAGGGGATGACCCCTTCACCCCCTGATCTATTCATTCTCCCACCACCGCCCCACAATGCCCAGCACGGCCCCAGGACGGCGCTCAGCCCCTCCGCGATCACGAGCGGCTATCTGCTACCTCGCGGCGCGACATCGCCCTGCTGGCAGGGCAGCGTGTCTACCATGGGAGACGTGGCGTGAGCATGGGTAAGACCGAACATCCGTGTGGATCGCCCTCTAGATATTATGGAAAGTCCGGCATAGCTGCCGGTGGACACTGAACTAATCACCCCAAACGATAAACCGCATGGTGACATTCTCCGGCGCAGCATTCAATTCTTGTGCTTAGCGTCGGTGAATCGTCTGACATACGTGATAGCTGCTCCCTGACAACTTGCTGACAGCTCTCTGACAGTTCCCCCATCTATGACGCGGCACCTTGACGGAACGCATCGCCTCCGACCTCCCCAGCGACCGACCGACCAGGAGCCGGTCAATATCGACACGGCGGCCCGGGTCCTCGGCCTCACGCGTGAGGCGGTCCGGCTG
>JBBQJF010000408.1:0-4452 GCA_038325665.1 Dehalococcoidia bacterium | reverse complement strand
GTCAGCAGCACCCACGGATGCGGCTGGTCTGCCGCCCACACCACGATGCACGTCCCGGCCCGGCGCCGCGGGCGGTCTTTGAAGGCGACCGCCGCGCCGATCCAGGCATGTCCCGGACCGGGCACCAACTGCACGGCCGGCCCCCGGCGGCGCCCCGTAGGCTGGACGGTGGCGGTACCGGACAGCCGCATGATCGGGTGCCACCCGCGGGCGACCAGGTCGTCCCACAGCACGGGGCTCCACAACCCGCGGTCGGTCATCACCAGGACGCGCAACCCCTCCCGCATCGCGATGGCCGGCTGCACCTGGTCGAGCAGGGCGCGGATCGGCGCGATCCACGACCCCCGGCCGGGTCCGGGCAGCACCTGCCAGGCGACCGGGATGGCCGTGCCCCGATACAACACACTGACCGCGAGGATGACCAGGTCCTGACCACGGGTGGTCGCGTCGATGGCCACCGGCAGCGTGTCCCCTTGCCACCAGCGCACCACCCAGCCCATCAGCGGCGCGAAGCAGGCCGCGACGCGGATCTCGGTGCGACAGGGAGCCGCTTTGTGCGCCCCATCCCGCAGCCATTCGCGCAACGCCGCCCGGATCGTGTGCACGTTGCCGGAGGCCAGCAGCGCCGTCTGCACCGCCGTCTGACAGATACTCCCGGCCAACAGCGCGCCGTACACCCACAGCGCCAATCCCCGGTGCTGGGCCGCTGTCCACTCCGGAAACACGGTCGCGATCGTCTCGCTCATTCGGTAGCATGGCGTGGGGAAGCGCATGGGATCCCTCCGGCACCCTCGATGCTCAGCACGTCCAGTGTGCCATGGATCCCTGCGCTTCTTCCTTTCTGTCGACTTCTTCCACCTTCGGCCTACCTACCCCGGTAAGCCGGCTGTGCCGGGGCAGACCACGCGGGAAGGGGGAGACGGCGGTTCATGTGCCGTGGCAGGCGCCGCTCATGGACGGCTGTCCTCGCCTGACGCATCCGTGACCTGCTGGAAGGGACGGGCTGGATGACGCCACCAGCCGGCGGCAGGAGGGGCAGTGAACCCGAGCACGCATCCGGCCGATCAGCTCATCCGCGACCTCATCCTCACCAGCCGCGACGTGACAGCCACCGAGATCGAGCAGATCATCGAACGGATTGCGGCAGCGCCCTTCGAGCAGCGAGATGTGAGGGCGCCCGTGGAATTCCGGGGGATAACATATCTTGGTGAGGTGTTCGGGGATTATGCGCCAGTTCACTGTCGGTGCACCTGGCCCAACGTGTGCTGCTGAATCAGCACTGGGCCGCCGGCACGACCGCTGATGACTACCTGCACGACCTACATCGCGCGGTGCATGAGCCGTATGCCCGACTCGTCGTTTGCAGGCGACGCGGGGGAAGCATCGCGGGAATACTTATCCCCAATCCGTTGCCTGCAGATCGTCGTGGTCCCGACGCGCTGCACTGGCTGTACGTTGTGTATTCGGCTGACGGCGGGACGCTGGTGAGTGGATACCAGGCGAGTTCGCTCGATGAGCTCAGCATCCCGGAGGATGCCATATGGCGTACGTGACTGACACGGTGCGCCGGCATGTTGCACTGCTGCTCGACCATTCCTCGACCAGTGGGGCCGTTTGCCCGAAGGAGAGCGAGAAATCGACTCATGGGACCTCCGCGACCAAGTTGACTTTATCGAAGAGTGGCCGCTGGAAGCGCAGCACTTGCGAATGCTGGACGGATACGCTGCCGAGGGGCATTGACTGCCACGCAACTCGCGCGCCTCGACGAGCTGAAGCGGATTGTCGAGCGGAATCGCCCGATCATCCAGCGCTTGCGGGCAACCTGATCTTACCTTCGCCTACCCCGGGAGTGCCCTGACTCCGCTAGCGAGCACGGGACATTGACAGCCGCCGTATACTCCGACTTGTAAGCATTTAGCCGTCAGCTGTCAGCTTTCAGCGGCCGAGCCGCGGGAGTGCGCGACCACGGCCCGGTCGCGGTCGCCGGCAGCTGGCTATCCGTACCGTGAACGCGGGCTGAGCGCCGCGCCGGCCGCGGAACGCTTACTCCGACTTGATACAGGGTGGCCGCTCCCGGCGTGGGAGCGCGCATGATTGCTCGACGACGGCACAGGGGGATGACGATGACGACGCGTGTGCAGGGGGTCGAGGTCCGCGGGCCAGCGGTGGAGCGCTCGGACGAGATTCTGACGCCGGCGGCGCTTGCGTTCGTAGCGACGTTGCAGCGACGGTTCAACCCGGTACGCGAGGGGTTGCTGGCGGCGCGGGCACAACGGCAGACCCGCATCGACGCGGGAGAGATGCCCGACTTTCTTGCCGAGACGCGGGCGGTGCGCGAGGGCGACTGGACGGTCGCGCCGGCGCCCGCCGGCCTCCAGGACCGTCGCGTCGAGATCACCGGGCCGGTCGAGCGCAAGATGATCATCAACGCGCTTAATTCGGGGGCGCGCGTGTTCATGGCCGACTTCGAGGACGCCAACTCCCCCACCTGGGAGAACGTCGTCACCGGCCAGGCAAACCTGATCGACGCGATCGAGCGCACGATCGATTTTCACAACGCCGACGGCCGGGTCTACCGCCTCAACGATCAGGTCGCCACGCTCGTGGTGCGTCCCCGCGGCTGGCACCTGCTCGACCGGCATCTGCTCGTCGATGGGCAGCCAGTGTCGGCAAGCCTGCTTGACTTCGGATTGTACTTCTTCCACAACGCGCGGCGGCTGCTCGACCGCGGCTCCGGCCCGTACTTCTATCTGCCCAAGCTGGAGGGCCACCGCGAGGCGCGGCTGTGGAACGACGTGTTCATCATGGCGCAGGAGCTGCTGGGTGTGCCGCGCGGCAGCGTACGCGCCACCGTGCTGATCGAGACGATCCTGGCCGCGTTTGAGATGGATGAGATCCTGTACGAGTTACGCGAACACTCCGGCGGGCTGAACGCCGGTCGGTGGGACTATATCTTCAGCATAATTAAGAAGTTTCGCACCCGGCCCGAGTTCGTGCTGCCCGATCGGGCGGCGGTGACGATGACCGTGCCGTTCATGCGCGCCTACACGCGACTGCTGGTCAAAACGTGCCACCATCGCGGCGCGCACGCGATCGGCGGCATGGCCGCCTTCATCCCCAGCCGCCGCGACGCCGAGGTCAACCGCGTCGCCCTCGAACGCGTGCGCGACGATAAGGAGCGCGAGGCAAGCGACGGCTTTGACGGCACCTGGATTGCCCATCCCGACCTGACGCCGGCGGCAAAGGAGGTGTTCGACCGTGTGCTTGGTGACCGCCCGAACCAGCTCGACCGCCAGCGCGACGATGTCACCGCCTCGGCGCGGGATCTGCTTGACGTGCGCATTGATGGGGCTGGACTCAGCGAGGCGGGGCTGCGCGGAAACATTAGCGTGGCGATCCAGTACCTCGAATCGTGGCTGCGCGGCGTGGGCGCGGCCGCGATCAACAACTTGATGGAGGACGCCGCCACCGCCGAGATCTCGCGCTCGCAGGTGTGGCAATGGCTCCACCACGATCGCCGCCTCCAGGAGGGGCCGCGGGTCAGCCCGGAGTTGGTGCGCGCCATCGCGCGTGAAGAGCTGGACAAGATCAAGGCAGCGATGGGCGAGTCGTACGCCGGCGGGCGGTTCGAGGAGGCGGCCACGCTGTTTGAGCAGGTGGCGTTGGGCGAGACGTTCGTCGAGTTCCTGACAGTGCCGGCCTACGCGCGATTGGAGTGATGCGGACTTTGGCGGCGCCGCGCGAGTCGTCGAAGATCCTTGACCGCAAGCGTCCGGTGCGCTTCCCTGGATTAAGCGTCACAAAACGGTGCAGGAGAATCCCCGCAATGAACCTCGGTGACCCAGGCGCCCCAACACACGACGAACAGCAGCAGCGATACGCGGTTGTCCTCGACCAGATTGCCGAACAGGAGGAGCGCCTCGAACGGTTGCTCGGCGATATGCTCATGAGCACGCGGCACGCCGTCAACCTGCCCTGGCATACGCGGGAGCTGCGCGCCCCGCGACCTCCGCGGTCCTGACCGCTGTTTGCCCGGTCCGCGCCCGTCACCGATAGTGACGCCCGCGCGGACCGGCTCCCACTCCTCTGTCGGCGTCGCTCGCTCCCCGGTATACACGCACCACGCGGTGTGTGTCGGGGTGATTGGCGTTGTCCCGCGACAATCAACGAGTATTCCGACCATACGCGAGCGTGGCTATAATCACCGCGAGAAGAGCGACTACTATAGCGTCACTTTGCGCCCCGTGCCACCCAGGGAGTTCAGACTCGAACGTAGACGCCAACTCGTGCCGACTTTCATCAAGGATCCACTCAGATTCAGCCACGAGAGAGTGAGACCGTAGTACGAACCCCGGCTCCTTTCCCTGCAAGAGACGGAGGAGGCGACCCTGCAGAGCATAAGGGTGATTGCCAGGTTATGAGCGACGTCCTAGAACGAACTGGCCCGCTGTT
>JBBQJF010000407.1:0-4463 GCA_038325665.1 Dehalococcoidia bacterium | reverse complement strand
GGGCTGCGCGCGCTGTATTTCGTGTTCAGCGGCTATCTGGCCGAGTTGCGCTACCTCAAGCCGGCGCTGGCGGCGGTGCTGGTGTTTGTCGGCACGAAGATGCTGCTAGTGGACATCTACAAGATCCCGGCGCTGGTCAGCCTCGCGGTGATCATCCTCGTCTTGGGTGTGGCGATCACGGCATCGATCGTCATGCGCCGCCGCGACAACGCGCATGCTGCCGACATCGAGCGCGAGGCCGAGACAGCCGGGCGGTTGTAGGTCAGCCTTCAGTTTAAGGGTGCGCCCTCCACGGCAACGGGAGGGCGCGTCTGCCCCGCCGGCCACCCTCTCTCCCCACGGGATTCGAGACGCGAGGCGAAGCACACGCCGGTACGTTCGTGCCACGCGGTCGACCCAGATTCAACCCCGGGTTGGACGCGCTTTTGACCGCCGGTTGCTGCACGACTATCCGTGTTGATACGTGCCAGCCATAACCTGGCACTCGCATCCCCGGCCTGCACCATGAGGTAAACGCGGCATGGCCGCCATCGGTATCGAGGTCCTGATCGTCCTGCTGCTCGTGATCGGCAACGGTATTCTCGCCATGTCCGAGATGGCGGTTGTCTCGGCGCGCAAGATACGTCTCAAGCAGCGGGCGGACACGGGCGATGCCGGCGCCCGCGTCGCGCTGGAACTGGTGAACTCGCCCAATCGCTTCCTCTCCACCGTCCAGATTGGCATCACACTCGTCGGCATCCTCGCCGGTACGTTCGGCGGCGCGACGATTTCGGAGCAACTCGCGGAGCGGCTCAGAGACGTGCCCGCGCTCGCGCCTTACAGCAACGCGATCGGGATCGCGGTCGTCGTGATCGCGATCACGTATCTATCCCTCATCATCGGCGAGTTGGTACCGAAGCGGCTGGCATTGCAGAACCCGGAGGGGATCGCATCGCGGATGGCGCGGCCGATGCGTGTGCTATCGATCGTCGCCCGCCCATTCGTTGCACTGCTCAGCATCTCGACCGAAACCGTCCTGCGCCTGCTGGGCGCGCGCCCGTCAACCGAGCCGCCGGTCACGGAGGAAGAGGTGACGATGATGATCCAGCAGGGTACCGACGCCGGCATCTTCGAACTCGCGGAGCAGGAGATGGTGGCAAGCGTCTTCCGTCTCGGCGACCGGCGCGCCGGCGAGTTATTGACTCCGCGCCGCAAGATCGTGTGGCTCGATATCGATGACCCGTTGTCCGAGAGTCAGCAGGCGATGGCGGCCAGCCCGCACATCTACTTCCCGGTTTGTCAGGGCGATCTCGACCAGGTGATCGGCATCGTATCAGTGAAGGATCTATGGACGCGCTCTCAATCTGGCGAGGGCATGGATTTGCGCGTCACCATGACACAACCACTGTTTGTGCCGGAGAACATGCCGGTGCTTCGGGTGCTTGAGATGTTTAAGCAATCCGGCATGCACATGGCGCTGGTCGTGGATGAATTCGGCGGCGTGCAGGGCTTGTTCACGCTCAATGATGTACTCGAAGCGCTGGTCGGTGATATTCCGATGCCGAACTCCGTACACGAGCAGCCGGTTGTCAAGCGCGACGACGGCTCGTGGCTTCTGGACGGCCTTCTGCCCGTGGATGAGGTGAAAGAACTGCTCAACATCAAGATGTTACCGCGTGAGCGAGAGGGATATTACCATACGCTGGCCGGATTCGTGATGATGCAATTGGGCCAGCTGCCGCGCGTCGCGGACAACTTCGATTGGGGTGGGTTCCGCTTCGAGGTGGTGGACATGGACGCGCAACGGATCGACCGTCTGCTGGTATCACCGCTGGACGCGAGGCAACACAACGCGGGCGTCGAATGACGGGCGGAGACCCTGGTCGGGCAACCGTCAAGTGAGGAGATGGAACGCTGATGACTGACGCTCCCCCGCCGGCCGGACCGCCGACTGCACGGCCACCCGCCGGCGATAGTACGACGGCCGCGGGTTCCGTGTGGCGCAACGCGCTCCTCCAGGCGCTTGTCCTGGCTCTGGCGCTCGGGCTGCTGGCCGCACTCTGGATACTGGCGCACCCGTTGATGCTGTTGCTGGCGGCGGTCGTGATCGCGACCGCGCTCGCGCCGGCGGTGACGTGGTTGGAGCGGTGGCTACCGCGTACGCTGGCGGTCCTGGCCGTGTATTTGGTGGTCGTGCTCGTTATCGGCGGCGCCGGTTGGCTGGTAGTCCCGGGACTGGTGGAGCAGGCACGCGCACTAATCGTCAACGGCCCTGGGCTGGTCGAACGCGGCGGCGAATGGCTCGACCGCTGGGATCCGCTCCCGTTTGGCGAGGATGAGGTTGCCGGTAATATCCGCTCGATCGTTGATCGATTCGGCTCATTGGTGGTATCGCTGCCGTTGACGATCCTTTCCAGCGTCACCGAGTTGGTGCTCGTACTGGTGATGTCGATCTATCTGCTGCTTGCCGCCCCGGGAATGAAGAGCTTCCTGCTGTCACTCTTCCCACGGACCCGCCGCGATGACGCGGATGCCGTGGTGGGCGAGATCACGAGCACGATGGGCGGCTACGTCCGCGCCGAGGCTCTGGTCGGGCTGATTATCGGTCTGCTGAGCTATGTGGGACTGCGCGTGATCGGCGTCGAGTACCCGCTGGTGCTGGCGGTGATCGCGGGATTGGGCGAACTGATCCCGGTGGCCGGTCCGATCATCGCGGCGGTACCGGCGCTGGCCGTCGCCCTGATCGATTCACCCACCCAAGCCGCGATCGTGCTGGTGTTTTACATCGTGCTGCAACAGGTCGAGAGCAACATTCTGCTGCCGAACATCATGCGCAAGCAGACGGACATTCCCCCGCCGCTGACGCTGTTCGCCCTGTCCGCGGGCGCGGCGGTGGGCGGGCTGCTTGGTGCGCTCCTGGCAATCCCGCTGGCCGGCGCGCTTCGCGTCCTGGTACTGCGCGTGCTCGCCCCCGCCGTGCGGCGCTGGTCCGGCGCCGAGGCCGACCAGGGGTAAGCGCTACTCCTCGGCATGACGCATACCAGTCCTCACCCACGATTGAGCCACGCCTCACGTCGCCGTATGTCCACGAGCGCCAGCGCCTACCTCATTCGCCCCCACATGACCGGTACGCACCCACCGATCGGCCGCGACATCGCGGGCAAGCGTTCAACTCCGGGCCATCAGCTTCCAGTACAAGGATGCCCGGCGGTCGCGAGTGTCGATGCACATCGGGATGGGATGGGGCCACCACCTCGGTGACGCCTCCGAGTGAACTGGCCACCGGGCGCTGACGGCTGAACACGTACTGTTATTGTGTCTACCTGCCACGAGATTGACCGCTAACCATGTTGACACCCTTGGAACAGCACTCGTAAAGTTATCAAAGGCGCCGCGGTGGATTACATTTCTTGACACTTTATTCATCAAGTAGGTCGATTTGGTCACGCATTGTGGTGCCTTCCCACGTTGGTTTTGACCAAGCGCGGAGTTTTCAAACGTTATGAAACGAGTCAACGTGATTCAGTGCCTTGTAAGCCAGCCAGCACGGCACGGCCATGGCATCGCGCGAGTGACACGGGTGGGGGTGGTCGTGATCGCGGTCGCGGCGTTGAGCCTTTTGAGCGCGCGGGCGCGGCCCGCGATTGCACAGCCGGGGCCGCGCCCGTCAAATGTGACCGTGCAGCCGGGCGACACACTCTCTGAGATCGCCGTGCGCTTCTACGGCTCTGCCGACGCTATCGGCCGGATCGCGAGTGCAAATCGGCTGGCCGATCCGGACCGGCTGGTCACGGGTATGTCGCTGACGCTGCCCGCGACCGACGCGGCGATCGCCATGACAGGGAATACCCGCCCAGGCGGCAATGACCGCGTCCCGGCCCGCCAGGTCACGGTCGAGCCGGGCGATACGCTCGCCGTGATTGCCGAGCGCATCTATGGCTCGGCCGCCTTCGCGGCCGCGCTCGCTGCTGCCAACGGCATCACCGACCCAAACCTAATCATGATCGGAACGAAGTTGACGGCGCCGCCCGCGTCAGCAGGCAGTGGGAGCGCTTCGGCGTCGGTGGGGTCGTTCGCGGCAACTGCGCGCGGCGGGCCGCTCGCCGGCAAGCGCATCTGCCTCGACCCGGGTCACGGCGGCCGGGAGGAGTCGGGCGGTGCGTTCGACTTCGGGGACGGTCGGGTGCTGCGCGAGGCAGACGTCACGCTCGACATCTCCCGCACCCTACGCGCGTGGTTGCAGGCCGACGGCGCGACGGTGACCCAGACCCGCGACGCCGACGTGTTCCTTGGGCTAGACGAACGCGCCGCCTTCTGCAATGCCGCCGGCGCTGACATCGCCGTGTCGGTACACCTCAACGGCGCGTCCAACCCCGCGATCAACGGGTCGCTGACGCTCTTCAATAAGCCGGTAGACCGGCGGCTGGCGGAGCGGCTCGCGGGCGCGTTTCAGACCGGGCTGTCCCGCAACGCGCCTGGTGTAC
>JBBQJF010000406.1:0-4483 GCA_038325665.1 Dehalococcoidia bacterium | reverse complement strand
GGGATTGCAGCCATTTCGTTCACCGGCCGCCGGGGACATTCATGAACGGCGGGATAGCTGCGCACCCGGAGACGATAGCAACGGATGCGCGGCACGCCGCCGGACGAGGCACTGTGCTTCCTATTACTGCACTGGGATGGTGTCCTCGGCATCGGGGGGCAGGAACTGGAGGTAGAACACCTCGGCGCTCTGAGCGACGACCACGGTGTGGATGTGCCCTGGTCCTTCCGAGAAGAACATCCCGGCGGTGTAGGTCTGTGTCATGCCGTTCGACTCGGTGATAGTAAGCGAGCCGCTGATAACATAGACGAAGGTCGGACCGCCGTGGACATGCTTGAGGTTGGTGCCGGCCGGGAATGCGACATGGACCGGGTTGCCTGTGGCCTTGCCGGAGGGCAGGCCGTAAACGGCGAACCGCTCGAGCGCCGGCGGCTGCTGGGCGGCCGGGGCGGCGGACACCGCCCGCGGGGCTGCCCCCTGTGCCGCACGCGCGCTACCGGTATAGTGGACACCGATTATCGTGAGCAGGGCGGCCGCGAACAGCGCCGGGAGGGCGAGACGCGGCCGAATTGCGGACTTCATGACGCGTGGCATGGTTGTCGCTCCTTATATTTCGTGCGAATGACTGGTAGCTCTATCCGACCCCGACAGCCTCGTCACGCCGTCTTCCTAGGGCGTGTTTGCAAAGCCGAGGTGTTGAATCTGACCGACACGTGAGACCTGAATTTGTAGGACCCCTTTGCAAACACGCCCTAGTAGCGCGCGCCTCGACGATGAGGCGCGCGCAGCGCGACACACGGGGACGCCCGCTACCCCCAGCGCGGCTCCTCACCGAGGATGCCGAGGGCGGTCTTGCCGGCGATCTCATGGGTGAGGGCGGCGTTGGCGGGATGGAAGCCGCCGGCGCGCACGTCGCGATAGAGCCGCTCCAGTTCGTTGGTCTTGAACATGGCGCCGCCGCCGGTGACATCGAGCGCCAGGTCCACCACCCGCTTCGCCCCTTCGACGCAGGCGTACTTGGCCGCGACGATCTTCGCCGGCCAGGCGCCGCCATGCTCCACCCCCGTGGACCAGTCGGTGGTGATGCGCGCGATGTGCGCCTCCATCCGCTCCAACTCGATCATCATCTCCGCGACGGAGTGCTGCACCATCGGGTTGTAGGCCATCGCCCGCCCGCCCATCGCCACCGACGTCTTGGACCGGGCGCCGCCCACCGCCAACTCGAAGGCGCGGCGGGCGAGGCCGGTGTAGATCGCACCAAAGTTGAGCAGCGCCCAGGCGAAAATCCCCAGGACGTAGGCGTCCGCCCCACCCAGCCCGGCCGGAACCACCCGCAGGATGAACTCGTCCGCGACGAAGGCGCCGTCGAGGATGGTGTCCTCGCTGGAGGTGGCGCGCATGCCCAGCGTGTCCCACGTCTCCTGAATCGTGTAGCCCGGTGTCTCACGCGGCATGAAGGCGTGCACCACCTTGGGATTGGCCGGGTCGGCGGTGTCCAACCCGTGCAGGCCCAGGTAGGTCCATACCGGGCTGAGCGAGCCGAAGTTCTTGCGCCCGTAGAAGCGGTAGCCGCCTGTCACCCGCTCGGCGCGGGCCGTGGCCATCAGCACCGGGAAGTCGTTGCCCGCCTCCCCGTGACCGGCGGCGAACACCGCGCCGCGGGCCGCTTCCTCGAGGATCCACTGGCAGGAGGTGTCGCCGGCGCGCAGCAAGTCGGCGGCGATCCCGGTCCAGTACAGGTGCATATTGGTCGCCACGGCGGTGGCGGGGGCGCGGGTGGCGAGGCGCTGTTGCTCGCGCGCCACCCCGGCGAGGTCCAGGCCCTGGCCGCCGAACGCGCGCGGCACGGCCAGCAGCAGGTAGCCGGCCTGGCGCAGTTCCGCGAAGTCCTCGGCAAAAAAGCGGTTGTCGCGGTCATAGCCGGCGGCCCGCCCGCCGAAGCGGTCGAGGTCGGCATCGGACAGCAGGGACGGGGTCGTGGTCATGGTTGTCATGGCGGCGGTTCCTCCGGTTTGTATGGGTGTGGGCTGGTGGGTCGTGTCCGCGTCCCCGACCTGTTCGGGGGGACCGTGGGGTACGGGGCCGCCGTGGCGGCTCACCGGCGGGGTGTACCACCTGGGGTCATGGGCACTCCTGTGCAAATAGGTGTGGGGAACGCCGCCGCTCGTCATGGGCTGGTGGCGTCCCCGTGGGGGCATGCGCGACTGCCGGGAGAATCGATAGTCGGGCCGGGCGCATGAGTGGCAGCGGCAGCGGTGTGTGTTCGTGTGCATCTCCGCCCGACACGTGCAGTGTTGCGCGGCCGGTCCGCGTTGCCATCGTGGGCGACCACGTAGTTTTGCTGGCCGAGTACGTAGTTTTCGCGACACGACACTCCACCTTGCGCACGACGATGTGCCGCCCGTCCCCATGCCGCAATGTCGCGTCAAAGGGACAGCCATTGTCGGAGCGGACCGGGAAGGGGATGAGGGGTCGAGCGAAGCGCGGCGCACCTGGTGTATACCCGCCCGCCACGGATCGATACGTCGCCCTCCGGATAGAGGTGCACACCAAGAAGGAGCCGTCGCGCGGCGGTCGTACCCGCGCACCCGGCTGTGGTACGCTCCTTACCAATCCCTGACACGGCCCAGATTGCCATCTCGGCGCGGGAGTCGACATCGAGCTTGTTTAGGATGTCGATCACATGCGTGGCCACGGTGCGTCCGGCCAGCATGATGTCGGTCGCGATATCACGGTTCGTGTGGCGCTGTCCGACCAACACCTCGATCTCGCGCTCACGCGCCGTCAGGCCGTCATGCTGCACGGCGGTGATCCGCGCCCGCGTCAGCCAGTAGGCACGCGGCAGCAGCGCCTCCGGCCGCACCAACTCACCAATCCACCGCGTTGATTTCCTCCGCCCCGCGACGGTTGCCGGGCAGGCCGGCCGTGTGGCCCATGCGGTGGCCGCGCGTATAATGCGGCGGAGGAGGGCCAGGACATGGGTGCACCGCTCGCCGGACTGAGAGTGCTGGATATCTCCCAGGGAATCGCCGCCCCGTTCTGCGCGAAGCTGCTCGCGGACATGGGCGCGGATGTCGTCAAGGTTGAGCCGCCGGACGGCGATCGCTCACGAAACCTCGGCCCATTCCCGGACGGTCGCCCCGACCCCGAACGAAGCGCGGCATTCTTTTACTTCAATACGAGCAAACGCGGGGTGATGCTCGACCTATCGAGCGCGCATGGTCGCGGGCAGCTCGAACGCCTGGTTCGCCGGTATGATGTCGTGATCGCGGGTGAGACCGAGGGCCAGCTCACCGCCCGGGGCATCGGCTTCGAGCAGCTTCGCGCCTGGAATGACCGCCTCATCCTGACAACTGTCTCCGGCTTCGGCTCGGACGGACCGCGCGCCGGCTACGAGTGGTCGCACCTGATCGCGTGCGCCGCCGGCGGGTGGGCGCGGACCTGCGGCCTCGCCGGCCGTGAACCGTTGCAAGCGGGCGGGGCAATCACCGAGACCCTGACGGGGGCATTCGCCGCCGTCGCGACCTTGCTCGCCGTCCTCGGCAGAAACGCCCACGGGCACGGCGAGCATGTGGACGTGAGCGCGCAGCAGGCCACCCTCGCGAGCGCGCTGTTCCCGTCGTTGCGCTACGAGTACACGGGTGAGCTGCCCGCGCGCAATTCGAGCCTGGGGCCGGGGCCGTCGTTCATGCTGCCGGCGCGCGAGGGCTATATCGGCGTCAACGTGCTGACGGCCGCCCAGTGGGCGATGCTCTGCGACTTCATCGGCAGGCCGGACATCGCTGCGAACCCGAGGTACGCGGGCCGCGAGCGCGTTCGTCTGGCGGGCGAGCTTCGTCACGTCTTCGAGGAGGCGGTGCGCGACCGAACGGCGGAGGAGCTGTTTCACGAGGCCGAGACCTGGCGCGTGCCCTTCGGCCTGGTGCCGAGCATGGCCGAGATTGTCGCGTTGCCGCCACACCGTGAGCGAGGCTTCTTCGTGAATCTCGACCACCCGCGGGCGGGGATGGTGGCCGTACCCGGCGTGCCGTACAAATCCACCGTCACCGCGTCGCGCCCCTACCGCCCGCCGCTGTTGGGAGAGCACACCGACGAGGTGTTCCGCGAACTGGATGGCGCGGAGGGGGTAGCGCCGGCGACCACTGCCTCGGAATCAGGTGCGGGGGCGCCGGCCGCCAGCGCGGGGTCAGTCGTCACGACCCCGCCGCCACTGGCGGGGCTGAAGATCATCGACCTCACGATGTTCTTCTCTGGGCCACTGGCAACGCAGATCGCGGGCGACGCCGGGGCGGACGTGATCAAGGTGGAGTCGGTGCAGAGGATCGATGGCTGGCGCGGAGCGGCCGTCACCGACATCGAACAGCCGTGGGAGCGGGTGCCGAACTTCAATTGGGTGAATCGCAGCAAGCGTGGCATCACGCTCAACTTGGCCGACCCACGGGGCGTCGATTTGCTGAAGCGCCTCGTGGCGGATGCCGACGTG
>JBBQJF010000405.1:0-4489 GCA_038325665.1 Dehalococcoidia bacterium | reverse complement strand
CACCACCCTCAGCACGGGGGACGGCGACACGCGGGCAATCGAGCGGGTATCGTCGGTAGAGATGCAATGTGACCGTGAATTGCCGCGCATCGCGGCCGGCTGCACATGGCGCGACCTCCCGCACCACGGCGGCGTGGTTCGTCGTTCGCGCGGCCTACCACGGAGAGCGTGATGGTCAGACCGGCAACGGCGCCAGATCGCACGAGTCTTCAATGCATGATCGATGCGGCGTTGCCGGGAGGGTGCGTCGTGTCGGTCCGCCGGCTGCGCGGCGGATTGAATGCTCATGTCCATGCCGTTGGTATCGCGCTCGGCGATGGCGCGCGGACGACAGTTGTTCTCCGGCGTAAGGCCCCGGAGGGTCATTGGCGCACACCGGAGCGGGCCGTCGCCGAATTTCGGACGCTCGCGATCCTCCACGGGGCCGGTGTACCGGCGCCGCGGCCACTCCTGCTTGACGTTGAGGGCCGCTACTTTGACGGCCCGGCGATCTTGATTAGCCACGAGGGCCGGCCTGTCGTCGCTCCGCGGGACGCGCCGGCGTGGCCCGCCGGCCTCGCGAACGCGTTGGCCAAGCTCCATACGATCACTCCGGGTCATTTTGACCTCGCGTTCCTGCCCACGCACGACATTGGTGCAATCCGAGAACGCGCCGGGCGCCCCCTGACCGGCTCGCTGATCACGGATCCGCTCGCCCAGGCAGTATCAGCCGCACTCACGCGACGTATCTCCGCGATCGCCTCGCCGCACCTGTGCCTGGTGCATCGCGACTTCTGGCCGGGTAACACTGTCTGGCGTCGCGGCAGGCTCAGCGCGATCATCGACTGGTCCACGGCGACGATCTCCAATCCGCGCCTTGACATCGCCCAGTGTCGGGTCGACCTCGCGATGATGCACGGTGTCGATATGGCGCAATCATTCCTTGCCAGCTACCAGGAGCGGGCGATCGCGCCCGTGCGCGACGGTTGGTTCTTCGATCTGCTGATCGGCTTGAGCGCGCTCGAAGAGTTTCGCCGCTGGCTGCGCGGCTATCAGGACATCAGCCTGACCCAGCTTCGCGAGGACACCATCGCGGTTCGTTTGAGACACTTCCTCGCGCTCGCGCTCCACGCGGCCGCCGAAGGCGGCGACCAAGCGGGGGGACGAAGCCATGGACGCTGCTGACACTCGCGGGGCCGTGACCGGGGGAACACTATCCCGTCCGCGTGGGGAGCGAGACCAGGCCGTGGCGGTAGGCGTAGGCAGCGGCCTCGGTGCGGCCGCGGGCGTCGATCTTGCGGTAGATGTTGGCGAGGTGATTTTGGACGGTGGCGATGGTCAGCACCAGCGCCCCGGCGATGTCGCGGTTGCTCATGCCCGTCGCTAACAGTCGCAGCACCTCCACCTCACGGGCGCTGAGTCCGTCGGGGAACGACCGAGCAATCTGTCCGTGTCCGACAGGAGCGAGGGTGGTCGCACCGTCCAATCCCGGCGCGACTCCGCGTGATGAGGGCGCATCGGAGGACGGCGCCGCCGGGTGGGAGGGGTCAGTGACGGCGTGCGCCATCGCCGCGTCATCGGGCGCCGGCGGCGCGCGTCCCGCGTCCGCCACGACCACCAGCCCGTAGCGGATCGCGTCGTCGAGCGACATCGCCTCGCCCCGCTCCCAGGCAGCGGCGAATGCCGGGGCGCCAAGTTCGCCCTGGAGCGCCTCGACCACATGCCGGTAGAGCGGCACGTACCACGCGGCGAGCAGCTTCGGGTCCGCGCTCCACAGCCGTTCGGCCACGCCAAACAATCGCGCGGCTGGTTCGCGCTGTCCACGATGGCGCGCGACCACCGCGATACCGGCGAGACTGGCCGCGATTCGGTAGGTGTTGCCTACCTCGCCCATCAGCACGAGGCTCTCGGCAAACAGGGCGGCCGAGCGCTCGATCTCGCCCTCCTGCTGCATTATGTGCCCGACGAGCGTCAGCGCCAGCGAGAGATCGACCGCGCGACCGAGGCGGCGAAACACCGGCATGCTCTCCTCGGCGCGGGCACGCGCAATCGCGTGGTCACGCGTGCGAAAGGCAAGAAACGCCAAGCTGAGCAGTGGCTGTGCGGCGTTCGAGGTATCGCCGGCGGCGCGCCACAGCGCCAGGCTCTCCTCCAGCGCCGCCGGGGCCGAGGCGGCATCGCCCGCGTTTAGGCAGAACGCGCCGAGATTGTTGAGCGCCCAGGCGAGGCCGGGTATGTCGCTCAGCTCGCGGTAGAGTGCGATCCCCTGATCAATCAGTGCGCGGCCGGTCGCGGGATCGTCGCGGTGCATCCGTCCGAGCATGGTCAACGAGCGCGCCAGCACCCGCCGGTCTCCGCCCTCGCGCCAGTTCGTCACGACCTCGTCCCAGTACCGGCGGGCCGCTCCATAGTCGGCCTGCTCGTTCGCGAGAAAACCCGCTCCATACAGCGCATTGGCGCGCGCCGGCGTCCATCTGCCAGGAAGGTTGAGCAACTGCTCCGCCCAGCGCCGTCCCTCGCGCAGCATCCCGCGGGTGAACCACGGATGGAAGGACCCGATGAGTTGGAGGCCGAGTTCCGCCTCCCCCTGCTCGACCGCCCAGCGCAGCGCGGCCCGCACGTTCTCCCGCTCGGGATCGAGCCACGGCATCCACCGCTCGCGGGCGCTGCCCGTCAGATGGGACTCGACCCGCGCCGCCAGACCCGCCACCCATTCGGCATGGCGACGCCGCACTGCCGGCAGTTCGCCCGCCTCGTCGAGTTTCTCGCTCGCGTACTCCCGGATGGTTTCCAACATCGTGACCCGCGCGCTATCGTCCGGAGGACCGAGCGCACCTCCGATGCCGTGGGATGGCAGTTGATCAAGTGCCGGCTCGGGCGGATACGATGGCTCCTGGCGCAGCAGGCTCTTATCCACGAGCGACGCGATCAGGTCGAGTGCGGCGCCGGCAGCGGGCATCACGAAGGCTTGGCTCGCGCTGTCCGTGCCACCGGCGACGGCCGCCCGTGTGTCACTCTCGGCGCCCAGCGTTACGAATTCCGACGCCTCGATCGTGCAGCCGCCGGCGAACACGGCCAGCCGGCGGAACACCGCCTGCTCCTCCGGCGTGAGCAGGTCGTAACTCCACCCGATCGCCGCGCGAAGCGTCTGTTGACGGGCGGGCAGGTCCCGCGCTCCGCCGGTCAGCACCGTCAGCCGTCGCGCCAGCCGCGTCAACAGCGCCTCGGGCGTCAACACCTTAAGCCGGGCCGCGGCCAGTTCCAGCGCCAGCGGTAACCCGTCGAGCCGCGCGCAGATCTCGGATACGGTTGCCGCGTTGCGCGCGGTGAGGGCGAACGCCGGATTGACGGCGGCGGCGCGCTCGCAGAACAACGCGACCGCCGCGTACGACCGGGGGTCGGATACCGCCGGCGTCCCATCAGGCGCGGGTGGAGCGTTGGTCGGTTGGATGGACGCGGACGCCGCGCGGGCGTCATCGCGCGGCCACTGATCAGGCAGCGGCGGCGCCGGCAGAGGCGGCACCGGAAACTCGTGCTCCCAACGCAGATGCAGCGGCGCCCGGCTCGTGACCAGGACCGTCAGCCCGGCGGAGCCCGATAGCAGATCAGCCACGACGGACGCGGCATCGAGCACATGCTCGAAGTTATCGAGCAGCAACAGCGCCTCCTGATCGCCGATGCGAGCTACCACGTTCTCAACCAATGACCGTCCCGCCGCCTCCGGTACGCCCAGCGCCCGCGCGACGGCGCCGATGACATCACCGGAATCCGCGATGGCGGCGAGAGGAATGAACACGGCGCCGTCTGAGAATTCCCCGGCGAGGGTGGCCGCGACCTCCAATGCGAGACGGGTCTTACCCGATCCGCCCGGACCCGTGAGCGTCAACAGCCGGATGTCGTCTCGCCGCAGGAGACGGCACGCGTCCGCCAAGTCAGTCTCGCGCCCCAGAAGCAGGGTCGGAGGCAGGGGAAACGCCACGACGTATACTCCACGGCGCTGGTAGTCCTTGATTGCAGTATAGTACCGAGACGCGATCGGGGACGGACAAGCGCGGACACGGTGTCGTCGCGCCCGCCACCGGCGCGCGTACCGATGAAGACGTGCTAATATGTCTCGGCAGCGGTCCATCCGGACTCGTGGCGGAGACGGCGCCCGCGGCCGTGTGCATACCGCGCCGGCGATCGGCGGTCAGGGCGACCATGACACTACGACACATGTGACGGCCGCGGGCGAGCGTGCCGTCAGGCGCGCGCCGTGTCAGCATCCCGTGACACGCGCACGAACCGAACCGAGCGTCGAAGCCGGCGCGCGATGGCGATCCACGTTTCCCCCTCTGCTCGCGGTGACGGGGGTCGGGGGGTTAGGTTCTCACAGGAGCGACAGCGATGAAATCTCTGATCGGGACGAGTGCAGGACTGTTCATCGCCGGCGGATCTGACGCGCCCACGGCCGTACCCGAACTCGGTGGTCGCGGCGTGCGTCATACCGGGCGGATGAACGGCGACCTAT
>JBBQJF010000404.1:0-4495 GCA_038325665.1 Dehalococcoidia bacterium | reverse complement strand
GACTTGAATGCCGATGGGGGCATGCACACCAACCTCCCCTCGTCAAGCTCGTGGAACAGCCCGTCGTCCGGCAACTGCATCAACTCGCCGGCCGTGATCAGTGGGGGTGCGGATGTGGTGGTCATAGCAGCGCCTCCGGTGCCCCCCATTATACCCCGTACGCCGAGACCGAGGCGCCAAGAGGATGCACGATTGCCGGCGTTGGAGCGATGCGACGCACATCGCTCCGCCAGTGTGCGTCGTGACGTATCATCAATGCCGGCAAGTCACGCGGTACCGCTCCCTCCGAGGCACCGATAGCGTCCATGTGGACCCGCGGCGCGTGTGGAAGAGTGCGACCGCTGTCCATGGCGCTCCCTCGAACGTGGTGTGGGGTGTTGGGGGACGGTCCAAACCATCGTGCCCGGTGGCGCCCCGGCGAGGGCGGGGCATGGGCGACTCCCAGGGAACTTCGAGCGTGACGAGGCTGGGCGTGAACTCGGTCCGACAGAAACCGGGTGCGCCGTGCGGGAACCGCCGAACGCGATGGAGATGACATGCATGGATACCTTGCTGGTAGAACGTGACCCCGCGCGCCCCGCGCTGATGACGATCATCCTCAACCGGCCCGAGAAACTGAACGCGATCAATACGCGTATGCATGAGGAACTGTTGGAGGTTTGCCGTGCGCTCGAGACCGATCACCGGACGCGCGTGGTGATCATCACCGGCGCCGGTCGGGCGTTTTCCTCGGGCGCTGACATCGCGGCCGCCCGGCCCCCGTCGTCCGGCGATCCGCTGGAGGAGCGGGTACGGGCCGGCGCGGGCAACCGCTCGTGCGCGGCGTTGGAGGGGCTGGATCAGGTGACGATCGGCGCGATCAACGGTCTGACCATCGGTGGTGCGGTCGCGTTCGCGGCGTGTATGGACATCCGGCTGGCGGCGGAATCGGCGTGGTTTTCAATCCCGGAGGTGGACCTCGACATTCCCCTGACCTGGAACACCCTCCCTCGCCTGGTGCGCGAGATCGGCCCTGCCCGTACGAAGGAGCTGGTGATGACCTGTGACCGCTTCTCCAGCGCCGATGCGCTTGCCTGGGGCTTCGTCAACCACGTCGTGCCGGACGGCGAACTGATGGCGCGGGCCACGGGGTTGGCCGGCAAGCTCCTGACGAAGGACCCCATGTCGATCGCGCTGACCAAATCGACCGTCAACGCGATCTCCCGAGTGATGACCCCGGAGCACGTCACCCACGGCGACCGTGAATACTTGATGAATCGCCGCGGCGAACGTACCCGCGGCCCGTCCGCGGGGTGAGCGAGGCCGCGACGCGATTGGAGCGTGGCGACGGCGATCCTCCTGTATACTCCCACTCGACCGTGAAGCGCGGGGCCGTCCCCCCCGACACCCATTTCCGGAGGAGGCAGAACGTGGCCGAGTCCCAGGGGTTGATCACCGCGGAAGCGCGGGCGATGGTCGGGCGCCAGTCGCCGCCGGTCGCCGGCTACGTGGTCAGTGAGCACGAGATCCGGCGCTACTGCTACGCGATTGACGACCTTAACCCGCTGTATGTCGATGCGGACGCCGCGACGGCGGGACCGCACCGCGGCATCATCGCGCCGCCGTTGTTCCTCGCTATCCCGTTCGCCCGTGACACGCCGCTCGGCCACATCCGCGAGGACGGCATCCCCATGCCGCCGGGTGACGCCGCGCGCCCCGCGATTAGCGCCACCCGCACGATGGCGGGCGGCACCGAGGTCGAGTTTCGGTTGCCCGTGCGCCCCGGCGACACGCTCACCCAGCGCCGTCGCGTCGTCGATATGTACGAGCGCGAGGGGCGGACGGGGCCGATGGTGTTCACCGTGACGGAGACCGAGTACGTGAATCAGCGCGACGAGGTGGTCGCCGTCGAACGCACGACCGGCATCACGCGTTGACGAGCGCGCCATGTGGCGCGAGGCGCGCTGGCGGATGGCTGGGAAGGGCGCGTCGAGTGGTGCAACGCGGGTCAGCGTTGGGCCGTCAGCAAGGATGGGCCGAAATGGGTGACGCACAGGTCTACTTCGAGGACGTTCAGGAAGGAATGGAACTTCCACCCCGGCAGCGCACGACCAGTACGACGCAGTTGTTCCTATTCAGCGCGATCACTCGCAACCCGCATCGCATCCACTATGATCGCGCCTTCGCCGAATCCGAAGAACATCCTGATGTCTTGGTGCATGGACCGCTCCACGGCGCGATGCTCTGCAGCTACGTCACCGAATGGGCGGGACCGGGAGGTTGGTTACACCGGGTCAGTTATCAGAACCGCGGGCGTGCGACACCGCGCGACACACTCACCTTCAAGGGCCGCGTCACCCGCGCCTACCGACAGGACAATCAGAATGCCGTTGAACTGGAGGTCTGGGAGGAGAACCAGCACGGGGAGATCACCGTTCCCGGGAGCGCGGTGGTGTACCTGCCATCGCGCGATCAGGCTCAGGGGCGGTGATGGCCGTGCGGGTATGACCGGCGCGACTGTCACCATGGATGACGCCGGGGACCCGAGCGCGGCGTGGGGCCTGCGGCGATTGGCTCCCCGGTTGACGCCCGCGCGGCCGTTGCGTACTGTCGGTGGAACTCGACGGCGGCGGCGCATCGCGGGATACGAGCCGCCAAGGTGTGCGACGGGAGGGTTCCTCGATGACGGCGACCACGGGCAACGCGACCTTCACCTACCGGCCAGTGACGGCATGGCAGAAGCTGCCGGAGGGCATGACCCTGCACGAGACACCGGGTGTCGCCGTGGATGCGCGGGACAATGTCTACGCTCTCACGCGCAACACCGAGAACCCGGTGATCGTGCTCGACCGCGAGGGTGGAGTCATCACCACCTTCGGGCGCGGCATCTTCAGTGAGCGCACCCACGGCATCCTGGTCGGTCCCGACGGCATGGTGTATTGCACCGACGATGGCAACCACACGGTGACGAAGTTCACACCCGAGGGCGAATTGCTGATGACGATCGGCACGCCCAATAAGCCGGCGCCGCGATGGAGCGGTGAGCCGTTCTGCCGTCCGACCCAGGCCGCGGTTTCGTACCACACCGGCCACATCTATATCAGCGACGGCTACGCCAACGCCCGCGTGCATAAGTACGCGCCCGACGGCCGTCACGTCCTCTCGTGGGGGGAGCCGGGGATCGACGCCGGCCAGTTCATGGTGCCGCACAACATCGCAATCGACCGCGACGACCGGCTATACGTCGCCGATCGCGAGGCGCACCGTGTCCAAGTGTTCGACGCCGAGGGTAGATTCTTGGCGATGTGGAACAACGTGCATCGCCCCTGCGGGCTGACGGTCGGCCCCGATGGCAACGTCTACATCGGCGAGTTGAACGGTGTCGGCCTGGTGCAGGATTGTCCCGGTTACGGCCACCGGGTCAGCGTCTACAGCCCGGCCGGCGAGCTGCTCGCGCGGTTCGGCGATCCCGAGGAGGGCGAGGAGCCGGGCCGGTTCATCGCGCCGCACGGCATCGCGGTGGACTCGCACGGCGATGTGTACGTCGGTGAAGTCTCGTTCACCATCCGCGGCCGGCTTCTGGAACCGCCGCGCGAGCTACGCAGCCTCTCCAAGCTGCGCCGCCTGCCCGCGTGAGCGTGAGATCGTGTGGTGCGCCATCGATGGGGGTGTCTCCGGCGTGTGTGCCGCCCCAATGTACGCGTGAGCATGTCAAGGTCAGGCGTGAACCCGCGCGTCCAGGAACCAGACACCCCCATTGAGGGCGCGTATCAACGTGGCAATGCGCGACCATCGCTCCGTTCGCATGCGCGCATGGTACATTGTTGAACTGGAGCGCCTGATCGTAGTGGACAGCCGCGGGTGCGCGTCCTGTATGGAATCGGCGTCCATGCAGCGGTGTGTCCTCTACTCTTACGCCCGCGCGCCGTGCGATCCACGGTGTGACATTCCATCGATCTCCGACCGCGCGGTGAGAGCACGACCGGCCGCTCACGATAATTGGAGTGAGCGGCCGGTCGCGCATGATGCCTGAGCCGTTGCCAAAACGAGCCGCTACGGCGCGAACACCACATCGACCCAGTAGTTGGTGGAATTGTAAGTGTCAGTCGGAAACCCGCCAGCGCCGTACTGGTAGACGCCGTTGCCGCCTCCGACGCTGTTCGCCAGCGCATGGAGCGGGTAGTTGTCCACACCGGCGACGGCGAAGGCGCCGCTATCGGCCGCGTAACCGCCGGTGGGTGTGTGGTACGAGGCGACGTAGGTGGTGGCGGCGCTGATCGCCACCGGCGCCGCGAACAGCGCCTGCTGCCAGCCGGTCGCCGTCTCGCCGGTGAAGGTGGCGGTCGCCAGCAACGTGCCGGTGCTGCTCCACAGGTTGGCCGTGTGCGTGCCCGTGTTCGCCGCCCCCTTGTAGAAGCGGATACCGGTTATCTGACCAGCGATGTCCGAGCGGAATTTGACGCCGAGTTCGATGGCGTTGGAGTCGTTCGCCGAGGCCGTACTCGGCGTGGCCGTG
>JBBQJF010000403.1:0-4514 GCA_038325665.1 Dehalococcoidia bacterium | reverse complement strand
CATGAGTCGGGCACTGGCCGAGGACGCCGACGCGGCACGCGAGCGCATCCGCGGGGCAACGGTCGCGGCGGAGGATATCCTGCACGACATGGGCGCCATCAGCATCATTAACTCCGACTCACAGGGGATGGGGCGGATCGGGGAGACGGTGAGGCGCACATGGCAGCTTGCCGACGCAATGAAGCGGCGCGCGGGCAACGAGCCGGACGACGACAACGCCCGCATCCGCCAATACCTCGCCAAGTACACGGTCAACCCAGCGCGGACGCACGGTATCGCCGACCACGTTGGTTCATTGCAGCCGGGCAGGCTGGCCGATGTCGTGCTGTGGCGGCCGGCATTCTTCGGAGCAAAGCCGGAGATGGTAATCAAGGGCGGCACGGTAGCCTGGTCAGCCGCTGGCGACGGCAATGCGTCGATTGGGCGTTGCGAGCCGGTGACATACCAGGCCGCATGGGGAGCGACTGGCTTTGCGCCCGGCCGCACCACGCTCACGTTCGTCTCGCAGGCCTCGCTCGATCACGGCATCGCGCGGACGCTCCGCACCGAGCGGAACCTGGTGGCCGTGCGGCAGTGCCGCAGCGTGACGAAGGTCGACTTGGTGATGAACGGGGCCACACCCGCGTTCAGCGTCTCGAATGATCCGGTGCGCGTCATGCTGGAGGGAAAGGAGCTGAACTGCGACCCAGTTACCGAGGTACCCCTCAATCGCCGATACTTTCTGACCTGAAACCATGGAGTCTGGTGACAGGTAAATCCGTGTGTATCCGCTTCGGAAACAGGAGCTAATCTCAAGACCTGTAGAAAATTTGAGCGTCGGAGTAAAAGCGCTGGCGTACCCCCAGTGCTGCCCTCACGGGCGGTGTAGCTCAACTGGAAGGGTACGACGCTCCCCTTTCCGGCGCCCGCCGGATTTCCACACCTTCTGACGTTAGCTCAGCCACATTTCAGATTCGCGGTCCCTGACTCGCTCAGATCCAGCGACGGCACGTTGCGAACACGCCCTTGTTATGCCATCAGCCGCCTACTGTCTGCAGCGCGGGCTGTACACCAGGCACTGCGTCCGCGAGCTGCAGCCGCTGTCCGGTTGCCGGATCGGCCTCGAACGGGCTGGGCAGGTCGAGCTCCTTTGCCCACTCGCGCAGTACCGGCAACACCTCTTCGCCGAACAGGCGCAGGCTCCGCATTGCGTCGTCGTGGGTCATCGCCCCATCGCCGTCCCAGAAGATGATCGAGCCTGGACGCACGTATTCGAGGATGTGGCGTAGCTTCGGCAGCACGCTCTTGGGAGTGCCTGCGATGATACCGCGCTTCTGGATCTGGTCCTCGTAGCTGCCCGGGGCGACGGGGCCGCCCGCCTGCGTGATGCCGCGGGCGGCGAGCGCCGCACGGGCGGCCACGGTGGGCAGCAGATTGGTGCGCGAGGTCAGCCCTGGCAGGTTCTGCAGATGCGACTTGACGGTCCCCTGGTTGCCTTCCAGGAAGGGGTTGCTCGGGCCTTGCAGGAATTTGCGCCCGACCTCGTACGCCTGCTCCTCCGTCTCGTCGAGGTGGACCTTGATCAGGTAGCCCATGTTCTGCGGACCGGCCTCGTAGCCGACCTCCTTGGCGATCGCACGGTAGAGATCGAAGGACTGCTTCGTCGGCTCCTCGTCCGTGGCGGTCATGATGTAGGGATACCGCTTCTGCGCCGCCCACTCCAGCGTGGCGACGCTGAGCACGCCGGGGATCCAGATCGGCGGGTGCGGCTGCTGGTACGGCCGCGCCCACGGATTGACGTACCGGTACTGGTAGTGGTCGCCCTCCCAGCGGAACGGCCCGGGAGTGGTCCAGGTCTTGAGGATGAGCTCGTGCGCCTCTTGGAACCGTTCCCAGTTGAAGGGGGCCTGGCCGTTGTGGGAGACGCTCTCGCGGCCCGTGCCGCGCACCCAGCCGGAGACGAGACGGCCGCGTGAGATCACGTCGATCATGGCCAGCGCTTCGGCCATGAAGATAGGGTCGTCGCAGATCGGCAGCACGTTGCCGAGCAGGACGATCTTGGCCTTGGTGGTGATCCGGGCCAGGATAGCGGCCTCGATGTTGACCACGCTGCCGAGCGTGAACGGCGTGCTGTGGTGCTCATTCATCATGAAGCCGTCGAAGCCGATCGACTCGGCGTACAGCTTCTCGTCGAAGTACCGATGGTACAGGTCGGCCGCGATGGTCGGGTCATAGTCGCCGTTGCTGATGCCGAGATCTTCGATGGGCCGGCCGGTGGCGCCGAAATAGCCGGAGCCGGGATCCTGATACGGTCGCTCGGTGAAGTATCCTAGGAACATGCGCTCAATCCCTTTCTGTTAGTTCAGCACGGGCTGGAGGATGATCTCCGCCAGCGCTTCCGGCCGCTCCATCTCGACGAAGTGCCCGGCGTCTTCCACGACCTTCAGCGTCGCATGGGGGATGGCTCGCGTGTACGCTTCGCCGCACTCCAGCGGCACCACGCGGTCGTGCCGTCCCCAAACCACGGTCGTCGGCACCTCTACGCAGCCGAGGAGGGGCCGCAGCGGCAGCGAGAACATGTACGGCTTCCAGGCGATGCGGGCGATCACCTCGCGGTTGAAGTCCCAGGTCTTCAGTTGCTCGGCGGCCGGCTCGGTGCCGAACTGCCGTTCGAAGTTGGCCGGGTCGTGGAACCCCGCCTGCGCGTACTGCAGGTGGCCCGTCAGGATCTGGTCAAGGATGAACCCCTCTTTCGGACGGATGCCGGCGGCCCCAACCAGCACCAGCCGCTTCAGTCGCCTGGAATTCATCGTCGCCATCTCGGCGGCGAGCCAGCCGCCGAAGCCGAGCCCGAGCAGCGTAACCGAGGTGAGATTGAGCCGGTCGAGGAGCACGTTGAGCACGATCGCTAGGTCGCGCGGGTGCCGCGCCCAGTCTAGCCGGTCGGACCCGCCATAGCCGGGTAGGTCCGGCACGTAGACCGTGAACTGCCGAGCCAACTCCTCGTACAGCCACAGACGGCCAGGGTTGCCGATGTCCTGATGGAGCACCACCAGAGCGTCGCCGCTTCCCACACGGTCGAGGCGGACCCTGCCGGTGGGGAGTTCAATCGTCTCTTCATGCCAGGCTTGGTCGCGCATGTTCCTCTCCTCAAAAGGATGCCAGCCGCCGGTAGCCGGGGCGCCACTGAATGATGCGCAAGGCGCGGTCGACCGGCGTAGATGTGGCGAATCCTGAATTGAAAGCCGCTTCGGGCGCAGTGCCGGGATGTGGCCCGAGCCGGATGGTACCCTGATCACGATACCGGTAACGGGATGAACAGCGTGAGGCGGTCGCCTGTGAGCCCGCGAGTCGTGTGCCCTTTTCCTGTCACATCCTCCGCCAGTACGACACTGCCGGCCGGGATGCGCCGAATTTCGCCATCGCTGGCCTGGACTTCGGTATCGCCCCGTAGGTGAACAACGAACTGTCGTCGTGGGGCGTTATGCCAGTCGATGAAGTCGGCATGCGGCGCTTGGCGGAAGATCACGCCGGTCGCCGTGATCGGCTCCGACTGGATCGCGTCGCCGACCGGATGGCTTGGCACCTCCACGTCCTCGAAGTGCGACTCTCCATCGGGTCCAGCGTAGATGCGCAGGTACTTCATCGCGACCTCCCTGGTGGCGAACGCCGGGCTGATAACGGCGAGCGCTCTCCGGCTCAGTTACTGAGAACGATACGCTCTCGTCTCGGATCCCGATCGTGCCCTCGCGCTCACCCGCGACGATTACCGCCGTTCGCACAGTCCGTTCCTCCCGGTTAGCGCCCAGCAGGCTCGCCAAGTGTGTACTACTGTGCGCTTAATGATCCGTACCTTAGAACACGCCACAGGATCCGTCAACCCTGGAGTTCAATCGGGGTGTGTCGGTAAAGCGAAGATGAGAAGGAGCCGGAAGGCGCGGGAGCGTCGCGGACGCACAGTACTGAGGGCTGCCCGTGCAGCCACGCGAGACAGCTCGAAGTGGGTCCGCTCTATCCTCGCTCCTGCCCGCAGCGATTGATGAAGTATGGCGCCCCCGACCGACGCCGGCTCCTCAGTAGCCTGAGTTGGTGACGCGGGTGAAGCTGGCGTCGACCTCCTCGCGCGTGCTGAGCACGGATCCCTGGGCGACCGTCGGGGCAACGTCGTGGACATTGTGTTCCTTTATGTGGAATACTTTGCGCGCTATGGCACATTTCCACAGAACATCAACTTCCGGGGGTCGTGTGCTCGTACGAGGAGAAAGGAGAGGACAAGGATGGACGGAACAAAGCCTACAACGGAGCAACTCTTAGAAGAGATGGAGGCCGGACGCGGGTACATCTATCCGTCACACCGCTACGTCGCCGAACATGACCCGCAGTTCCTCGACGCCTACAACCGGCTCGCGGGTCTCGCGCTGCTACACGGCGACCGCGATGACGGCAGCCACGCCCTGCCCGCAAAGTACCGGGAGATGGTCGTCTGCGCCGTGCTCGCCTTCAAAGGCTCCGCGGACGGTGTCGCCACCCACGCC
>JBBQJF010000402.1:0-4534 GCA_038325665.1 Dehalococcoidia bacterium | reverse complement strand
CGAAGTTGCCGTCCACCGCCAGGATCTGAGCGCCGTACATCACCGACTGCGCTAGTTTTCCGGCGGCGATCTTGCCGTTGGGTACGACCACGTACGCCTCAAGACCGGCGTGGGCGGCATACGCGGCCGCGGAGGCGCTGGTATTTCCGGTTGACGCGCACATCACCGCCCGCGCGCCCGCCTCGACCGCCTTCGCCACTGCCATGACCATGCCCCGATCCTTGAAGGAGAAGGTCGGGTTGCACATCTCGAGTTTGTAGTACAACGCGCCGACACCCGCGCGCTCGGCGATGCGGCGCGAGCGCACCAGCGGCGTGCTGCCCTCGCCGAGGCTGATCAGCGGGGTTGCGTCCGTGACCGGCAGATACTGGCGGTATCGGCGGAGAACCCCGCGCGTGCGGTCGGTCGTGCCGGGTGTAGCGGTCATCTATCCACCATACGTGAAAAGCGACGCCGGGGCGTCACGTATCCCTTCGTTCCCATGCTTCTTCTACGCGGAAGGCGTGAACTCGCATCTCGCGCAGGTCGCGCTCCAGTTCCTCCAGTTGGCGGCGCTTGAGTCGCTCCTGCAACTGGTGAAGCCACTGGAACTGTTCGCTTACCTGATCACGGTAGCCGGCGAAATCGCTCTGCAACCCGGTCAGCCGCTCCACCAAACCGCGTTGTTTGCCATCGACCAGTGAGACGTGGCGAACAGTCTCTTCATCACGCTCGTGCAGGAGACCGGCCGCCGCTTCGAGGCCCGAAATCCGTCCCTCCAGCCGGTGCGTCTCGACGCGGAGCAGTTCCAAACCCTCGATCACATTGTGTTTGACCGCGACATCCGCCGCGACCGTCGAGATCTGGCCCTCGACCCGTTTGATCGCCTCACCGTAGACCTGCGCGCGCTCGGCGATTAGTTCGTCCTGCTTGTGCAGCCCGTCGAGGTCACCGGCGATCCGGCCAAATTCCTGATCGACGCGATTGCTGGACTCGATCACGCGGGCGAGACGGGTTCCCACCGCCTCCGTCGCCCGTGCAGAATCCTCAATGTCCCGCCGCAACAGCATCACTGTCTCCATTGAGCGGCGGCTCGCTTCGTCGAGACTGTCAAACCGGACCCCGGTGCCCTGGGTATAGCGCTCAACTGCATCGAGGCGACGCGACAATTCGTTCGCGGTCTGCCGCTCGTGATCGGTTGATGAATCCAACTCCCGCTCAAGCTCCGCGACACGCGTGGCCGCGCCTATTCCTTGCTCGTGAACGACGGAAATTCCCTCACGGATCTGATGCAGTTGGTCATCGAACGCGAGGATACCGGCCAGTTGCGGCGTGATCTCCTGGACCGCGTCCTCGACCTGGGCCAGCCTTCCCGACAATTCCCACACCTGACCACGCGACTCGTCGAGTGCCTGCACCAACTTCGCGATCACCACGCGAGTATCGCGCAACTCATCCTCGAGTCGCGCCACCGTGCCGCGCAACAATTCTGTCTGCCGGTCATCGTGGGTTGTCACGCGTCCTCCGCCGCTCCCGCATGATATGGGGGTCTGCGCCACTCGGGATTCAGGCGTTTCCTTGCACCCGCAAGAACGTGCCAACCGCCGCCACGGCGTCGAGTTCCGCGACACGATCAAGGGCGGCGCACACATCGGCCTCGCGCGCATCGTGTGTCATGAACACCAGCTCGGCGGTTTGGTCGGCCTCATTCGTCTCCTTCTGAATGATCGAGGCGATACTGATGCCGTACTCCTCACCCAGCACACGGGTGATCGCGGCGATCACACCGGCGCGGTCGGGCACCTGCAAGCGGATGTAGTAGCGGGTGCGCACCTCGTCCATCGGCTGGATCACCGCGGCGGGATCTTCGCGCCACAAGAACCGCTCGGATGCGCCCTGGGCGATGCCGTGCGCGATATTCAGCAGGTCGGCAACCACGGCGCTGGTCGTGGGCATCGAACCGGCGCCACGGCCCTGGAAAAAGACCATGCCGGTCAGATCGCCCTCGACCTGCACCGCGTTGAACACGCCGTCCACCTTCGCCAGCGGCGCATCGAGCGGGATGAGCGCCGGATGGACGCGCACCTGAACGCGGTGCTCGGCGCGCTGGCCGATCGCGAGCAACTTGATCGCGTATCCCAGTTCGGCGGCATAACGAAAATCTCGCCCCGTCAGGTGGGTGATCCCCTGGTGAAAGATGTCCGCCGGCCGGACGCGGGTGCGAAAGGCGAGCGAGGCCATGATCGCCAGCTTGTACGCGGCGTCGATCCCTTCGACATCGTTGCGCGGGTCAGCCTCGGCGTAACCCAAATCTTGGGCGGCGCGCAGGGCAACGGCGTAATCGGCGCCCTCGCGCGCCATACGGGTGAGGATGTAGTTGGTGGTGCCGTTGATGATCGCCTGGATCGAGGTGATCTCATTCGCCAGCAAATCGCGCTTGAGCGGCGCGATCAGGGGAATTCCGCCGCCGACACTGGCCTCATACAGGATGTCAACACCGGTGCGGCGGGCGATCGCCAGCAGCTCGGGGCCATGCTTCGCCATGACTTCTTTGTTGGCGGTGACGACATAGCGGCCGGATTCCAGCGCCCGCCGCATATAGGTGTACGCGGGTTCCTCGCCGCCCATCACCTCGATGACGACATGGATGCTCGCGTCATCGAGCAGGTCGTCGGGGCTGGTGGTCAGTAGCGCGCGATCCACGGTCACATCACGCACTCGGTCGGGATCGCGCACCAACACACGGTGGACAGCGAGCGGCCGGCCGACAGTGCGCGTGAATTGGTCCGCGCGCTCGGCCAGCGTGCGCACGACGCCGCTGCCGACGACACCCATACCCATCAAGCCGACACCAATCGGGGCGGGGGAACCGATTGGGATGGTCATGGAGCCGTACCCCCTGCCGGTGGGTTGGCCGGCCGCGGCATCACCGGCGGCAACCCGCCCGGGCGCACCGGCGCTCCCGGCTGACCCGGCCGCGCCCCTTGACCGCGACGCGCCACCTCCAGCGCGTTGGAATGCTCCAGCGCGTAGTCGAGCCGCTCACGATCATCAAGGTAGCCGCGGGCGCCCAACTCGTCGCGCCGCGCCGTCAGCCAGTCGGACAGTTGCTTGTCGGCGAGCGTGGCGCGTTCACGATCGGTGACTTGGCGGCTCTCGGTTCGCTCCTCAACCTTGAGCAGATACCAGCGGTCGCCGCTCTTGACCGGCTCGGATACCTGGCCGGGCGGTAACGTGTATGCCGCTTGTTCGATCTCCGGGGCGAGCAACCCCTTGAGTGTCCAGTCCTTCAACCCGCCATCGGACTTGGTGGCGGCGTCATCGCTGTCGCTGCTGGCGAGCGCGGCGAAGTCACCACCGCCATCGAGCCGCCCCTTCAGGTCGCGCGCCTTGGCTTCATCGGCCACCGCGATCTGACGGAAACGCACGGCCGGCAATGCCTCGGCCAGACCCTGGTCAAAGTGACGGCGCACCTCCTGGCGCAATCGCTGGCCGTGGAGGGCGCGACGGTACTCGGCGACCGAGAGTCCGCTGGGACGAAGGCGGTTACGCACCGCGTTCTCGAGGGTGCGGCTGTACTGGACCTCACCGGCGTCGTTGCGCGTGAACGGCGCCGCCAGTCGCTCGGCCATGTAGCCATCGATCTCGCTATCGGGCACGCTCACACCAAGCGTGCCCGCGCGTTGCACGAAGACTTCCTCGTCGATGATGTCCGCCGTCAGCCGTGTGGGTAATTCAGCGATCTCGGCGGCGGCGGGGGCGGGCCTGGTTGGATCGTTGAACGCCAATTTCAGACGTTTGACGAAGTAGATCATGTTGTAGTCGCGGCTGCCGACCCGCACGGCCGTCTCGTGCGCCGGACGGATGTAGGTGTCCCAGTAGCCGTAGCCCACCAGCCCCAGCACCACCAACACCACGGCGGCCGTGACCGCCACGACCGTGGCGCTGTAGTTCACGCGGTTTGGCCGCCGCCGTCGCCACCAAGCGCGCTTGGCGGCGGGCGTGGGCGCGGCGGTCGATGTTTGTGATGACCGTTGCGACGCCGGCCGCTGGCTGGGCGCGGCGGGCGGCACATTCGTCACGGGATGTTGTGGATTGGTCACATCAGCAGTCCTTATCGAGCAGCGTGCGTGGGATAAGCGACGACGCGCCTGCCTACCGGACATCCAGGCGTCGCACCGGTTGGTCGCTCGCGGTGTATAAGGCTGGAGATGGCGATAGGCTGCCGCGACGCGGGGCGTCACCAACCAGCACGGGCGACCCATGTATCATACACTGGCACGCCCGATTCCAGAATCAAACCATACCTGTACAACGGGCGACCCAAAGCGCTGCCCGAACCCGCACGGCCGGTCGGGCATCACACGCGCACGGCGTCCCGCGGCGAGGGGGACGCCGTGAACGCTGGGATGGGGGTCGCGCGGTCTTATCCGCGGGTGGCGAAGGCGCCGGTATCGCGGATGTGCGAGGCCGTGAACGGTAGCAGCGCGAGATGCCGGGCGCGTTTGACGGCCACGCTCACACCGCGCTGATGCTTCGCGCACGTCCCCGTCTT
>JBBQJF010000401.1:0-4589 GCA_038325665.1 Dehalococcoidia bacterium | reverse complement strand
CGATCCGCGCTCTCTCCCGAGCGCCGCCGCCTGGCGAATCGGATCAGAGCTGGCCGGCGCGCTGCTCGACCGCTACCTGCGCGACGAGGGTCGCTACCCGGAAACGGTGGGACTGTCGATCTGGGGCACGAGCGCAATGCGTACGCACGGCGACGATATCGCGGAGGTGTTTGCCCTCTTGGGCGTGCGCCCGCGCTGGCAGGCGGAGAACCACCGGCTGCTCGGGGTCGAGGTCATCCCGTGGGAGGAATTGCGGCGGCCGCGCATCGATGTCGTGTGCCGCATCTCCGGCTTCTTCCGCGACGCCTTCCCCGGCGTGATCACGGCCTTGGACGAGGCCGTCCGGCTCGTGTCCGAGTTGGATGAACCGGATGAGCAGAATTTCGTCCGCAAGCATGTACTCGACCAGAAGTCCCGCTTCCGCGCGGGCGGCGTGGAGCCGGAGGAGGCAGAGCGACGCGCCCGCTATCGCGTGTTCGGCTGCAAGCCTGGGACGTACGGCGCCGGTATCCTGCCGCTGATCGACGAGCGCAACTGGCAGGGCGTGGAGGACTTTGCCGAAGCCTACCTCAACTGGGGCGGATACGCGTACACCGCGACCGAGTACGGCGTGGACGCCCGCAAAGACTTCGAGCTCCAGCTCGGCGGGGTCCAGATAGCGGCCAAGAACCAGGACAACCGTGAACACGACATCTTCGACTCGGACGACTACCTTCAGTATCACGGCGGCATGATCGCCACGATCCGGGCGCTGTCGGGGCAGACACCGCGGCGGTACTTTGGTGACAGCTCTGACCCCTCGCGTCCGCGCGTGCGCGACCTCAAGGAGGAGGCGTTGCGCGTGTTTCGCTCGCGCGTGGTCAACCCGAAGTGGCTGGACGGTATTCGGCGGCATGGCTACAAGGGTGGACTGGAGCTGGCGGCGACGGTCGACTACCTGTTCGGCTACGACGCGACCGCGGACGTGCTCGACGACTGGGTGTACGAGCGGCTGGCCGGCGCCTACCTGATGAATCCGGAGATCACGGAGTTCCTCGAACGAAGCAATCCGTGGGCGCGGCGCGACATCGCCGAACGGCTGCTGGAGGCGATTGACCGGGGAATGTGGATGGACCCCTCGGAGGAGACGCTGTGGGCGATCAAGAGTATCGTTCGCCGGTTAGCCCCGACCACGCGCGCCGCCGCCGCTCGTGGACCCGCCCGCGCCGTCCCTCCTGAGTTAGACGAGGACGCTGATGCGGGGGCAACCGACCAGCAGGCGCGGTACGAGGCTGCCGTGCCCGCGGCCGGGGACGCACCCGATGAGCCGGTCCCATCACCACACGTATCGCCCGACGAGCACGAAACGGTGGCACCGGATGGCGCGCTCCAGTGATGGGCGCCGGGATCAGCCGTTCACCGTGTATCCCCGTGGTGTCACCATCCGGCCATGCTGTACTCGCGTCCGGCTGTTGCCAATGATCAGCGTCGTGAGCATACTTACCGGGTGCTGCTCAACGGAGCCTAAGCTCGTGATGATCACGCTCTGACCGTCCCGGTACGCGTTGGTCACGATCCCCACGGGCGTCTCGGGCGATCGGACGCGCCGGAGGATATCCAGGGCCGCGGCGAAGCGCGGCCCGCGCCGCTGGCTGGTGGGGTTATAGAGCGCGAGCACGAAGTCGCTCACCGCCGCCGCTTCGAGGCGACCGGCGATGGTATCCCACGGCGTCAGGATGTCGCTGAGGCTCACCGTCGCGAAGTCGTGGCCGAGCGGCGCCCCCAGCAGCGCGGCAACGGCGGTCGCCGCCGTCACGCCAGGTACCACGTCGATCGCGGGCGGCATCTGATCTGCCCAGTCGATGCCGTCGCGCACCTCGTGGGCCAGCCCCGCCAGCCCGTAGATGCCGGCATCGCCGCTGCCCACCAGCGCCACTCGCGTGAGCTGTTTGGTCAGCAACAGCGCCTCGCGGGCACGCGCTTCTTCATCACCAATCGGACTCGGGTGGTAGCGGGCATGGGGGAGCCACACGCGAAGCAGGTCGAGATAAAGTCCGTATCCGACAATGGCATCCGCGGCTTCTAGTACCTCGCGGGCACGACCGGTCATCTGCTCGGGCGCGCCGGGGCCAATACCGACAACGTGGAGTATGCCAGTCATCGCGCGTGTCGTTGAAGAGCCGGCGGCGACGGGCAGGTCATCCGGGCTGGCTGCCGCGAAGGGCAACGCCGTTCGCGCGACGGCCACGGTGACATTGCGGCTCTTGCGCTTCGGCACGAGCAGGCGGCCGGCGCCGGCGGTGAGCAGCGCCGCCGGCTCGCACACACCGCGCGTACCGACGGCGGCGCGCACCACCTCTGATGGCGTCTCCTGTCCCGGCGCCGCGTTGAGTTGTTCAGCGCTGAAGCACCGCAGCGGTATGTCTCGCTCACGGGCGAAGGCGACTAATCCGGGTTCATCCCGTTTCAGCTCGACCGTCGCCACGGCGCGCACTGACACGACGCTCAGCCCGGCATCGCGGAGCGTTGCATCAACGAGCCGGCCGATCTCGTCACACGACGCCCCGCGGCTACACCCGACACCCACGACGAGTGATCGCGGCCGGTAGACCACCACACCGGCACGCCCAGCGAGACCCGCGATGACGCGGTCCGTGATCACGATCGCCGCTCGCGGGGACGCCGCCAGCAGGTGTTCGACGCTCGCGAAGTGGATGACATGCTCCGGCAATGGACCGGCGTGCCAGTCACGCTCGCCCGCGTCCTGGAACACCCCGACCGGCTCCCCATTCACCAGCGCCGCCGCGAGGCGTGTGAGATGGTGGCGCCCCTCGATGCGCCAGCCAAGTTCTCTGCCGATTAGGTCCGCCGCCGGCACGCCATGCGCCTCGGATGCTGTTGTGATCACCGGCGCGGCGCCAAGCGCATCTGCTACTTCTCGGGTGAGGGCATTCCCACCGCCGATGTGGCCGGAGAGCACACAGACCGCGAACTGCCCGCCATCGTCTACCGCCACGACCGCGGCGTCCGCGCGTTTATCGACGAGGTGTGGGGCAATCAGTCGCACCGCCGCCCCGACCGCGCAGATCATCACCAGCCGGTCGTGGCGCGCCATCAGATCGCCCACGAGGCGGGCCACCGGACCGTCAAACGCATGCGCGCCATGGCCGGCGAACCCCGCGAAGCGGGATGACACCCAAACGTCCGCCTCCGTCATCGCGCCCGCCAGCCGGTTCGCGAGCACCGCGCCATGACGCGTTACCGCGACAATCGCCGGACGATGCGTGCGGCTGGTTGTCGTGTGGTCGTGGTGTTCGGCTGTCATGAGTGATGCGTCCTAAGCCGTGCCGCCAATGCCCTTGCGGTGGCGGTGGCTATAGGCGGTGTTGTACAGGTTCGAGCGATGGACGACGCCGGTCCGCAAGTCCGGATCGAGGGCTGCCCCGACGATGATGAGCGCGTGCAGCTGCAGCCGCGCCTGCTTCACCTGCCCGGCGATGTCAGCGAGGGCGCCGCGCAGGATCAGCTCATCTTCCCATGTCACGCGGTACACGACCGCGGCCGGTGTGTTCGGGCTGTATCCGCCATCGATCAGCTCCTCGACCACCCGCTCGATCATCGTCACGCTGAGGAACAGCACGAGCGTCGCGCCGTGCGCCGCCAGCGACGGTAGATTCTCCGACTCCGGGACGCCGGTGCGCCCGACACGCCGCGTGAGAATCACGGTCTGGCTGACATCGGGAACCGTCAACTCCACACCGAGCGCCGCGGCCGCCGCGAAGACGGAACTGACGCCCGGCACGATTTCGTAGAAGATCGCTTCTTGTTCCAACCGTGCGATCTGTTCCTGCATCGCACCGTAGATTGAAGGGTCGCCGCTATGGATGCGCGCCACCGTCTTGCCGTCGCGCACCGCCCCGATCATCAATCGCATGATGTCATCGAGCGCCATCTTCGCACTGCCATGGACCTCGGCGCCCGGCCGCGCATAAGCCGCAACCCCCGGATGGACCAGCGAATCGGCGTAGATCACCACATCCGCCCGCGCGATGGTGTCGCGTCCGCGCACCGTGATCAGATCGGGCGCGCCCGGCCCGGCGCCAATGAAGTACACCTTGCCGTCCATTACGTCCCCTTCTTCCGCACAATTATCAACGAGAAATAGTCGGGCCTCGTCCCGCGAAGCCGGCGGACATCGCGCTCAATCTGCTGGTGCGGACGGCCTACCCGCCGGACCCATACCGCGTCGTCACCACGGCCGGTTTGTTCGAGCGAGTCGAGGACAGCGTCGAGACCAGCGGATATTTTCAGGATCACCACGGTGTCGAACGATGTGAGCGCCGCGTGCAAGTCGGCCGGGTTGGCGCTGCCGGGTAGGATCGCGATGCGCTCATTTCGTTCCGCCAGAACTGTTCCCGTGAGCGCGGCCGCCGCGATCGGCGATGGAATGCCCGGCACAATCGTGACCTGAACCGCCGGGTGGCGGCGCTCCAACGCCCGACGCAGGTGAATGAAACTGCCGTAGAACAGCGGATCGCCCTCCAGCAGGAACGCGCCGGTCAAGCCGCCCGCCAGGCGCGTCGCCACGGTATCCGCGTGCGCCGCCCAGA
>JBBQJF010000400.1:0-4590 GCA_038325665.1 Dehalococcoidia bacterium | reverse complement strand
ATTCGTGAGCATTAGGCGCATCCGCGTGGGAACCGTGGTTGGCGGCGTGCCCCGGCTGTGGTGTAATGCCCACGATGACGGTCGGTGGCGCGGCGATGCACCTCTCCCCCAGCCCCTCGCCCCCGGCAGGCCGGGGCGGGGCCGCAAGGGGAGGGGAGCCACCAAGTCGAATGAGGCAAGGGCGAGAGCCCCAGCCGTGGACCCCAACCCCTCTCTCCCCGCGAGACGGGACAGGCCGCAAGGCGAGGGGAATCACCGTCTCCCCCATCCCTTGCAGCCGGGCCCGGCGTGCCGGGGGGAAGGGGGTCGGGGGGTAGGTCGGTCGGGGGGTTAGGTCGCTTCAAAGCGCGCGGCGCGCACGGGCAGTCGCACGAGAGCGGCGATAGGGAGCGGACGATGCGCGAGATTCGGGTACTGGTGTGCGGCAGCGGGCGGATGGGGACCGAGGTGCTGGCCGGGGTCTGCCGCGAGCACGGCCTCGTGCCGGTGGGGGTGCTGGAGAAGTTCGCCGCCGGCGACACCGCCGCCCTGCCCGACGGCAGTGGCGCCGTCCCGCTCGGCTCCGACCCGGCGGCGCTGATCGCGGCGACCCGACCGGATGTCGTGGTCGATTTCACCTTCCACGAGTGGACCGAACAGGTCGCGCCGGCCTGCGTGTCCGCCGGGGTGCGACCGGTGATCGGCACGACGGGGCTGTCCGACCGGTTCGTGGCCGAGCTGGCCGAACAATGTCGTGAGCGACGGATCGGCGGTGTGATCGCCGCCAATTTCGCCGTGGGCGCCGTGCTGATGATGCACTTCGCCCGGCTGGCCGCCCGCCACTTCGATATGGCCGAGATCATCGAGCTACACCACGATAAGAAGGTGGACGCACCCTCTGGCACGGCGCTGACCACGGCGCGCGATATGGTCGCGGCCCGCGGCCGGCCCTTTGACCACCCCGAAACGGAGAAGCAGACCATCCCCGGCACGCGCGGCGGCGTCGAGGGCGGCGTCACGCTCCACAGCGTGCGGCTCCCTGGTCTGGTCGCCCACCAAGAGGTGCTGTTCGGCGGACTGGGCCAGACGCTGACCATCCGCCACGACTCCACCAGCCGCGAGTCCTTCATCCCCGGCGTGGCGCTCGCGGTGCGGGAGGCAATGAAGCGGCAGGAACTGGTGATCGGCCTCGACCGCGTGATGGGGCTCTCCACCTGAGCGGACGCCTACTGCGGCGACATACCGTAACGTACGGCGGCGCGGCGTCGATGGCTCGCCTGTTCGGAGGCCGGCGACGCCGGTCGAGGTCCATACACGGTCGTGACCGCGCTTAATCCGACTGGTTCGCGCGTGATCGCCGGTGGCGCGCCGGTGGCTGATTGGCGTTGGCGCCGTTCCCGACGCCAGCAGCCGTCTCTGGTTCCGGCAGCAGATCACGCACCGCCACGCTGAAGTCGGGGAGAACATCGCCGCCGGCAAGCGTCTCGTCGTCGGTGTACACGCGTGCGACATCGGGTTCGGTGTACACCATGACGATTCGTCGTTCGGGGTCAATCAGCCACACCTGGCGGACACCGTTCTCCAGGCAGAAGCGCACCTTTCGCATCACCCGGCTCATGCGATCGGCGGGCGAGAGGATCTCGATTGCCAGGTCGGGCGCAGCGCGAAACGGATCGCGTCCCCGCCAGCCAGCCGTGCGTGCGCCGTCGATGAAGACGAAGTCCGGGACATAGCTGCGCCGGCGGCCGGGCGGCCCGAACGTGCAGCGCAACTCCGAGCCGCCGAACCCGCCCGGATGAGCGCGTAGGTACAGGCCGAATATCAACCCCAGCATACCCTGCACCCACGCGTGATCCTTGCTCGGCATCGCCTTGCGCGTGACCTCCCCATCCTCATACTCACGCGCGGGTTTGACCTCCGCCTTCGTGAGGAACTCATCGAGTGAGAGCGTCGTTGTTGTCGTCATACCTACCCCCTCGCCTGGAGTTGGGTGTTGGGAGGCGCCACGATGTGCGGGTGGCAGGGGTAAGCTGGCGCCGGCTCTCGGAGTCATCTTAGTATGACCGATCACGACGCTCCCAGAGACTCACCGGGACTTATCGACCCCAGTCACGAAGACCGGGACAGCAACGCGGGTGCACGTCAGACGCGCCGGGCAACCGCGCCGGCCCAATCGGGAATTCAACCTCTCCAGCGGCAACCCCGCCTCAATGACAGAACACTTGTTCCGCTGCTGACAGACTGATGTCACGCCGGCAGTGTAGCCTTACCACAGCGGGTAAGAGCGGTACGCGTGGGCATTGCGACGTTATGTTGTCGCGCGAAGTGCTTAACATTCCCGTGCATCGGTTATGTGGGGTGGGACAAAGAGGGAGAGAACAGTGGTAGCCATATCGTCCGGCATCGATGTACGTTCGGTGGTTCGCGGGCAATTCAAGCTGGCCCACGAGGTGCTCGAAGGGGTCATGGCTGATTGCGCTGATATCGCGAATGCGAAGGTCGCGGGCGCCAACATCACCGCCATCACCCCGATCTACGCCCATGCCATTCTCAGTGAAGACATGATGGTCAACCAGGTGGCGGTGGGCGGCGTGATGCTGTTCATCACCGAGGGGTGGAGCGCGCGCACCGGCGTGGCGGATATCCATGCCGAGCTGACCTCGCCCACCAAAGACTTTTCACTCGATCTGGCAGCATTGCGCGAGTACGCCGCCGCGGTGGTCCGGCGCACGGATGACTTCCTCGCGGTCGCGACCGACAACCAACTCCGGCGCGAGGTGCAGAGTCCGGCCGGCGGTATGCTCTCGGCGATCGACTTTCTCGCGGCCTTCGGCGTTGTCCACATCAGCGAGCACGCCGGGGAGATCGCCGCGCTCAAAGGCGTCATGGGGCGGAAGGGCCTGCCCTTCTGAGTCTCGCCCGCGACCGCCGCGACAATGGACAATGCAGGAGAATCAAAGCCGATGGATGTCAGGTCGTTCAACGTCAACATCACCAGCGAGCACCCCGAGAAGCTGGTCCAGTTCTACCGGGATGTCGTCGGCCTCCCCCCTGACCCAGATCTTGGTGATACCGCCTTCCGGGTCGGCGGCGCGCATCTTCTCATCGACGGTCACAGCGAGGTGCATGGGCCGGCGAAGGAGCCACAACGGTATCTGATCAACTTCATCATTGACGATCTCTCCGCCGAGCAGCGCCGGCTTGAGGGACGGGGCGTGACGTTTATTCGCACGGCCGGAAAGGAATACTGGGGCGGCGTCATCTCAACCTTCCTCGACCCGGACGGGAATTACTGCCAGTTGATCGAGTTCCATCCCGAATAGCGCGCTCACGGACCAGTCGGTGAGTTATCCGGCGCTCACGGCCTATCAACCGGCCGGCCGTGAGCGCCGGAGGATTTTCGAGCCGCGCGGGGCCGAGGTTGGTCGCCTTACTTTGCACGCGGCGACTCGTCCGGCGGCGGGGCCGTCCTCCAATACTCATTTCCAAGGGACCCACTCATGCCCTGCCAGGGATGAAAAGTGGGGCCGTCCCCAGCACCCAACACCAACTTCGCGGGGAGCGTCAGCATGACAATGTCACCGTCGAGCGCCCAGTCAGTCACGTTGTTCGAGCGCGTGCGTCCGCCGGAAACGGCCGGCGTTCGCTACCGGAAGATGTTCGGCTGCCCATGCTGCTTCGTGAACGAACAGATGTTCATGGGGTTGTATCAGGACCGCCTGTTTCTGCGCCTCTCGTCCGAGGATCGCACGGAGTTCCTCGCCCTTCCTGACGCGGACCTATTCGCGCCCCTGCCCGGGCGGGTGATGCGCGAGTACGTCATGGCGCCACCGGCGATGCTGACTGATGGGGCCGAGCTGCAGGGCTGGGTCGAGCGCTCGCTGACCTACGCGGCGGCGCTGCCCGCGAAGCAACCCAAGCCGCGGGCGGCCAAACGCACGAAACGCGCCGTCGCCTGAGTAGCGCGTGGAGTCCGCGGCTCACGGCGCCGGCCGCCGGGACGCGCTCACTACGACACGCTCGCCGGCGCGTACGTCAACAGCACATTCCCATTACTGAACGTCCGCGTGTCCAGCAGCTTGAGCGGGATATCCCGCGCGAGTCCCACGAACACCGGCTTACCCTGCCCCACGAGCACGGGATTCACCATAATCCGGTATTCGTCGATCAGGCCCTCCGACGCGAGACTCACCGCCAGGTCCGAGCTGGCGAGGATCAGGATGTCTTTTCCCGGCTGCTCCCTGAGCCGCCGGATCTCCCCGGCAACGTCACCGGCCAGGCGACTGTTGTTCCAACTCACGTCCTGTAGTGTCCGGGAGAAGACCACCTTCGGCAGGCCGTTCATCTTCTCGGCGACCGCGGGATCAGCGGCGATCGCGTCCGGCGTCGGCCAGTATGTTGCCATTCCCTCGTAGGTCACTCGTCCGAACAGGATCGTGTCCGCCTCACTCAGTTGATCGACGGCAAACGTTTCGAACTCGTCGTCGGCGTTGTGCCAGTCGATTCCGTTCGGGTCCACGTCCCACCGACCACGCTCGTACAATCCATTAAGGGTGGTCATCATGAAGAATATGACTTTCCGCACGTTCATCTCCTGAATGCGTGTCAGGC
>JBBQJF010000399.1:0-4653 GCA_038325665.1 Dehalococcoidia bacterium | reverse complement strand
CTGAATGACTTCCTCGATGCGGCTATCGATACGGTCGCCCGCTCGGCGGCCGGGGCGGCACGCGCACCGCGCCGCCAGTCATTTTACCCGAGCGAGGCGTGGATCGATGCCCTGACCGGCGAGCCGGTGATCGAGTCCTGGTGGATGCGCTCGTACACCTTCTACGACGAGTACCACCGTTGGGCGGGTGCAGCCGGAGCGATCGCCTCGCGCGCCGAGCCGTTCCGCCTGTGTTTCCGGCTTAATCCGCCGCCCCTGGCGCCGTCAGAGGGCGATGACGGAGCCGGCGGCGGCGTCACGGAACTGCCGCCAGGGGCGGCGCCGGCGGGGGATGAGCGCGAAAACGAGCCAGTGCGCGGCTGGTTGCTTGAATACATACTCCAGGCCACCGACGACCCCAGCCTGTTGCTCCCCGCCGCCGGAGTCTGGCGACAGCGGACCGGCGACGCGGCCTCTCATGTTCCCGCGGGCGCGCAGGAGCATCTGTTGCGGGCGCTTGGCCGCGCCGCCGCGGTGTATCCGCCGATCAATGCCAGCCTTCAGGGTCCGGCTCCGGAGGGCTGCGCCCTGACCGTGGCCGAGGCATACGAGTTTTTGCGCGAGCCGGCGCTCCAGCTCCGCGGCCTCGGTTTCGGTGTCTTTCTGCCAGGGTTGGAGATGGGGCTTGGGTTGCGGGTCAAGCTCGGGCGCGGTCGGGAGCGTCCGCAAGCGAACGAAAGTCTGGGCATGCTCGGTATGGACACCCTGGTCGATTTCGACTGGCAGCTTGCCCTCGGCGGCGAGCCGGTCTCCCGCGAGGAGTTCGAGGCGCTGGTGCGGCTGAAGGAGCCGTTGGTGCAGGTGCGCGGCCGGTGGGTCGAGCTGCGACCGGAGATTGTCGAGCAGGCACTTGCCTTCTTCAAACGACAGCCGTCCGCGGGCACGATGTCGATCCCGGAGGCGCTACGGCTCGCCCTCGCCCCCGACGGCGACCACGGTCTGCCGGTCGAGGAGGTCGATGCCGCTGGCTGGTTCGAGGATCTGATCGCCCGATTGCGCGACGGCGGGCAACGCGAGGAACTGGACGAACCGCCCGGATTTGCCGGCGAACTGCGCGGCTACCAAAAGACCGGCGTCTCGTGGCTCGCCACCTTGCGCCGCTATGGACTGGGCGGCTGCCTGGCCGACGATATGGGCCTCGGCAAGACCGCCGAGATCATCGCCCTGATGCTCCATCAACGCGCCACGGACGGGGACGCGCCGGCTCGGCCCTCGCTGGTGATTTGCCCCACGTCGGTCGTCGGCAACTGGCGGCACGAGCTGGCCCGCTTCGCGCCGTCGCTGCGGGTACTGGTCCATCACGGCGCCGATCGCAAGCGGGAGGAGTTCGCCTCCGAAGCCGCCAGCAATGATGTTGTGATCAGCAGCTACGCTCTGCTGCACCGCGACGAGTCGGCGCTTGCCACGGTGGATTGGAGCGACATCATCCTCGACGAGGCGCAGAATATCAAGAACCCCTCGACCAAGGCAGCGCAAACCGCGCGCCGGCTGCCGGCGCGATGGCGCGCGGCGCTCACCGGCACGCCGGTGGAGAACCGGCTGTCCGACCTCTGGAGCATCTTCCAGTTCATTAACCCCGGCTACCTTGGCTCCGCCGAGGACTTTCGCAAACGCTTCTCCACGCCGATCGAGCGCCATCATGACCCCGACGCCGCCACCCGGCTGAAGTCGCTGGTCTCGCCGTTCATCCTGCGCCGCCTCAAGACTGATCGGACGGTGATCGCCGATCTGCCCGAGAAGAACGAGATGAAGGTGTTCTGCACCTTGACCAAGGAACAGGCGACACTCTATCAGGCCGTGGTCAAGGATTCGCTGCGGCAGATCGAGGAGGCGGAGGGACTCCAGCGCCGGGGCATCATCTTGGCGACGCTGACTAAGCTCAAGCAGGTGTGCAACCATCCCGCCCTATTTCTGCACGATGGCAGCAAGCTCGCCGGACGCAGTGGAAAGCTCTCGCGCCTGACCGAGATGCTTGAGGAGGCGATCGCCGTCGATGATCGGGCGCTGGTCTTCACCCAGTTTGCTCAGATGGGCGCGTTGCTTCAGCAGCATCTTCGCGCCACGCTCAACACCGAGCCGCTGTTTCTGTATGGGGCCACGCCCGCGGCCAAGCGCGACGGGATGGTGCAGCAGTTCCAAAAAGAGAGCGGTGGGCCACACATCTTCATTCTCTCGATTAAGGCGGGCGGCACCGGGCTGAACCTCACCCGCGCCAGCCATGTCTTTCACTTTGACCGCTGGTGGAACCCGGCGGTCGAGAACCAAGCCACCGACCGCGCATTCCGCATCGGCCAGCGCCGCGACGTGCAGGTACACAAGTACGTGTGCGCCGGCACGCTGGAGGAGCGCATCGACCAACTGATCGCGCGCAAAGTCGAGCTGTCCGAGGCGATCGTCGGCGCGAATGAGTCGTGGATCACGGAAATGAGCACTGATCAACTGCGCGACCTGTTCCTATTGGGACGTGACGCGGTGGAGGATTGAGCCGATGCCGCGACTGTTCCGGGATTATCCGTACAGCGGTGGGACCGCGTTGTCCGGGCGCAAGTGGTGGACCGGCCGCTGGCTGGAGGCGCTGGACACGTTGCGGGGATGGGAGCGTTTCACCCCCTACCGCTGGTACGGCCGCCGCCCACCGGTGCTCAAGCTCACTGTCGAGCGCGGACACGCGGCCGGCACGGTGCAGGGCAGCGGCTGGCAGACGCATCAGGTGCGGGTGGCGCTGGCGCCGCTTCCCGACGACGCCTGGGAGCAGGCGCTCGATGCGCTCGCCGGGGCGGCCATGTGGGAGGTCGCGCTACTCAATGGTGAACTCCCGCTCCTGCTGGAAGAAACGCTGGCGGCGGCCGGTCACGGTCTGTTCCCGACGCGACGCCGTGAGGTCGATGCCGAGTGCGATTGCCTCGACGTGATGCAACCCTGTCGCCACATTGCCGCCGTCTATTACGCCGCCGCCGACCATATGAATGGCGATCCGTTCGCGCTACTCGAATTGCGAGGCCGGACGCGCCGGGAGATTCTGGACGGGTTGCACGAGCGGCGGGCGCGGTTACTCGGCGTTGAATTCGCTCCCGCCGCCCTAGACGGCGCGGCAGAGCACGACGAACCGGCCGCGCCGGACGCGGTCAAAGACCCGACATCCGTGGGCACGTTCGCGGGTACGCCCGACGAGTTCTGGCGGATGGGGGCGGAATTGGATCAACTGGCGCTGAGCTTTCAGCCGCCCCCGGCGGATGCACTCCCCGTGAAGCAGCTCGGACCGCCGCCGTTCAGTTACGACCGGCGCGAGTTTACCCGCGTGATGGAGCAGACCTATCGCGCGGTGAGCGCGGATGTCATCCGGCGGATGACGGAGGATGCGCGCTGAGCGCTCGGACCGCCCGCCGGTGACGCGCCGGCGCGGCGGTGGTCGGTCGGTTCGGAGCACCCACGTCGATAACGGGCCAGGCGCTCATCGCCCGCCTTTCATCGCATGGAAGAATGGGCACGCGGGCGTGTCGGACCAAGGTTTGAGGAAGCCGCTTCCGGGGTGATCGCAGGTACCGCGCCCGCCCTCCTGATCAGGGAACCACTCCAGGCATCCGCCGCACACCGGCGACCGTCCCGCCCCGGCCTCCGGCTCTTCGATCTGGAACCAGCCGGCGGCGATCATGGCGCCTGGCGTGGGAGAGGTGCGGGGCGGCGGGGTGGTTTTGCGCTCCGGTTCGCGCTCGCGCTCGCGTGAGCGCTTTCGCGGACTTCCCCATTCGCGGCTGTCGCGCCGCTCGCCGTTCCGCCGGTTATGCCGGGGCATTGGTTCCTCCGGCGCCGGAATCGGACAGCGGGGAACGCGCGACAGACTGTCGGGAATGTGTGCCCGTCACGCGCGCCTCCGTGCCGGCGCGGAGGCGGCTGACCATCTCCGCGACCGCGGCAGGGGTACGGTCGCCGCCAGTGAGCGCCGTGCGAAGGTGTGAGACGCGGGCGGCAATCTCCGCCTCGGCGGTCGCGGTTGGCGCTCCGGCCCAGTTCGCGAGTGCCGCGACCCCTGCCGGCGGCGGCTTCAGCGCTAATGTCCCGTCACTGGCGGCGAGTCCGGCTACATCGATGATGGCGATACCTTCCGGCTCTGGCCGATACAGCCCAATCTCGACGACACGCCGCTCGACGCCCGCCGCCGTTCGGGACGCGCGCAGCACGATCACGAGGTTGACGCGGGCGATGTCGCTGGCTGGAATCCCCGCCTCGTCACGCATCACATCGACCGCCTCGGCGGCGCTGTCCGCGTGCAAGGTGCCGGCCACCTTGAATCCGTCGCGCAGCAACGCGAACGCGCCTCGCGCCGCCGCGCCAGACAGGTACATCGGCGTGTGGTCGCTCAACTCATTGATCAGGATGTACGCCGGCCCGCCGCCCGCGGCCACCTCGAGCTGATCTCCCGGCCCGGAAGTGACATAACCGTCCGCGCCCTCGGGCGCGAAAGCCAGGAGGGCAGTTGCCAGTGTCGTCTTACCCGCGAGCCGGGGCGCCGCGACGATGAAGAACGACGCGCCGCGCTCGATCGCCCACCACAGCGCCGCCGTGGCATCGATTGAGATAGTGCCGTTGTCAATCAGTGTCGTGATGGACAATGGC
>JBBQJF010000398.1:0-4655 GCA_038325665.1 Dehalococcoidia bacterium | reverse complement strand
GGGCAGCAGGTAGGGCGCCGCGCTCATGTTCTCTTGACCGCCCGCGACGATCACGTCGGCGTCACCGACGAGGATCGCCTGCGCCGCCAGCGTGATCGCCTTCAGCCCCGATCCACACACCTTGTTGATCGCCGTCGCCGGGACGGTATCCGGCAGCCCGGCGGCCATCGCCGCCTGACGCGCGGGGTTCATGCCGATGCCGGCCTGGAGCACGTTGCCTAGGATCACCTCATCGACCTGATCGGGAGTCAGACCGGCGCGGACGAGCGCCTCGCGGATGACGATCGCGCCGAGCGCCGGCGCGGGCAGGTCCGCCAAGCCGCCGCCGAAGGCGCCGATCGCCGTGCGCACGGCGCTGACCATCACGACCTCGTCGCGTTCCATGACCATGGGGGCACTCCTCTCTGAACCGGGACCGATCCACGATACCCTCATCGTACAGGCTCAACGTCCTTGGCATGAAGGGCCGCGGTTCAGACCGTGGAACGCCCCCGACCGTGGCTGCGCGGCGGCGTACCGGGGTTGAGTGAGAAGTGGGTGTGGGTGGCGAGCCAGCGGCCTTCGCGCCGGGCGAATCCCGTGGTGGCGCGCCCCGGCCGGTCAAACGCGGCGCCGTCCTCATCGAACCCGGTTGAGGTCCAGGGCACGGCCGCCCAGGCGATGTCGCCGCCGGACGCGACATGTAGCTGGGCAAGATCAAAGCGGAAGTCCGCGATCATGGGCCATACGCCCGACCACTGGCGCTCCTGCAATGCATCCAGTCCGCTGACGAGTTCGGCGCGGGTGCCGAACGACACTACATCCCCGGCGAAGATGCCGCGGGCGGTGGCATAATCGACGGCGCCGACGCAGCGTTGGAGCGTCTCGAACCAGCCGCGGATGGCCGCGTGGGTTTCGGGATCGACGTTCGTTGGTGGCGCCGTCATCGCTGTATTCCGTCCGTCAATGTCACGTTCATCCGCGAGAACCTAACCCCCCGGCCCCCTTCCCTTGCAGGGAAGGGGGAGCCAGAGGTTCTATGTTGGTGGCATCCAGCCGGAAATGTGGAACTCCCGTGAGAACACCGACCTCGATTCCCACACGGCAGGCCCACGCGGCATCGGGCAGCCGGTTGTACTTCTCGCGGGTCAGGGGGTGAAGAATCTCCCCGCTCGGGCGGTGCGTCCGCATGTATCGGCGATCGCGGCCGGGGCATGAGCGATTGCAGCCCTCACATCGCCCGCCAATCGTGCGCGCCGCTGCCGCGCCGGCGCGTGCCGCGCACGATATCGGCCGTCTCCTGCGCCCACACGGAGCGCGCGGTGATGGCTCAATCGACCTCGGCCGCCAGCGCCATCGGCGACTCCGACGCGAGAATATCGTCGATCCGCCACACAATTCGCTTCAGGAACGAGAGGATGCGCATTGTTCCGCCTCAGTTGCGAGTATACACCCGCCGACATTGATCGCCACCAATGACGGGCTGGTCCTTCGGCGGGGCTTCAGCCGTGGTGCAGGGCAACCGGAGGCGGGGGTGACCCAATGGGTCGCCTCCACGAGAAGACCAGCAACGCACCGTCCTCGGGGGTTCCCACCGCTTGCCCGCGAACACGCCGGCGGCTGTGCCCTGGCGGGTACGCGGGCAACCAGGCGCGGGCGACCCGGTGGATAGCCCGCGCCCACGGGATAGCCGAGCGCGCGACCTCGCCGCATTAGATGCTCGGCGCGGTGATTCTGAAATCGCACGCCGCATCGGCGCCAGTCGGTTTACACTACAGGCGCTCCCCAAGCAGCGGCGACTGCCTGCACGCGGATATGGGGGAGCGCATATGCAAATCAGGGCAACTATCGCCTGGAGGGCGGTACGGGTTATGACTGGCCGGATTTCACACGTACGGTTCGAGGGCATTGAATACGTTAGCAACCGTTCGTGCGATGTCGGTGAGTGTATACAGCATCAGCATTCCACGTCCTGGCCCTTCTTGGCTGAACGCTACATCGAAGGAAATCTCACCTTCCAGTTGCACCTCACCGTCGCTCAAGCCGGTGCGATACGTTCCAAGCGTCATTACGTGTGCGCCGTCTTCGAACGCACCGTATCGGAAGAGGCGGACGTTGGGCGAGTTGTAACTGGCTTCAATCCTGCCGGTGGCCCCTTCGAGGATGACCCTAACCGGGCCGGTAGCAACCGCTCCCGTGAAGTGCAGTGCAGCGTGCTTGTCTTCGTTCGAGAGTTCATGGAGCAACCAGAGGGGGTGAAGGTCTATCGGCCCATCGCGTCGATAGTACGGCTGCAATCCCTCAATAATTGTCTGCGCGGTCGGGTCGATCAGGCGGATCTTGTGTAGGCCACTCCATCGCGTCGGGGTGGACGGGTTCTTGCTCCGGTCCATTTTGTGAAAGCTGTCCCGATTCTTGAAGATGGGAAACTCAGTGGGTCCGTCAGCGGTGCCGCTATGCCGCTTGGAGAGATGCCGAACCAGATGATCCAGGCCGGACCGAAGGTTGTAGAGGCAGTCGCCGATGATCAGACTCCAATGATCAGGGGGATGGCTTCGAGCCTGAACGCGGACAACGTAGCTTTCTTGCTGGCGAATTGCATCCGTGTGGAACTCACCGATTAACTGGTAGGGGTTCGATTGGAGGAATCGGGCGATCTCGTCTTGGAGCATGAGGAAGTGCTCTTTCGACCGTCCATACTTTAGCCGATGTCCCTCGAATGGCCGTGAAGTCTCAAGCATAAAATAAACCTATTGTCCGTTGTAAGCGGATGTTATCGAATGCGGGAGGTGTCTGCGGCGGAGCGGATTTAGGACGAGTCCCGTCCTTGGGAAGCGCTAGAGCACCGGTTCATTACTCCTGCCGATCGGGCGTCGGCCACCACGCGCTCCCAGACGTGGAGATTATGAACGACCGCAACCCGGCGCACGTCGAACACGTTTTTTGCGCTCGCCCCGGGAGCGGGTGCGGTCGCCCTGCCAGTGGCCGACATGTGCCAGGCTGTACTCGACGGCGACCCGCTCGCGCAACTGTGCTCGGCCTTCGGTGGTTTACTGTCGTTCGCGCAGTTCGACGAGCAGCCGCTCGTCTGGATGGATCATGACCGTCCACCTCATCCTAGAACGCGGCGCACGGCATGTGATGGCAGAAATGGCGCAGAAACGTGATCAGCTGGGCGCGGCGAATCCGAGCCACGACGGCCTGCTCGGCAGCCGACAACTCCACCGATGGATGCCAGGGCGACGGACGCATGAGACCTCCTGGGGGGACGATGGCCCGGCAAGACTCCTGGTCAGCACAGCGCCCGCCCGCCCTCAAATCCGCGCGAGTCGTGGACCGGTGTTCTAGGACGGTCTGCCAGTAGCGGGGATTATCTGTTACAGACACCGCCAACAGGGAACTGGTCAGGAGAGCGGTGACAGCCAATGCCCCAGCCCACCGCATCGTATCATGTCTCCCCGGCCTCCCCGCCTTAGCGCTTGCGCGGGCCGCGACAGCACATAACGCTATCGTCACCGGAACGAGCATGATCTCTACACCGAGGGCGAGGACACTCGTGAAGACGAGGGAGGTAAACGCAGCGACGAGCAGCCACGCGCCGCGGACGCCCCTTCGCCCGATGATTCGAGTCAGGGCGGCACTCCCCGGCAGTCGCTTGGCGTGGCAGCCCACCAGCGCATCGGCGACGAGCCTTTAATCTCACATGCTCGCTTCCCAGCGAGTCTCGTCGTCGATATGCGCGGCCCTGTCTGGACATCAGGACTGAGCCGTCTGCGCCGATGCCGCAACACCAAATGGGAAGCATGTGGCGGATGTGGCCGCGGCGTTCACAGCGCCACGGCTCTCCCGGGGTCACGTTCTCGCCTTCTCGCTGAGCACACGCTATCGTGCACCAGTTGGTGGTCCACCACTTGCGTAGCGGCCGATAGATGCTCACTCCCCTGCAAGCGCACCGGCCGCGGGTTAGCTCTTTTCACAGGAGGCCGTCAGATGCCCATCGCAGCCGTCAACGGGGTTGAGCTGTACTACGAGGACACGGGGACCGGCACGCCGCTCGTCTTCAGCCACGAGTTCGCCGGCAGCCATGAGAGTTGGGAGCCGCAGGTGCGCTTCTTCACCCGCCGCTACCGCGTGATCACGTACAACGACCGCGGCTATCCACCGTCGTCGGTGCCCGACGATCCCTCGATGTACTCCGAGGACCAGTCGGTCGAGGACCTGCGCGCGCTGCTCGACCATCTCGGCATCGAGCGGGCGCACATCGCCGGGCTGTCGATGGGAGGGGCGATCGCGCTCAAGTTCGGCATCGCTCATCCGGACCGGTGCCTCGGCGTCGTGGTGGCCGGCGCGGGCAGCGGCGCCGATGACCACGGTGAGTGGGTGCGCACCGGCCTGGAGACGGCCCGCCGCTTCGAGGACGAGTGGGAAACGGTCGCGGCGGAGTACGGCCGTGGCCCGGCACGCATCCAGCTCCTGCGAAAGGATCCGCGCGGCTGGCAGCAGTTCGCCGACCTATTCCTTAACCACTCTTCCAAGGGATCGGCCCACACCTTTCGCGGTGTGCAGCTCAAGCGACGGACGGTGTACGAGGTCGAGGACGAGTTGAGGCAGATGCAGCCGCCGGTGCTGATCATGGTCGGGGACGAGGACGAGCCGTGCCTCAACCCGGCGCTATT
>JBBQJF010000397.1:0-4668 GCA_038325665.1 Dehalococcoidia bacterium | reverse complement strand
GTACTTGACGAGTGTCTCGAACACCTGGCCGACGACCCGTCCGCTGTACACGTCCGTGTACACGCGCGGGTCGAAGCTCTTCGGGTTTTTCTACAGCGCGACAACGAGCGTGCCGCCACGCCGGATCTTGGCGCCGGTCTGCCCCGACGCCGGACCACCCGCCGGCGCCTGCTCGGTGGCGGTATCCTTGGCGCCGCCACCGCATGCCGCGACCGCGACGGCCAGCGTCAACACGGCGACGATGACCCACCCACGTTTCTCAACCATCGTGTCTCCCTCGCTCAGGTCCGCTCGCGCGGGCAGCCCACGGCGGCGTGGGCATCGAGGCTCCCGTCGCGGTGAGCTATCTATCTGGTCGTCGTCGAGTTAGGTTCACGACCTACTCAACGGTGGCCGCTTCTCCAGTCCCTACCGGCAGTGTCGGCCGGCAGCCAACCGACGAGCGAATCACCTAGCTGTTGAGCCAGTACTCGGAGTAGCTGGTCGTTGCCTTGACGCCAAGATACCAGCCGTCCACCTTCTTGCTTCCCACATGGCGCTCGATGCCGTAGACGATCATGCACCACGGCGCATCGTCCATCACCAGCTTCATCATTTCTTTGTAGTACCGCCCGCGTTCCTCGAGGTTGCTGGTCTTGCGCGCGGCAAGCACCAACTCGGTCACGCGTGGGTTGTCGTACTTGTTGTGGTTGAACGAGCCATCCTTGGTAAACAGGTTGGTCATCAGTGAGTCCGGGTCCACTCCCGTACTCCAACTGATGGCGAAGGTTCCGGCGTCGGCATCGTTTCTCTGCCACTTGGGCACCAGCACGCCGTTGAAGTCACCCTCCTCGACCTTCATGCGGATGCCGACCTTGGCAAGCTGCGCCTGCATCAGCTCGTACAGTTGTTTGCCGACGGAGTTGCCCGAACCGAGCCAGGCAGTGAACTCGAACCCGTCCGGCCTGCCACCCTCGGCCAGCTTCGCCTTCGCCCGCGTCTGATCGAACGGATACGGCTTGTAGTCGCGGTCGATTGCCCACTGGAGCGTGAGTGGGATGAAGCCGTGACCCACCTCGCGGTTGCCCTCGTACACCGCCCGTATGATTTCCTCGCGGTCGAGCGCGAAGTTCACGGCCTGACGGAGTGCTTTGTTGTTAAACGGCGGCGCCTGGATGTTGAACGCGAACGAGGTCAGGCTGAAGCCGGCCTGCTGGGCATAGTTGAGATTCTTGTCCTCTCGGACGATTTTCGCGTCCTGGTCGCGGATCGCGGCGATGTGAACATCGCCTGCCTGGAGCGCGGTCAACCGGCCGGTCGGCTCGGTGATAATCCGCCACTCGACCGCATCGACATACGGCAGCTTCTTGCCGTCGGCGCCGTCCCGCCAGTAGTTCTCGTTCTTCTCCACGCGCACGTACTGATCGTTCTTGAACTCTTTGAACCTGAACGGGCCGGTACCAACCGGCGCGGTACTGAACTTCTCCTCGCCCATCGTGCGCACCGCGGTCGGAGAGACGACACCGCCCAGCCGGCCGGTGAGGCGCGACGGGAAGGCGGAGTTGGCCTCGGAGAGCACGAGCTTGAACGTGTACTTGTCCACCGCCTGGGTATCGGCAACGCGTCTGCTGTCGGCATAGCCCGGATATTGCTTGTTCTTCTCGTCGCGCACCCGGTCGATGCTGAACTTGACCGCCTCGGCGTCCATTTCGGTGTTGTCGTGGAACATCACACCCTTACGTAGGTGGAACGTGTAGGTCAGCCCGTCAGGTGAGATGTCAATCTTCTCCGCCAGCCACGGCACCGGCTCGACCTTCTCGTTGTACGAGTACAGTCCCTCGGTGACTGCCGATGTCACCGCGCTGGTGTACGCGTCACCGCTCTTCATCGGGTCAAACTGTTCGCCGCGTGGATTCGCGTCCATCGCGACGATTAACGTGCCGCCCCGCCTTATAGGCTTCGCGGCCTGCTGAGTCGCCGCCGCCGTGCCGCTCACGGCGCCAAGAGCGCCAGGGGATGTGCCCTGTCCGCCGCCGGCGCTACTGTCCTTGTCGCCGCCGCCGCCGCAGGCGCCGAGCAGCGCCGCCAGCGCGAGCACGCCGGCAATCGCCCACCATCGCTTTCCGAGCATCGCTTCCCTCCTCACGAACGCTCCTAGCCTATCAGTGCCGCACCGATATCCCTACCTCCGGGCGCACGTCGCCCCGGCGGCGGTCCACGCGTGAGCTTACGGCGCCCGCCCTCTCCGGTGTGGGTCGAGCCAATCGCGCAACGCGTCGCCAAGCACGTAGAACGACAGAACCGTGAGGAACACCGCCATACCCGGCCCAAACACCATCCACGGCTGCAGCCGGAAATTGGTCAGCGCCTCGTTGAACATCGCGCCCCAGTCAGGCTGGCCCGCCTTCGGTCCCAGGCCGACGAACCCCAGCGCCGAGAGAGTAAGCACCGCACCGCCGGCGGCAAACGATGTCGTGATCAGCAACGGATTGAGGATATTGGGGAGGATATGCTGCAACATCAGGCGCGGTGATGACGCTCCCAGTGCGCGGGCCGCCGTCACGTACTCGAACTCGCGCGCTTGCAGCACTTGCCCGCGGGTCAGGCGATAGTAGCCGGGGAAACGGCCCAGCCCCACGATCAACATCACGTTGACGAGGCTCGCGCCGAAGGCGTTCACCACGGCGATCGCGAGGATCAGTTCGGGAAAAGCGAGCTGAGCATCGACCAGCCGCCCGGTGATGGTGTCGATCAAGCCGCCGAAAAACCCGGACAGGATACCCAGGCTAATGCCCAACCCAGCGCTGACCACCACCGCGAGCAGGCCGACCGGAATCGAGACGCGGCCGCCGTACAACACGCGGGTGAAGGTGTCGCGGCCGAGCTGGTCGGTGCCCAGCAGATGGCGGGCCGAGGGGCCTTGCAGCCGGATGCGCGTGTTCGGCTCGCGCGGGCTATAGGGGGCGATCAATGGCGCCAGCAGGCCAGGGATGAACAGGGCCAGCACCAACCCGGTGAAGATCGGTATGCGGGGGTTCCGCCGGCAGAACCGCGTGAACACCTGCCAGGGAGTACGTTGGCCGGCCTTGATGCCGGTGCGAGACGGGACGGCGGGCGCCTGCTCATCCACGACGGCCATAGCTGATCCTCGGGTCCGCGACGGCGTACAGCACGTCGGCAATCAGATTGCCAATTGTAATCGTGATCGCGGAGATGAAGACGATCGCCTGAATGACAGGATAGTCCTTATTGGTCAGGGCTGAGAAGGCGAGCCGGCCGACACCGGGCCAGTTGAAGATGCGCTCCGTGATCAGCGCGCCATCCCACAAACTGCCGAGCGCCAAACCCACCAGCGTGATGGTGGGAATCGTGGCGTTACGCATGGCATGGCGGAAGTAGATCGTGCGATTCGACAGTCCCTTTGCCCGCGCCGTCCGCAGGTAGTCTTGGTTGAGCACATCGAGCACGCTGGCGCGGATGTAGCGGGCGTAGACCGCCGCGACACCGTAGCTGAGCGCGATCGTCGGCAGAATCATGTTACGCAGATTGCCCAGGGGATCATCGGTGAAGGGCACGTAGCGCGGCGTTTCAAAAACGCGCCATTTGTAGGTGAAGAAGAAGATCAGCATGGTGCTGACGAAGAAGCCGGGGATCGCGACGGCCGTGAGGGTGAACACTGTCGTCACCCGTGCGAACCACGAGTTGCGATAGATTGCCGCCAGCACCCCCACCGGGATCGCGATCAGAAGCCCCACGATGAACGAAACCAATGCCAGCTCAAGGGTCGCCGGTAGACGCTCGGCGATCTGATCGCTGACCGGTGCACGCGCACGCAGCGACCGGCCAAAGTCGCCGCGCAGGATGCGGCCCACCCAGTCGAAGTACTGCACCGCCATCGGCCGGTTCAACCCCAACTCCTCGCGCCGTGCGGCGATCTGTTCCTCGGTGCCCTCGATGCCGAACTCGATGGTCGCCGGGTCGCCGGGCGTAACACGAATCAGGACGAACAGCACGAGAGTGACGAGCCAGATGGTTGGAATCATCAACAGCAGGCGGCGGATGACGTATTGGGTCATGGTGGCCCCCACGAGCACGCGGTTAGACCACTATCAGCCGAAGGCACTTACCTGTCAACACGAGTTCCTAATCCCGTCGCTGTATGGTTAGTCACGCACGGACCATGGTCAGGTACGCTATTCGCATTGACGAGTTCCGTTCTTCCGCGCGAGTGTCCAGTCGCCGCGACCAACCACACATCGTCGTGTACGCACGTTGTCCGCTCCTCAATCATCCGTCCAAAGGCAAGCTCACCCAGGAGCATTGCCCTTGAGACCTGGGATCCTCTGCCTCCAGAAGTGTCGTAACACCAGGGGCACAACATGAGGTCGAGGAGGAACTGATCGCGGCATCCGCGGCCGAGACAGCCACCACCAGCGCGATAGAAGGTGCGAGGTAGCGCCCGGCCGCGCGGTGTGCTTCCATGGAAGCATGACGGAACATCCGACCACGGCTCCCGCTAGTCTCGATCCATCATTGCTGGTCGATATAGAGGCCGCCGCCGCGGAGTTTGCCGCCGCGGCCGGTGAGCGGCTTCTCGAACGATTTCGCACCAAGCTCACGGTGGAGTACAAGTCGCTCGGCAATCTCGACCCTGTGACAGAGGCCGATCGTGACGCCGAGCGATTCCTC
>JBBQJF010000396.1:0-4715 GCA_038325665.1 Dehalococcoidia bacterium | reverse complement strand
GGCAGTTCTCACCGCCGCCCTCACCATCGTTCTCGCGGGTCGTGCTGTCACCGGGACCGGTTCAATCGATAAGGTCGCCGCCGCTGGATTCACCACCAGCGCGACCGCGGCGCCGGCGATGGCCGTCGCCGGCGCCGCTGTTTCGGTGGGTGCGTCGGTCAAGAGTGACGCCACGATTACGGTGCTGGTGGACACCGAGGTGTTCAACGCGTCCGGCGCGAAGGTCTTCCAGAATTGGGCGGACAATGTGGCGCTCACCGCGGGACAGGCGCGGATCGTGTCGTCGGTGTGGAACGTCCCAGCGGGTCAGCCGGCCGGCCGCTACACGGTGAAGATAGGTGTCTTCGCTCCCGGTTGGGGGCCACTGTATCATTGGGATGACAGAGTGGGAGAAATACCTGTCGAATTCGTGGCAATTAGTCCCACGCCGCCGCTGACGGCGAGTCCCTCCCCGACACCGACTCCCACACGAACGCCGGCCCCCGTTGTCACCGCGACCCCCGCGCCGGCGCTGCCGGCCGGTCCGTTGGTGGTCATCTATGGTGACGCGCTGGCCGCTGGCTGGGCTGACTGGTCGTGGGGCAGCAGCATCAATCCCGCCGCGACCGCGCCGGTCGCGACAGGCGCGCGGTCCTTGGCATTCACGGCCGCCAGCGGCTGGGCGGGACTGTACCTGCACACCGATACGGCGGTTGCCGCCGCGGAAGGTGGAGTTTTGCAGTTCGCCGCTCATGCATCGCGGGCGGGACAGCGCTACGGAGTCCTAGTCTACGATGCGAACGGTTACGCGCTGAAGGCCGCCGTGCCCCTCGCGTCATACGGCGGCGAGCCGGTCGCCGGCGCCTGGAAGACCTATCGCATTCCGCTGGCCGATCTTGGTGCGACCGGCCGTCAGATCAAGGGTGTCGTGATTCAGGAGACCAGCGGCGGCGCCCAGCCCGCGCTCTATCTCGATGATCTCGTGATCACTGCTGTGAGCGTCAATGCCACACCGACGGCGACGCCCGCTCCGATCGCGAGTTCGACGCCAACCCCGGCGCCGTCCGCGGGGAAGTTCACCACCCTCTCGCCGGGATCGGTGCTGCCGTCCGGGGCCGAGTGCGCGCTCCGTGTGCGCCGCTCCTCGTGGGAGCCGCGGCCGGGCAACGCGACGGAGAACAATACCAAGCCGGCGGCCGCGGAGATCGCGGCGTTGCAACCGTGGGGTCCCAATAGCAACGGCGTGGATGCGCGTGCCGATGCCCTTCGCCTGCGCATCGATGGGCAGTTCACCGGAACGACCGACGAGCTGATCCAGTGGGGCGCGTGCAAGTGGGGCCTCGATGAAGACATCGTGCGCGCCGTCGCCGTTCAGGAAAGCTGGTGGCGGCAGCAGACGCAAGGCGACTTCAACAGCGCCACCAACGAGTACGATAGCTACGGCCTGTTGCAGGTGCGCCGGACAGCACACACGGTGACGTTCCCGGTGTCGAAGAACAGCACGCCTTTCAATGTCGATTTTGCCCTCGCCGTGCGACGCGCCTGCTTCGAGGGTCACATTAACTGGCTGAATCAGGTGCAGCCCGGCGCCGGATACGCGGCGGGAGACGAGTGGGGCTGCGTCGGCTTCTGGTTCTCCGGTCGGTGGAAGGACGCGGGCGCCATCGGCTACATTGCCGAGGTCCAGCGCCACCTCGCCGGCAAGACCTGGCTCAAGCCGGGCTTCTGAGAAACGAGTCGCCCGGATGCCGGGCGCGACGGGCAGACGCACGAATGACCGGCTTCGTCAGGCCGGTCATTCGTGTGTTTGCTCTTGAAGTAGAGTGCTCGCGCGTATCTCTCGGGCGCACGGCTCGAACGCTGCTACCTCACCGGCGCGGGGCGACCAGCGACCTGCTGCTTCATCTCCTGCCAGGCGTCGCGCGCCTCGTCTAATCGATCCTGAGTCGTCGATTGTCGAGACTCTAACCTTGCTGGTCGATCACCTCGGAGAGCAAAACCACATCTATGCCGGACACCACGCGAAAGCGGGCATCGTTCGTCACGATGACAGTGCAGTTGGCGCGTCGCGCGGTCGCGGCATGCACGGCGTCCGGCAACTTCAGGCCCGTGGTCGCGCGTAGGCGTGCCGCTTCCACAAGAATATCGCGGTCAATATCTGCCACATGCAGCGCGGCGCGGGAGCGTATCGCTTGCTCGTACAGCGCCTGCCGGCCGAGATCGCCCATCATCAGGGGCTTTACCAGCGTTTCCGCCAGCGTGAGCTGACTCGTGACCGCCTGGATCGTGCCCTCGTCAATTCCCGCGAACAGTACCGCCAGTTCGCCGGCGTACAGGGAGTAGCCTTCGAGAGCATAGATGAAGACATTGGTATCCAGATAGATGCGATTGCCAACGATCGCGCTCAGGATTCCCATGCGTCTCGCTCGTTGCGAAGGAAGGCGTTGGCGTCCTCCACGGTGGCGAATCCGCCTCGCGCCGCTCCGAGCAGGCTGACCAATGCCGGCGGATCGGGTGAGGCGGTGTCTACGATGACTATCACCTCTACCACCACCCCTGTCGGGAGTTCCGGCGCGCGCACCTCCACCAGGCCCCCCGCTTTAACCACCGCTCGCGTTTTGAGTACATTCTTGTTCACGAACCACCTCTCGACCGCATTCATCCCGCGAGTTCACATCGATCGTGCACTGATTGCAAACAGCGTGTCGGAAGGTTTAGCTCACGGGCGCGCCCTGCCCGGCGACCTGCTGCTTCATCTCCTGCCAGGCGTCGCGCGCCTCTTCGACGGATCCCTCGTCCTCGATGGTGGAAATGTCGCCGGGGTCAGTGTCGACGGTGACGGCCTTGAGCACACGGCGCATGATCTTGCCGCTGCGGGTCTTGGGCAGCATCGAGACGAAATTGAGGTCGCCGATCACCGCCACCGGGCCAAGCTCACGACGCACGGTGGCGAGCAATTCCGCCTTGAGCGATTCCGACGGCTCGTGGCCCTGGCGCAACACCACGAACGCCGAGATTACCTCCATCCGCAGCGGGTCGGGCCGGCCGGTGACACCGGCCTCGGCGACCGCGGGATGGCGGAGGAATGCTGTCTCCACCTCGATTGTACCGATGCGGTGGCCGGCGATCTTGATAATCTCGTCGGCGCGGCCGCTGAACCAGACATATCCATCGTCATCGATCGAGGTGGCGTCGCCGGTGAAGTAGACGTTTTGGCCGGGGATGCGCTCCCAGTAGTCGCGACCATACCGCTCCGGCTCCGCCCACAGGGAGGCGGTGAGGCCGGGGAAGGGGCGCGTGATCACGAAGATGCCCTTCTCGTTCGGTCCGCACGCTTCGCCCTCGGGCGTGACAATCTTGCCCTCGATGCCCGGTAGGGCGATGCCGGAGGATCCGGGCTTGATCGGCAGCAGACCGAGGCCATATGGATTGCCGACGATCGGGCCGCTGGTCTCCGTTTGCCACATATGGTCGATCACCGGGACGCGATCCTCGAACAGCTCCTTCTGAAGCCACTCCCACGCGGGCGGATTGAGCACCTCACCGGCGCAAAACACCCGATTGATCGAGCCGAGGTCGTGGCCGCGGGCCGGCTCGACGCCGAAGCGCATCAGCAGCCGCGCCGCCGTCGGTGAGGTGAACACCGCGCTGACATGATTCTGGGCAATGATCCGGTAGAGCGCGTCCTGGCCGGGGTGGTCGATTGCCCCCTCGTAGGCGAGGGTGGTGCATCCCGCGAGCAGCGGCGCGTACACGATATAGCTGTGGCCGACTATCCAGCCGATGTCAGAGGTCGACCACCACACGTCGGTCGGCTTGAGGTCGTAGACCCACTTCGCCATCGCGTGAACATGCACCTGGTAGGGGCCATGGGTATGGACGGCGAGTTTCGGCTTGGCCGTGGTGCCCGAGGTCGCGAGAATAAAGGCCGGCTCGTTCGACTCCATCACCTCGTGGGTGGAGTCCTGACCCGCGGCCAGCGCGAGGAAATCCTCCCAGCGGAGATCGCGGCCCGGCTGCATCGGCGTCTCGACGTTGGTGCGGCTGAGCACGACCACCCGCTCGACTTGCGGGTTGACCTTCAGCGCCTCATCGACGATGCCCTTGAGCGGCACATCCTTGCCCTTACGGTAGGTCGCGTCGGCCGCGAACACCGCCTTGGCGCCCGACATCTGGATACGCTCCCCCAGTGCGCCCGCGCCGAAGCCGGCGAAGACGACGAGGTGAATCGCGCCGATGCGCGCGCAGGCGAGCATCATGATGATCGCCTCGGGGCAAGTGGGCATATAGATGGCGACGCGGTCGCCCCGGCCAATGCCCATGCCGCGCAACGCCGCCGCCGCTTGCTTCACGGCTTCGAGTAGCTGGGCGTAGGTGTACGTGCGCTGCTCACCGCGCTCGGTTTCATACACGAGCGCGGCGTGGCCGCCCCAGCCGCGGTTGACATGCACGTCGAGGCAGTTGTAGGCGAGATTGGTTTGGGCGCCGCTGAACCAGCGGAACGTGGGCGGCTCCCATTCAAGCACGGTGTCCCACTTTCGGAACCAGGGCAGGTCATCCGCCGCCCGCGCCCAGAATGCGTCCGGGTTCTCCGTGGCCTCACGTTGAAACGCGCGCACCGCCGGATTGATCGTCTCCATACCGGGTACCTCCTGGCGCACATGTGCCGCACGGCGGGACGCCGCCGGGCGCACCGATAGTATCACAAGCCCGAGATGGGAGCGGTGGTCCCGTGC
>JBBQJF010000395.1:0-4728 GCA_038325665.1 Dehalococcoidia bacterium | reverse complement strand
ACGCCGGCTACCTGAAGGACCCGATCATGGGTTCCGGCATCACCGACGCATTCCGCGACGCCGAGTTCCTCGCCGGGGCGGTCGATGCCGGACTGTCAGGCACTCTGCCGATGGAGGAGGCGCTCGCCGGCCACGAGCGGCGGCGCAATGAGGCCGCGATGCCGGCGCACCGCATCATTTTGGCTCTCGCGGCGCTCAAGCCGATGACACCGGCGCGGGTACGGCTCATACTCGGGGCGATGGGCGGGGCGCCCGCGGGCGCGACCTAACCCCCGGCCCCGTTCCCGTGCAAGGAAGGGGGCGCGAGGCGGCAGCAAAACCCGCGGCCGGTTGGCTCCATTCCCCGTCCCCATCGTTCCGAGGGACGGGGAGTGCGAGGGAACCGTCCACGGTGAAGGCGGAGGATCGCGATGATCGCGCACGACTACGCGGACGTGAATGGTGTCCGGCTGCATTACGCATCGGCCGGGCCGGGCGAGTTGATCGTGTTTCTGCATGGGTTTCCCGAGTTTTGGTACGCGTGGAAGGATCAGCTCGGCGAGTTCGGGCGCGACCATCGCGCGGTCGCGCCGGACATGCGCGGCTACAACCTCTCGTCGAAGCCCGCCGAGGTCGCGCGGTACGAGATTCGCCACCTGGTGGAGGACGTGCGCGCGCTGGTCGAGCTTCTCGGCTACCAGCGGTTCACACTTGTTGGTCACGACTGGGGCGGCGGTGTCGCCTGGGCGTTCGCGCTCACGCACCCCGAGTACCTGGAGCGGCTAATCATCGTGAACATGGCGCATCCCGGCACCTTCGACCGCGAGATGCGGACGAACCCAGCTCAGCAGCAGGCCAGCCAGTACATGTTGCTGTTCCGGAGCGCGGAGGGCGAGGCGCGACTCTCGGCGAACAATTATGCCCGCTTCGTGGAGGGCATCCTCGGTGAGGGACTGAAGCAGGGCTATTTCACCGAAGCCGACCGCCAGGCGTACATCGAGGCGTGGTCGCGGCCCGGCGCGCTCACCGGCGGCCTCAACTACTATCGCGCCGCACGAGTAGGCCCGCCATCGCCGGACGGCGGTGCAGCGAACGGCAACTACGCCCCGGACCCGGCGTCGCTGACCGTGACCGTGCCAACCCTGGTGATCTGGGGCGAGCAGGACACCGCCCTCCTGACCAGCAACCTCGACGGCTTGGACCAGTTCGTCCCCGATCTCACGATCCGGCGCATTCCCGACGCCACACATTGGGTCGTCCACCAGAAGCCCGAGCTGGTCAACGGCTACATCCGCGAGTTCATCGGCAGGTAGGGATGGCGCTGGCGGACGCCCCGGCGGCGCCAGCACCAAGCGCGGCCCTGACCGCGTCATCGCTAATGCACCAACCGCTCCTGGCCGCCCTGCTGCACGACCTCGCGCATCGCCGCCGCCATGTCGTCGTAGTTGAGTTCGTAGATGGCGCGCACGTCCCAACTCATCAGGTGCATGTAGGGCTGAAACATCTCGGTCAGTTCACGTGGGTCGTCGGTCTCGACCAGCATGAAGCCAGCGCCGCCGCCGGCGAGGGCATACCACCCCTGCCACTTGTCGGCGTGGTGGCGGCCGGCCTCGTGCTGGCGCATGAACTGCTCGGCGACCTTGTCGCGTGTGGTTCCCGCGTACCATTCGTACCGGCAGACATAGAGCATGGCGCGTCCTCACTTGGGGATGGGTGTTAGGTAGTGGGTGTTGGGGGAGCGCCAGACTTCGTTCCTTATGGCGTGGACTCCCCTTTCCTTGCAGCAGAGGGGGTGGGGGAGAGGTCACGCCGGCGGGGGTACAGGCAACTCCCTGGCAACGCGATGGATGGATGCTCATGGCCCACCGTGCCGCGGCGCGTGGCCGGTGTCAACGGCGGCGGCGCGCGTTCAGCCGGTGATCTCCTCGACGAGAATCGCGAGATCGGGGAGCGCGGCCGGCGTGAGGGTGTGGCCGCGACCGTGGTCGGTGTGTGTCGCGTACCCATCGGCGGTCGGGTCACGGTAGACCTCGACCCGGCGCGCGACCAGATTGACGATCCAAACCTCGACGATACCGGCGGCGGCGTAGCGCGGCAGCTTCGTCAGCCGGTCGTAGTCGAGCGAGCTGTCGGCGACCTCGACCAGCAGCAGCACGTCCTCCGGACGGGCCTTGCCGGTACGATAGAAGTCCGGGCGGGGCCGCAGCAGGGCGATGTCAGGCTGGGGTTCCGAGAAATCGGAGAGGCGGACCGGGTTTTGCACGCTGACGATGGCGCGGCCTCCTAACCGCTGACCGAAGAAGAAGTTCATACTGTTTACCCCGCCGATGTGACCGTCGCCGATAGGCGTCATCTCGTATAACTCCCCGTCCAGCAGCTCGACGCGCTCGTCCTCATGCAGGATTCCAAGGGCGCCCATGCGGGAATACTCGTCTACCGTTAACAGTCGCTTCGACGGCGCATGCACCACGGTTCACTCCCTTTCGTCCAACCACCTCAACCGCCGGCGCGGGCATCCTCGACAGGGAATCCGGCCGGTCCGGCCCGCTGATGGTTCCTCACCCTGGATGAAATCGTACCAGCCCGCCGCCTCCCGTCGTAGCTCGACGACATTGAGCCATGTCGCCGCATCAGGGGTCCACCTCCGCCGTGTCCGATTGCCGGTCGCCGGTCATCATTCTATGCTCGCACCAGCCGCCGGACCACGATGGTGTAATAACGCCGCGCTGCTCCCGAGCGCGGCGTCGCGCCGCCCGCTGGCCGGTGTGCCGGCCGCTGCTCCCGCCGCTCCCCAGCCCCATCACGATCTGACGAGGAGTCGCCCCCATGCTCGATGCACCCGCCCTGCTCAACTCGCTCGAATGGCGCTGTGTTGGTCCGCACCGCGGTGGCCGGGTGGTCGCGGTCGCCGGCGACCCGCACGACCCGATGACCTTCCACTCCAGTGGGCGACACTGATGGTATGCTGTCTCCATGAAGCGCATTACGGTTGTCCTGCCCGACGGTCTGGAATTGATCTTGCAGCAGGAGCGGCAGCGACGGGATGTCCCGGCCGCCGCCATCGTGCGCGAGGCGCTTGAGGCATATCTGGGACTACAGGACCGTACCCGCGACGTTCCTTTCGCGGGGGTCGGCCACAGTGGGAGAAGCGATATTGCCGGCCGGGCAGAGGAGATACTCGACCAGGATTGGGGCCGACTCCGCGATCGTTGACACCGGCCCGCTCTACGCGGCGCTCGATGCCGACGATGCGGCCCACCAACGCTCGTTGGTCGCGCTACGCCGGACGGATCTGCGCCTCGTGATCCCCACGCTCGTGGTGGCAGAAACCTCCTACCTGGCCGGTAAGTATCTCGGAGCAGCCGCCGAGTCCGCCTTTCTCGCCGGACTCGCTCAATTCGAGGTGCAGGCGCCGTCGCCAGAGGATTGGCCGCGTATCGCGACCCTCGTCGCACGGTACGCCGACTTTCCACTCGGCGGCACGGATGCCTCGGTGATCGCCCTCGCCGAACGCCTGGACACGGACCTGATCATCACACTCGACTACCGCCACTTCCGTGCGGTCAGGCCACGCCACCGCGAACAATTCCGCCTGCTCCCCGATGAGACGTGAGCGCTGTCTCGTCCAATCTCGGCAAGCGCTCTGCCACACTCACCATTCCTGACTCGACATAGGGTGTCGTCCCTTGGCGATCGGCACTCGACATCGGGGAGTGCCGCGACGCTGCCCAGCCGTGGCGCTGTCCGCCCCCGTTTGCCGGTCGTCGGCCATCATTCTATGCTCGCATCAACCGGCGCCCCCGGCTCCATCACGATCTGACCAGGAGTCACCCCCATGCCCGATGCACCCGCCCTGCTGGGCTCGCTCGAATGGCGCTGTGTTGGTCCGCACCGCGGCGGCCGGGTGGTCGCGGTCGCCGGCGACCCGCACGACCCGATGACCTTCTATTTCGGCGCTGCCGGCGGCGGCGTGTGGAAGACCACGGACGGCGGGACCTACTGGCAGAACCTGTCCGACGGCTTCCTCGGCACGGCCGCGGTTGGCGCTATCGCCGTCGCGCCCTCCGACCCGAACGTGATCTATGCCGGCATGGGCGAGTGCTGCATCCGCGGCGATGTCTCCCACGGCGATGGCGTCTATCGCTCGACCGACCGGGGCGCGACCTGGACCCATCTCGGCCTGGCCGACACCCGCCACATCGCCCGCGTCCGCGTGCATCCCGCCGACCCCGACCTGGTATATGTCGCCGCGCTCGGACACATCTACGGACCGGGGAGCGAGCGCGGTGTCTACCGCTCGAAGGACGGCGGCGCGACCTGGGCGCAGATCCTGTTTCGCGGTGAGGACGCGGGTGCGATCGACCTGTCGCTCGACCCGACCAATCCGCGCATCCTCTACGCCGCCCTGTGGGAAACCCGCCGCACGCCCTGGAGCCTGACCAGCGGCGGCCCCGGCAGCGGCCTGTTCAAGTCCACCGACGGCGGCGATACCTGGGAGGAGATCACCGACCGTCCGGGGCTGCCCGCCGGTATTAAGGGACGGATCGGCGTGGCCGTCTCGCCGGCGAAGCCGGGCCGGGTGTGGGCGCTGATCGAGGCGGAGCAATCGGGCCTCTACCGCTCCGACGACAGCGGCGCGACCTGGGAGCGGATCAGCGAGGACCGCGAGATCCAGGGGCGGCGCTGGTACTACATGCATGTGTTCGCCGACCCGCGCGACGCCGATACGGTGTGGTGCCTGAGCGGCCG
>JBBQJF010000394.1:0-4736 GCA_038325665.1 Dehalococcoidia bacterium | reverse complement strand
ACGCTGGGCCGGTCTTGGGCGATCAGCACATACTCGCGCAGGCTGGGGATGCTCCGGTAGCCGGCGAACTTGCTCCCCCGGTCGTACGCCTCGGTCGAGGGCGAGAGCACCTCGACGATCACCGTCGGGTTCATGAGTGTGTCCAGTTCGGCGTCCTCGAACTCGGCGTCGCCACAGACCACGGAGACGTCGGGGTAGGTATAGCGGCCGGTGGCGGGGTTGCGGACCCGCATGTCGCTGGTATAGGTTTCACACGCCGTTCCGTCGAGTTGGCGGTCCAAGTCGCTGGCGACACTCAACGCGATCCGGACGTGGACGCGGCTGGCGCCGGCCATCGCGACGATGCAGCCGTCGATGTACTCGCTCTTGTACTCGGCGCGTCGCTCCAGCGCGAGATATTCGGCCGGGGTGTATTGCGCCGTCGCCTTCGCCGCCACCATGCTCATCGCCCTCGTGCTTGTCGTTCACGTCCCAGTATCGCACCGAGGTGCTGGGTCCGGCCACGTACCGGCGGACGGACCACGCGGGCGTGACAGGGCAGAGCAGCCGGCGCACGACGCCGCGGTCAGGCTTGAACGGGCGGGTCGGGAAAGCGTACCCGCCGGTAGACCTCGGCCAGACGCAGTACGCAGCCGATGGTGGGCAGCGCGACCGAGGCATCCAGGTCGGTGGCGGCGGTGAGCAGCCATTGCTCCCCTTGGCGCAGGTAGTGCTCGACGCTGGGCCGGTCTTGGGCGATCAGCACATACTCGCGCAGGCTGGGGATGCTCCGGTAGCCGGCGAACTTGCTCCCGCGGTCGTCAGCCTCGGTGGACGGCGATAGTACTTCAAAGATGACAGTGGGCGTGAGCAGGGTGTCGAGGTGCGCGTCCTCGAACTGGATGTCTGCACAGGCGATCACGGTGTCGGGGTAGGTATATCGCCCGGTGGCGGGAATGTAGACGCGCATATCGCCCACGAACGCCTCGCACGGCCGCTCCCGTAGCTGACCGTGGAGCTCACCGGCAAGGTTGAAGGCAATCAAACCGTGGACCCTGCTGGCGCCGGCCATCGCGACGATGCAGCCGTCGATGTACTCGCTCTTGTACTCGGCGCGTCGCTCCAACGCGAGATATTCGGCTGGGTTGTAGCGCTGGCTCGCCTTCGCCGCCACCATGTGTGTCTCCCTTCGGGGCCCCGTGGCTCCGATTTGCTCGGTGGTGTGTCGCGGCCCTCGGACACGCCATGGGCGCGGAGGCGCATGTCGCCCGGTGATCATCTTGCCGGGTCAGGGCAAGCAGTCACGCCTCCCCAGGCTCGGCGGGGAAGCGTACCCGCCGGTAGACCTCGGCCAGGCGCAACTCACAACCAATGGTGGGCAGCGCGACCGAGGCATCCAGGTCGGTGGCGGCGGTGAGCAGCCATTGCTCCCCTTGGCGCAGGTAGTGCTCCACGCTGGGCCGGTCTTGGGCGATCAGCACATACTCGCGCAGGCTGGGGATGCTCCGGTAGCCGGCGAACTTGCTCCCCCGGTCGTACGCCTCGGTCGAGGGCGAGAGCACCTCGATAATGACCGCGGGGTTGAGCAGCGTGTCAAGCTGGTCGTCCTCGAACTCGGCGTCGCCACAGACCACCGAGACGTCGGGGTAGGTGTAGCGGCCGGTCACCACGCTCGTCACCCGCGGATCCGAGGAGAAGATCTCGCACGGTCCGTCGCCGAGTTGGGCGTGCAGCGATGCGAACGTGTCCCCGGCGATCCGGTCGTACTGGCGGGTGACGCCGGACATCGCCACGATGTGGCCGTCGATGTACTCGCTCTTGTACTCCGCCGCTCGCTCCAACGCGAGATATTCGGCCGGTGTGTACCGCCGGATTGCCCTCGCTGCTATCATGCGCGTTGTCCCCCCTGCACCCGGCGGGTCCATGCTCCAGTATCGCACTGTCAGCGTCCCTCCAGCCATGCATGAGCGGTGGCCGATCCGAGTCCCGTGGCGGTCGCATGCGGGCAGGACGGGGTCGGTCGCCGGCGGGCGGACCGGGAGGAAGGCCAAACCGGACCGTGCGCCTCACGCGGGCGCGGCTCACGGTCAGTCAGTGAGTCGTTGGCCGTCCTTGTCGGGGCATACCCACCGGGATACAGTGAAATCTCCCCTACGGCAAGGACGACGGAGGCACGACAATGGTGACGGTCACGAGCTTTAACCCATTTCTCCCCGACGTCAAAGAGAACCCCTACCCCTACTACGCGTGGCTCCGAGAGAACCATCCGGTCTATTTCAACGAGCAAACGGGGTTCTGGACAGTCAGCCGCTACGCCGATGTGGTCGCGGTCCTGCGTAACACGGAGGCGTTCTCCTCGGCGCACGGCATCGGCCCCGAGCACGACACCGACATTCCGATGATGATCACCCAGGATCCACCTATTCACACCCGCCTGCGCGGACTGGTCAGCAAGGCGTTCACGCCGCGGATGATCAACCAAAACGCGACGCGGGTGCAGCAGATCGTGGACGAGCTGATCGACAAGGTGATCGACCAAGGGTCGTTTGACCTGGTCCAAGACCTCGCCTACCCACTGCCGGTGATCGTGATCGCGGAGATGCTGGGGGTCGAACCGGAACGGCGCGATGACTTCAAGCGCTGGTCCGACGATGTCATCCACGGGCTGGCGGGACGCGCCCACGGCCACGACCAGGCCCGGATGGAACAGAGCGGTATGGAGTTCTGGATGTACTTCGGGCCGGTGATCGAGGCGCGGCGGGCTGAACGGCGCAACGACCTGATCAGCGCCCTGGTATCGGCACAGGAGGAACGCGACGCGCTCACGCTGTCCGAGATTGTCAACTTCTGCCTGCTGCTGCTGGTCGCCGGCAACGAGACCACCACCAACCTGATCGGCAACGGCGGACTCGCCCTGATGGAAAACCCCGACGAACGCCGCAAGCTGCGCGAGCGCCCGGAGCTGGTGCCCTCTGCCGTCGAGGAGGCGCTACGCTACGACGCGCCGATCCAAGGCTTCTTCCGAACCACCACGCGCGATGTCGATCTGCACGGGACGACGATCCCGGCGCACAGCAAGGTGTTCGTGCTGTACGCGTCGGCCAACCGCGATGGCGAGCAGTTTCCTGATCCGGACCGCTTCGACATCGAGCGCACGCCCAATAATCACGTTGCCTTCGGCCTGGGCATCCACTTCTGCCTGGGCGCGCCGCTCGCCCGCCTTGAGGGCCGGCTCGCCCTCGAATCGATTTTGCGCCGCATGCGTAACATCCGCCTCGATTCGGATGCCGCTGTCGACCGCGTGGACAATCCGCTGCTGCGCGGCCTCAAGCACCTGCCGCTGCGCTTCGACAAGGTGTGAGCCTCGCTCGGCGCGGTGGTCGCCGTGGGACGCCTGGTGCACCACGTCGCGAGTGCGTTCATGGACCAGCGGTTTGAGTGTGCCACGCCCGCGGGAGGGGGACCCACCGGGTCGCCCCGACTGTCCGTGTGCGCTGGTGGGGGCGACTCGGTGGGTCGCCTTGCCGTATGGAGGTGGGCCGAGTCGGGCGCGTGGCTGGCTCACCGGCCGTCGCCGTGCGCGGCGGCGCGCGGTCATCGGACCGGACGGCTCACCCCTTATCGCCGAGCAGCTTCTCCATGACGATCACATCGACCCAGCGGCCATCGAGCATGCCCTGCTCGCGGTAGATGCCGACCTTTTCGAAGCCCTGACGCTCGTACAGGCGCATGCCGGCGGTGTTGGTGGGGAAGGCCGCCAGCACCATCTTGTGGTAGCCGGTCTGCCGCGCCCGCGCCTCGAGCGCGGCCAGCAGCGCGGCGCCCACGCCGCGCCCGCGCCCCTCTCGCGCGACGTACACCGAGAAATCGACGACGTGGTCGTAGGCCGGGCGTGGGTTGAACGGGTTGAGGGAACCCCAGCCGGCCACCGCGCCCGTCTCATCGACCGCGACCACCACCGGGTGGCGCGGCCCGCGCCTCGCCAGCCACTCCGCCCGCTCGGCGGCGGTGCGCGTCTCCGTCTCCAATGTGGCAACGCGGTCCTCGATGCCCTGATTGTAGATCCGCGCGATTGCCGGTGCGTCGGCGGCCGTCGCGTCGCGTATCTCCACACCGCCCCCTCGGGGTCGCGGGCGAGCCGCGCGCCACGCGGCTGCTCCGGCTATCACGCGTGAGCTAGTCACGACTCTGGTGAGTTGTGCGCTCATAGCGTGTGGGCGAATCAAGCCTCGGCCCAGGGTGCGACCGGGTGGACCGCCCTGGGCCGGTGTCCTTTCACAGCCCCCAGGCAAGCCACGCTTCCGGCGGCTTCTCCGGTGTGATCACCAACAAGACGCGCTGCTCCTTGGTGAGGCGCTCGCGCCATGCCTCGTCGCTGACGGCCGGCCGGCCGTGCTTCTCGCTGATCTTCTTGAAGAAGGGCAGCCCGCGGTCGAGGTCCTCCCAGAACTCGGCCGTGCCATCGATGACCAGCGTGCGGAAGGCGGTGGTATCATCGACCACCAGTTGCACGCGTGGATCGCGGCGTAGATTGGGGTACTTGGCGCGGGTCCTGGTGGTGGATATGAAGAAGTGAGCGCCGTCCCAATAGAACCAGTTGGGCGTGATTTGCGGGCGTCCGTCGCGACGGATCGCGCCCACCATCACGTTGCGCGGCTCGGCCAAGAACGCGCGCACCTTCTCCTGCTTCGCGTCGCTCGACGCTGTTGTCATGCTTTCACCTCGTCCCGAGTGCTGGCGGCAGTGTACCGGCGCGC
>JBBQJF010000393.1:0-4745 GCA_038325665.1 Dehalococcoidia bacterium | reverse complement strand
TGCTCCCTCGATCAAGTCGCGCCGCGGCAATGGCGGACCGAGCCGCCGGCGGGCGCGCATTCGCCATCCAAGGTGTCACCACCGTTCACGGTCCTTTCTGTCACCGTGCGCGGTAGCCCACTCCACCAGCATACGATACAGATCCTGCTGGCGCGTCATTCCGAGGGTGTAACGTTGATGACGAGGGGGGTTGGACTCGTATTCGCCCCGAACCGGCCCGCCTCGGGGCGAATACGCGTCCGTCAGATGCTGAGCTGGGCGCTCTCGACCCAGCCGTATTCGTGCTCGCCCCGGATCGGGTCGTGCTCGGCGAAGCGGGCGAAGCGGAACGGGTGCAGCGGCACGCTCGGCTCCTTGCCCAGCACCAACTCGGAGATCAGAAGGCCGACCGCGGGAGATTTCTTGAAGCCGGTGCCGGAGAAGCCGCCGGCGATGAACAGACCGTCCACGCCGGGGGCGCGGTCGAGGATCGCCTTGCCGTCCTCGCTCATATCGTAGACGCCCTGGTGGCCGAGCGTGTACTGGGCGGCGCGGTAGGCGGGGATACGCGCGGCAATGCGGTCGCGCGCCAGTTCCTCCTGGCCGGGACTATTGCTGTCGAGCAGATGGTCAGGGTCGCCCGGTTGGGCCGCGCCGTGGCCGGCGCCGACAAAGGTCATGCGTCCGTGCGCCGGGCGAAAGTACGAGCCGGCGGCGCGGTCGATATAGACCATATGCCCCATCGCGGTGGGCGGCGGACGGCGGAAGTAGACGATCTCGGCCAGCGTCGGCGCGATCGGGAACGCCACACCGGCGGTCGCGAGCAGCCGCGGCGCCCACGGGCCGGCCGCGCACACCACCGCGCCCGCGTCGATCGGCCCGTGCTCGGTGTCCACACCGGTGACACGTCCGCTGACGACTCGGATACCGGTGACAGCGCGGGCGGTGTGGAAGGTCGCACCGTGACGTTGGGCGGCGGCGGCCAGCGACATGGTGGTCTTGTGTGGGTCGGCGTACCCGGAGAGCGGTTCGTAGGCGGCGGCGCCGATATCCTCCACCACCGCGAAGGGCTGCGCTTCCTTCACGTCGTGCGGCGCGATCACCTCGGTTTCCACGCCCAGCCCTTGTAGGAGCGCGACATTCTTGTGCAAGGTATCGACCTGCTCGGGGGCGACGACGAACAAGAAGCCGGTCTGCTGGAAGCCGCAATCGCCGCCGACGATCGCGTCCCAGTTGTGGAAGTATTCGTACGCCTTGAGCGCCACCCGCGCCTCGTGCGGGTTGGTATAGTGCAGTCGCACCAGCGCGCCCGAGCGATAGGTCATCCCCGAGCAGATGCCGCCCTTATCCAGCACCGCGACGCCGCTCACGCCGGCCCGCGCCAAATGGAAGGCGATGCTGCATCCCATCGCCCCGGCGCCGATTACCACCACATCCGCCGTCTCGGTCATGTTCGTCTCCCGTCCGGAACGCGGCACACGGCCTAGCGCCGCACAACTCACTGTATAAGGCAAACGACGCGAGGCAAAGTGCAACCTCGGAAATTGGGGGCTGGGTGTCGGGTGTTGTGTTGGGGGTACGGCCCCGCGTTTCCCGCGTGGTGGCGCCGCGCGGCGGGGCAGGCGCGACGCCCATGGCACATACGCGGGTGGTAGCCATGCGCTCAATAAACGCGCCGCGGCCGGCTTTGCTTGACAGAGCCGCCCCCCCATGAAAGTCTCAGACCGCATGCCCTACTTGGAGCGTCGTGAATGGCCCTGCATCTGCCCGTGCAACCCCCGGACTCCCCCGAGACGTGGCTGGCCGCGCTGGGGCGGGTGATGGCGCGCGTCGCGGCGCACGCCGATCGTGAGGGTGTGCTCACAGCGCTCGCCGCGGGTTTGGTCGAGGAGTTCGACGCCGCCGTCGCCCACGTCTGGCTGTACAATCCGGCCGACGATACCGCCACCGTGCGGGCCACGGCCGGCGATACGCGGGACCACCCCGCCGATGGCGCTGCCGTCCCGCTCGACGATACCCGCTGGCCGGTGGGTCGAGCGATGCGGCAGCGTCAGGCAATCGTGATCGACGATACCGGCCACGACAGCGACCCGCGTGACACGGACTGGGACCAGCGAGAAGGGTTGCGCGCGTTCGCCGCCTTCCCGCTGGTCACCGGCGATCGCGTGATCGGCGCGATCGCGGTGTATCATCACGCCCCGCTCGGAGCGGCACGGCGGGACGCGCTTGAGGTGCTCGCGCGGCAGGCTGCACTGGCGCTCGAATACGCGCGGGTGATCGAGGAATCCCACGCGCTCCATGGCATCGCCGCCGAGCTTGCCTCGTCGCGGGACGCGGGCGCGCTGATGGAGGGGCTGGTTCAGCGGACCATGACCGTGCTGGGGGCGGGCGGCTGCGCCGTGTGGGTGGTCGATGAGACAAGCGGACGCATCGTCCCCGGCGCCACGCGCGGCCTCTCCGCGACATTCGTCGAGCGGGTGCAGTCCCTGCTCGACGACGAGCGCGGGCTGGCTGGGGCGACATTGTTCGAGGTGCAGCGTACCGGCCGGCCGCTGTATACCGCCGACGCGCGGGTCGATCCCGACGCCGACAGCGAATCATTGCGACATGCGCTGATCAGCGAGGGTATCGTCAGCGCGTTGCGGCTGCCGCTGTTCGCACCCGGCGGTGGAGTCACCGGGATGCTCGCGCTGTACCACCGCCACGCGCGACATTACAGCGAGAGTGAGATGCAACTGGCGCAGGCGTTCACCGACCAGATCGCGGTGGCGCTGCACAATGCCCGCCTTGCCGAGAAGGAGGGCGCGGCCCGCGACGCCGCCGCCCGCCAAGTCGAGCGGCTATCGACCCTGGCGGAGATCACGCGGCAGTTACTCGCCGCCAGTGACCCGGCGGCGGTATTGCGCGTGGTGGCGGAGGCGGCGGTGCGACTATGCCGGGCGAAGGGCGCCGTGGTTTCGCTCGTGAACACCGCGCGCCGGCTGTCCGCGCCGGCGGCGACATACGGAGAGATGTCCGCCTGGTTCGCTACCTTTGGTGAGCGCGCGTTGGACGACGAGTACCTGACCAAGTCGGCCACCGGTCAGGCGATTGTCTCCGGCCGGGCCGTGATGATCGAGGACTGGGCGGCGCTGCCGATCGTGCGCGGCGCTCAGCAGTTGCGGGTGCGGGAATCGGGGCTGCGATCATTCATCGCCGCGCCGATGCGCAAGGGCGACGTGCTGCTCGGGGTGTTATGGGTGGCCGACACCGTGGCCGGGTCGTTTACGTCCCCGGACACGGACCTGGCCCAAATGCTGGCCGACCATGCCGCCCTCGCGCTGGAGCAGGCGCGCCTGATCGAGGAGTCGCACGCGCTCCAGGTCGTGGCCGCCGATCTCGCCTCCACGCGGGACACCGCCGCGCTGATGGAGACGATCGTCGCGCGTACCATGGCCGTGCTCGGCGCCGACGGCTGTGCTGTCTGGCTGGTGGATGAGAGCACGAGCTGGCTCGTCCCCGGCGCCAGCCGCGGCCTCACCGCCGCGTTCCTCCAGCGGCTCACGGGCATGGGCGACAGCCGCACCGCCGTCGCGTTCGGCGAGTTGCAGCAGACGCGGCGGGCGTTGTTCTTGCGGAATGCGCCGGAGGCGGCCCGTCCTCGCAGTTCGGCGCTCGCCGAGGCGCTAGTCGCCGAAGGGATCGTCAGTGCCCTGCGACTGCCGCTGTTTGCCGCCGGCGGTCGCGTGGCCGGGATGCTGGCGCTCTACCACCGGCGCGAGCGGCTGTACAACGATGAGGAGATCCGGCTGGCGCAGGCATTCACCGATCAGGCGGCGGTGGCGCTCTCCAACGCCCGCCAGCGCGAGCGCCTGGTCACGCTCGCCGGCATCACCGAGCAACTGCTGGGCACGATCGACCAGGATGCCGTGCTGCGGGTGGTGGTCGAGGCGGCCGGCAGATTGTGCGGCGGCAGCGGGGCGATCGTCAGTCTGCTCGACCCGGCCGGTCAGCGGATGCGGGTGGCCGCCGTCCATGGCCCGTTGGAGCGGCTGATGTCGCGGCTCGGCCCCGACCCGGTGCTCGACGACACCTACTTCGCCGGCAGCGCCACCGAGGCGGCGATGAAGGCGGGGAAGGCGGTGGCGGTCGAGGACTACGCCGACTGGCCGGCGTCGGAGGCGCGGGACGTGACGATCGAGGGCGGCGTACGCGCCTTCATCGTCGCGCCGTTGCGGGTGGCGGGCCGGTCGATTGGCGCGCTGTCGGTGAGTGACGGCCGCCCGCGTCCGTTCACCGACGAGCACGTCACCCTGGTGCAGGCCTTGGCCGACCAGGCGGCGCTGGCGATCGAGCACGCCCGGCTGGTGCGTCGCGGCCAGGACGCGGCGGTGTTGGAGGAGCGTGCCCGGTTGGCGCGCGACCTGCACGATTCGGTGACTCAGTCGGTGTTCAGCCTACGGATGCTGGCGCGTGCGGCGGAGACGCAACACGCCCGCGGCTCTGACCGGCTCGGCCCAACACTCGGGCGCATCAACACGCTCGCCCAGGATGCGCTCTCCGAGATGCGCGCGCTGCTGTTTGAACTGCGGCCGGTGACGCTCACGGAGGAGGGGCTGCCCGCCGCGCTGGAACAGTTGGTCAGTTCATTTCGCACGCGTATGGATCTGCCCGTGATCTACAGTTGCACCGTCGAGGAGCCGCCGCGGCTGCCGCTTGATGTGGAGACGGCCATCTTCCGGATCGTGCAGGAGGCGCTGGGCAACGCCGCCAAGCACGCGAAGGCG
>JBBQJF010000392.1:0-4749 GCA_038325665.1 Dehalococcoidia bacterium | reverse complement strand
GGAAGGACAAGGCCATGAACGGACGGATAGCGGTCGGCTTCGGCGCGGGCAAGCCGATGGAGATTCGTGAGTACCCGGTGCGGCCGCCGGGACCAGAGGAGATTCTGGTCAAGGTCACGGCCGCGACCATCTGTGGCTCCGACCTGCACATGTGGCGCGGCGAGATGGGCGGTTTCGGCGCACGGCCGCCGCATTGGGGCGGGCACGAGATGACCGGTGTGGTCGCGGCGCTCGGCGCGGGCCGCACGACTGATACCCAGGGCCGGCCGCTGGCCGAGGGCGATCGCGTGGTCTACGCCTACTTCAACCCGTGCGGCGCCTGCCCCGGCTGCATCACCGGCACCGCCGCCTGCCCCAATCGCTACGCCCGCCGCATGCGCCTCACCGCCGACGACGCGCCCCACTTCCACGGCGCATACGCCGACTACTACTATCTCCTCCCTGGCCAGTGGGTGTTCAAGGCGCCGGATGCCGTGCCCGACACCGTGCTGCCGCCGGTCAATTGCGCCCTCGCCCAGGTGATCCAGGGCCTACACGATATCGGTGTCTGGTTGGGCGATGCCGTGGTGATCCAGGGCGCGGGCGGGCTGGGACTGTACGCCTGCGCGGTCGCCAAGGAGATGGGCGCCGGCCGGGTGATCGCCGTGGACCGCATCCCCGAGCGGCTCAAGCTGGCGCGAGAGTTCGGCGCCGACGACGTGATCAACCTCGACGAACTGCCCGACCCGCGCGACCGGGCGGCGCGGGTGCGTGACATCACCGGCGGCGATGGCGCCGATGTGGCCTGCGAGCTGGTCGGCGTCGCCGGGGTGGTGCAGGAGGGCCTGAGCTACCTTCGCCCCGGTGGTCGCTACCTTTGGGTCGGGAATATCATGCCTGGCGCTCGCGCTGAACTGGTGCCGCATGACGTGGTCCGGCTCTCGCGCCAGATCACCGGCGTGGTCACATACGACGCCTGGGTGCTGCCCCGCGCGCTCGATTTTCTGGTCCGCACCGGCGGACGCTACCCGTACGACCGGCTGGTGTCCCACCGCTATCCGTTGGAGGAGATCAATCGCGCCTTCGAGGAGGCCGACTGGTCCTCGCGCGCTGGCAGCGTGACGCGGGCCGCGCTGGTGATGTAGGTGCGCGCCTACCCCGTGGTGAGACACGAACCGCATTGGTCGGATCGCGTTAACTGACAATACGCATCGAGACGGGTTTGCCACCGGCGAGCGCGTCCCGGGAACCACTCGCCTCCCCACGCGCGGCGTGTCCGTGGACGCAATCGGGGCGCAGCGGGCACCCCGGGCAGCGAGGGGCGCGAACCGTGCAGACCGTCATGGCGAGGTCGAGAACCGCGTGGTTGTACGCCTGGAACGCGCGCCTCGGGGTGAGACGATCCGCCAGGTCGCGGACCCAGCGGACATGGCGCGGATCGGGCGGATAGGGCCGGCCGGTGAGGCGGCTCAATAGCCGGGCCACGTTGCTGTCCACGATCACGCCGCGTTTACCGCGATGGAGCGATAGCCAGGCGGCTGACGTATACGCGCCGACGCCGGTCAGTGCCTGAAGCTCATCGCTTGACTCCGGTGGTGTTCCCCCACGGTTCGCCACCGCGACGGCGAGCGCGTAAAGCTGGGGCGCACGCCAGATAAGCCCCAGTCGGGCCATGACATCGTACGCGGCCCCCAAGCCAGCGCACGCGAGCGCATCAGCGGTTGGGTAACGTGCCTGGAACGCGCGAAAGACCGGCTCAACCTGCCGCGCCCGCGTCCTTTGGAGGAAGAACTCCGCCACCAGGGTCAGCCACGGATCTGTCTCGTGCCGCCACGCGTAGTCCTGGAAGTTCGCGCGGCCCCACCGAAGCAGTCGCCGCCGCGTCCGCTCGATCCGCCTCCTGCCGTCGTCGCCCGACTCCCACCCCCCGGCTACCGCATCAATCCACGAGGGCATATACGCCTACCCCGACACATCGCGTCAACAGAGGAACCTGACGAGGTCTTTGATTCATCAACGTCGCGGCCACATGTCACGTCAAGCGGTTTGCATATCGCGGACGCGGTGGTCGATACCCCTCGTCGCCGCTACCACACTCGCGGCGACGGCATGGGCGAGCATGACCGGCACCGCGTTGCCCAGTTGTCGCATCGCCTCGGACCAGACGCCCTGCACTCGCCATGTGTCAGGAAACGTCTGGATGCGCGCGGCCTCTCGCACCGTGAAGTAGCGGACGCGTCCATCAGGATAGGCGATCATATTCTCGCCGCCGGGGACGCCATGATCACCCGCCTTCAGTGTTTTCGCGGGCAGATCGAGCGGACTGCCGGTGTGACCCACATAGGTGCGGGCGCCGGGTATCAGCCGGTGATCGAAGAGGCCCTCGACCTCCTCATCGGCGCGTGGTTCAGGCAAGCCGCCGATCGCATCTCGGACGGTCACCCATGGGAGGACCGGTGGCGGCGGACCCATCGCCAGTTGTGTCCCACCATTCCTCCTCTGCACGGGTCCTTCGTCCGGCGCTGATATGGAGTGGCGTTTCCAGTAATCCCCCGTCACCCACTGATCGTACATGAGCGCATCGCGCCCGTGGGTGGGTGGAGGAAAGCGCCAGTCGATCTGAGCGTCCGAGCGAAGACCAACCAGGAATACGCGCTCACGTACCTGTGGCACACCATAATCGGCCGCGTTCAGCAAGCGGAACGCGACGTTGTACCGCAAATCGTGGGGCTGACCCCGCGCACGAACGGCTTCGAGGCGACGGAGGTGATCGACCCATGTCTCGGCGGGCTTGCGCGTGATGGAGGGAAAGGTCAGCTCAAGTACAACGTACGAGAAGTACTCTTGAAACCCCCGCCGCAGCAATCCGCGCACATTCTCTAGAATGAACACACGCGGTCTTAGGTCACGGATAGCCCGGACGAATTGCGGAATCATGTTCCGCGCGTCATCCATTCCCCGATGTTTGCCGGCGATACTGAATGGCTGGCAGGGAGGCCCGCCCGCGATCAAATCAACCGAACCAAACTCCGCGACCGAGACAGTCCGCGCGTCCCCCTCGATAATGCGCCATTCCTCGATGCCGGGTACCGCGTCCGCGGCCGCGTTGATTCGAAGGGTCTCGCACGCATCCTTGTTCCACTCGACGAGCGCGCGGTGTCGGAACCCGGCAAGATGGGTTCCGAGGGCGAGGCCGCCCGCGCCGGTGAAGAGCTCCAGGGAGTGCAGCACGGGAGTCGTGGCCGCGTCCGCGCCGTGCATCGCCGGGCGGGCGAAAGGGTAGATGGTCATACGCGCGCCTCTCGTGTCCCCACGGGACAAAGCGTAGCCGATGCGCCGCGCGCCCTGCCATGCCCACCATCGCCGGTCGCCCCGCCGCGTGCCTCGAACACGTCAACGGTTCGGTCATATCATGATGGCGCCGGCGCCACGAGTACGGTTGATGCGTCAGAGTCTGTTCTCGGTGTGCGACGAGCCGCCCACTGCCTTGACGAGATCACGACTCCTCGGTAGCGTGCAAGAGTGGCATCCTCGTGCACGTCAATGAAGACCAGTGATGAATTGTTATTCCTGCGGTTCCGATAATCCCGACAGTGCGCGGTTCTGCCGTGCCTGTGGCGCGTCCCTCATGCGGACGTGCCCGAATTGTGGCGTCGATGCGCGGCCGTCCGCGCGCTTCTGCGTCGCCTGCGGACACTCTTTCAGCGAAACGCCGTCACCCAGCGAATCGCCGTCACCGCCGCTCGAGGATGTAGCGCCGCCGCCCCGGACAGTCACATTCGCCGGCGGGCGGTACGAGGTGAAGCGCTTCCTTGGCGAGGGCGGGAACAAGCGCGTGTACCTGGCATACGACGTCCGGCTCGATCGCGAGGTCGCCTTCGCCCAAATCAAGTCCGAAGCGCTGGGTGACGCGGGCGGTTCCGGGGGTGGGACGGCGCGCATCCGGCGCGAGGCGCAGGTGATGGGCCGGCTGGGCGATCACCCCAACATTGTCACCGTGTTCGACATCGGCGAGGAAGCGGACGGCCGGCCCTATATCGTCTCGCAGTTCATGGCCGGCGGCTCGGTCGATGATCTGCTTCAACAGGCCGGCGGCCAACCCCTCGATCTCGATTTGGTGCTGCGCATTGGTGAAGAGGTGTGCCGCGCGCTGGAGTATGCCCACGGTCACGGCATTCTTCACCGCGACCTCAAGCCAGGGAACCTGTGGCTGACACCGGAAGGCGCCGCCAAGCTCGGTGACTTTGGTCTGGCGCTCACCGCCGGCCAGTCGCGTTTGACGCGCACGGGTATGGTCGTCGGCACGGTTGCCTACGTCCCACCCGAGCAGGCGATGGGCGGTCTGCCCTCCGTCCAGGGCGACTTGTACGCTCTCGGCGTGACACTGTACGAGATGGTGACGGGACGGCTGCCCTTCCAAGGCGACGACCCGATCTCGGTCATCTTCCAGCACCTGCACGCCCCGCCGGTCGCACCCTCCTGGCACAATCCGGACGTGCCCCGCGCGTTGGATGCGCTCATCCTGCGTCTGCTCGCCAAGGCCCCCGACGACCGGCCCCCCGACGCGGGTGAGGTGCGCACGCTGCTGCACGCGCTCGGCCTGGCCCGCTCCTCGGTGGGTGGCCGGCCGAGCGGCCCGCGCGAGGCGGGCCACCTGAACCCCCTCGACCGGCTGGCGGGGGGGGTGTTCGTGGGGCGGGAGGGGGAGGTGGGGGCGCTGCGGGCGGGCCTGGAGGCGGCGCTGTCGGGGCAGGGACGGCTGGTGCTCCT
>JBBQJF010000391.1:0-4754 GCA_038325665.1 Dehalococcoidia bacterium | reverse complement strand
GCCTCGGATGAAGCTGACCACCGGCTTACGCGCCGCCAGCTTCCGTAGCTCGACGTACAGGTAGTCGCTGACGGTAGCCGAGCCACCGGGCGAATCGATGTCGAGCACCACGGCGCGCACCCGTCGGTCGTCCCGCAAATCCTTTAGCGCGGGAGCGAAATCGCGCGAGCGGATCGCGCCGCCGATCGTGCCGTACAGTTCGACCACGGCTACTTTCGGCGCCAGCCAGGGAAGCGGTGCCTTCATGACGGTACTCCCTCTCCAAAACGTACGCCCCGGCCTCTCGCGCCCATCTCCCGTCGGGGCGGAGCCGCACGGGGTGGGGAGACGATAACCCCCTGCCCTCGCGCTCCATGGAAGGCGGGGCGCGCCCTCCGGTCCTCGCCGCCGGCGTGCGATGTCGTGGCGCCGGTGATGATGGTGAGGTGCTGGGCGCTTTCGTCCGCAGGGGGGCGAATCACCCGTGGTCCGCCCGCCGCCCTCGCGATCGGGCCGGCCACGGCGGCCGTCGCATGAAAAGCGCCAGCACCAGTCCGCTGGTGAGGACGAGGGCACGACGCCAGTCGGTGGTGGCGGGCACGAACCGCGTGCCGTCCGGGCTGATCTCAATGTAGCCCGACGGGCGAGCGATTCCGACGCCGCCGGCGCCTCCACCACTCGAGAGCGACGGCGCGATCCGTCCGTCCGGCTGGCGGTCGACCAGGCGGCCGGCCAGCTCGGGACCGGAGCCGCCGCCGTAGGCAAAATACACCCGCGCGATCGGGATGATCGTGTGTCCGTGCGCCTCCACCGGCTGCCCGTACACCGTCGCCACCGAGGAGGTCACGCCCATCTGGCGCACGATCCGTTCGATGAGCGAGGGCGGCGTTCCGTTCGGCTGTTCAACCGAGCGAGCGTCCGCTTGTGGTTCCATCACGTCCTCCCAGTATACGGCCGAGGATGGGCTGCACGGCCCACGCTGGCCGGCGGCGGGTCGCCATCCGCCACGCGGCGGTGGTGGTCGTGGCCGCCACGCCGTCCCGCGACCGTCACCCCATGCCGGCGCTCCCGGCATCGCGGTCCGGCCGCCTTCGCGGGCGTTTGTGACGGGACGTCTACACCGCGAGGTGCGCGATGGTCACGCCCTCGCCGCCCTCGCGGAGGTCCGCCGTCTCGAACGATGTTACCAGAGGATTGTCGGTCAGATAGTCGCGCACGACCCGGCGCAGCGTGCCGGTGCCCTTGCCGTGGATGATTCGGACAAATGGCAGCCCGGCCCGCACGGCGCTGTCGAGATGCTCCTCGATGCGCGGCATCGCCTCCTCGACGCGCTGGCCGCGCACCTCGATCGTCATGCTCGGCCCCGGACCCGGCGCGACCGGCGTCAGGGTGACGCTGATGCGCCCCGGCTGCGCCCGACCGCGCACGATGCGGGTAATTTGGTCGGCTTTGACGCGCGTCCGAAGCGTACCGAATTGTACCTCGACCTCGTTGCGATCGTCGGGCAACGAGAGCGCCTCTCCCGCCTGGGCAAGACCGCGCAACCAGACGTTATCGCCGACCCGTAGCTCCTCGACCCGCGGGCCGGGTTCGATTCGCGGGCGGCGCGGCCCGCGGCGGCGCAGTTGCTTAATTTGCTCTTCCGCCGCGGCGACTGCCTCCTGAGCGGTGGGCAGTTCCTGGGGCTGCGGACGTTGCAGCCGGCGGGTTGCTTCGCGAAGCTTGTCGCGGGTGGCGGATACCTCGTCCTCCAGCTCCCGACGGGCCTCGGCCAGCATCTCCTCGCGCGTGGCCTCCAGCTCGTCCAGGCGGTGGGCGAGCTGGTCCCGTATCTGCTGCGCTTCGCGCGCCGCCAGCCGCTCGGCCCGCGCCGCCGTGGCCGCTTGATCGCGCTCTTGCTGGAGCTGGCCGAGCAGGTCCTCCAGTTCGACCTGCTCCGGTGCGATCTGCTCCCGTGCGCGCCCGACCACCTCCTCGGGCATGCCGAGTCGCCGGGCAATGGCGATGGCGTTGCTGCGCCCCGGCAGGCCGATGGTCAGCTTGTACGTGGGCGCGAACGTCTCCGGGTCGAACTCGACGCTGGCGTTGGTGACGCCGGGGGTGGTGTGCGCGAACAGCTTGAGTTCGCCGTGATGGGTGGTGGCGATCACACTGGCGCGCCGTGCGAGTAGGTGCTCGACGATGGCGCGCGCCAGTGCCGCGCCCTCGGTCGGGTCGGTGCCGGCCCCCAACTCGTCGAGCAACACCAGGCTATTCGCGCCGGCCCCGCCGAGGATGGCGATGATGTTCCGCATGTGCGAACTGAAGGTGGACAGCGACTGCTCGATACTCTGCTCATCGCCGATGTCGGCATGGATCGAGTCGTAGACCGGGATGCGCGTGCCAACCTCGGCGGGCACCGGCAGTCCGGCCAGCGCCATCAGCGTCAGCAATCCGGCCGTCTTGAGGGCGACGGTCTTGCCGCCGGTGTTGGGGCCGGTAATCAGCAGGACGTGGAAGGCTCCCCCGACACCGAGCGATGTGGGAACCACCTCACCCCGTAGCAACGGGTGGCGCGCCTCGACCAGCACCAACTCGGCCGGACCGGCGGCGAGCCACGGCTGATTCTCCCCCTCGTATGGGAGGTCGCGGGCGCCAAGTTCCTCGCCCAGCCGCGCCTTGGCGAACGACAGGTCGAACCGGGCAAGACACTCAATATCCACTTGGATTTGCGCCGCCGCCCGCCCGACCTCATCGCTGAGCGCACGGAGGATGCGCTCGACCTCGCGCTGCTCATCGAGCTGCAGCTCACGCCAGGTGTTGCCCAACTCAACCGCCACCAGCGGCTCAATGAACACGGTCGCGCCGGATGAGGAGGTGTCGTGGACGACGCCGCGCAACTGACCGCGGAAGTCGGACTTGATGGGTATGACGTACCGCCCGTCGCGCAAGGTGACGATCGCCTCCTGGGCCACACCGCGGCTCACCGCCGACGCCAACACATCGTTCAGCCGGCCGATCAGTCGGTCATGCGCGATACGGATGTCGCGGCGGAGCTGGGCGAGCACCGGCGAGGCGGTATCGACGACTTCGCCGCGCGAACTGATCGTGCGGTCGATCTGGGCGATCAGCGCGTTCGCCTCATCCATGCGCCGGGCGACATCGGCCAGCAGCGGCGCCTGCGATGCCAGCCGCGTGACATTGCCTTTGAGCTGGCGCACCGCGACCAATGTCCCGCGGATGTCGAGCAGCTCGTTGGGGTCGAGCACGCCGCCCAGTGCGGCGCGGGCGACACTGTCCCGCACATCGCGCGCCCCGCCCAGACCGATGTTGGGCCGGATCTCGCGCAATCGTCGCGCCTCGGCCGTCTCGCGCTGACGGCGTACCGCGAGGGCGTGGTCGGGCGCCGGTCGCAGCGCCAGCGCCAGTTCGCGACCGGGGGCAAACGATGTCAGCGTCGCCAGGCGGGCAAGCACCTTGTCGTATTCGAGCGTGTGCAGTGTCTTGTCGTTCACGAATCCCACGGGGCAAGGCCATGATGTCGGATGCGGGCCGCCCCTCGCTTTAGGATACCCGGTGGCGTCCGCGAACGGGAGACGGGTCGCGGAGTATATCCAAACCCCTGACCGGGCCGGGGTTGAGCCGCGCGAGACGGGGGAGACAGCGGCGCCCGGCCCTTCTGAGGAGGGGCGGACGTCAGCGCGATTGGAGCCGAGGACTCAAGTCCATGCTCAGGCAACCCGTCCGGTTCGGGCCGCATGGACGCGGAACGGTCCGTGAGCGATCCACCCACACGAATCGCCCCTACCAGGGGCGACCGGGTGAGTCGCCCGCGATCGCGGGATAACCCAATGCCTTGCGTGATGTTGCGCCAGGTAGGTGCTGAGCGATGAGCCTGCCGGTGTACCGTCCCGATAGGCGGCCCTCGCCGCCGCGCCCGCGCCGTTACCGTGGACCGTGGCCGCTCCGTGGCTGACGGCTGACCGCCCACGAGTCTAGAGACTTTGCTCGACGTGGGATTCGCCGGTGCGCGTTATCACCCACGACTTCATCCCGTCCTTGCGTTCACCTTCGACGAGGAACCCGCGGCGGACGCAGCCGGCGATGACATCAGGATAGTTCTGGGGCTTCTTGATGCGGGCGCGGCCATAGGCCTCGGCCAGTTCCTTGGTCGTGACGCCGGCGCCGCCCTGGGTGTGGTAGGCGTAATAGGCGATGGCGACCACGCGGTCGGGGTGTGTCTCCGCTTTCTTGGCCGCCAAGAACTCGATCAGGTCGATGCCGACTGGCGACGGCGATGCCTTGGCGGCCGGAGCGCCCGGTCCATTGCCGCGGAGCAGCGTCTCAAGCACGGTGCGGAACGCCAGGGAGCGGAACGGCTCGGGCTGATCCTCGCAGAGACCGCGTGCGCGCGCTATAGCCGCCTTGATCTGCTCGTCGTCCACCGCGCTCGCCTCGCTCTCGAACCGCCATCGCTATGCCGCGCGCTATCGGTCATGACCAGATGATGGTCAGGCTGCGCGATTCGGCGCCCACGGCCGGATATACTCGCGCACCCGGCTCATCGCATAGTTGGGCACTATATAGCGGGTATTTTCCTGTTTGGCAACCACGCGCGCCTTGAGAAGACGCTTGAGGGCGGGGCGCACCGAGCCGCCGGGGATGCCGGTGGCGCGCTCGATCTCGACCGGCGAGGCGCCGTCGCGCGTGAGCGGAAGATCAAGCGCGCGCATCGCGCGGCGGGCGAGAAGGTACAGCAGCACCCGCACCTCGTTCGGTGTCGTGTCCCAGGGTTC
>JBBQJF010000390.1:0-4777 GCA_038325665.1 Dehalococcoidia bacterium | reverse complement strand
TGGCGGCGCGCACCTCGCGCATCCGGCTGGGCGCGCTCGTCACCTCGATCAGCTTCCGCAACCCGGCGATGCTGGCAAAGGAGGCGCTGACCGTCGATCACATCTCCGACGGCCGGTTGGAGCTGGGAATCGGCGCCGCCGGCCAGCCCCAGGACCACACGATGACCGGCAGCGAGCCGTGGCCGCCGCGCGAGCGGGTCGATCGCTTCCGTGAGGTGGTCGAGATCGTCGACCAAATGCTACGCCAGGAGATCACCACCTACGAGGGACGGTATTACACCGTGCGCGACGCGATCATGGCGCCCGGTCCGGTGCAGCGCCCGCGCCCGCCGATCACGATCGGCGCCACCGGCCCGCGGATGCTCAAGATCGTCGCGGCGTATGCCGATACCTGGAACTCGTCCGGCGGCCCGGACCGCGGCGATCGCGCCGTCGGTCTGACCGCGGCCGACGCCCTGGAGAACACCCGCCGCCGCAATAAGCTGCTCGACCAGGAGGCCGCCGCGATCGGGCGCGACCCCGGCGCAATTCGGCGCTCGTTGCTCGCCGGTGGTGGCTCCTCGCCCGAGGACCCGTGGGCATCCGTCGAGGCGTTCCGTGACTTCACCGGCCGCTACCGCGAGGCGGGCATCGACGAGTTCTTGTTCTACTACCCCTCGCGTGTCGAACTGGCGCACGGCCAGTTTGAGCGGATCGCGCGGGAGGTCATCCCGGAGATTAGGTCATAGGTCATAAGCCACGGCCCGCGGGTAATGGGTTAGAGGATGGGGGTGGATGGGTCGCGAGGCACAGCGCATACGAGCGGTGCATGTTACGCGGACGGCGGGGACGAGGGCGACTCACCGCGCCGCCCGTACCAGCGAACACGGGCCGCCCCTGTCGGGGAGGCCCGGTGGGTCGCTCGCGGGCGCGGGATACCCAGACGGCTGGGTTGTGAACGGAATAGGCGACAGAACGGCGACTTGGCGGCGGGAGAGGCTGGACGGCGCGGGCGCGGGCGGTTACTCCCAATCGAGCATCATCACCGTCACCTCGTCGCCCGGTTGAACATCGGGGCTGTCCTCGAGAACGATGGCGAGGCCGTTGGCGCGGGCGAGGGCGGTGAGCACGCCGGAACCTTGGGAGCCGCTGAGCGAGGCGACGTAGCGGCCATCCTCGGTCGTGACCACGCACCGGGCGAAGAAGCGGCGTTCATCGGTCATGCGAATGCGGTCGCGGGTGATCGCACGCACGGTGGGGCGGTCGGTCAGCGGCCGGCCCATCATCCGCGCCATGGCCGGACGGCCGAACAGCTCGAAGGTGATCGCCGAACTGACGGGATTGCCCGGTAGGCCGATGTGCGGCACCCGCCGCCCATCGGGCGCGGTGAACGCGCCGAAGGCGAGCGGTTTGCCCGGGCGCATGTTCACCGTCCAGAAGTCGATCCGGCCCTCGCGCGCCAGCACCTCCTTCACCACATCGAAGTCGCCGCGTGAGACACCGGCCGATGTCACCAGCATGTCGGCGTCGAGGCTCTCGCGAATCTTCGCCGTCAGGTCCTCGATCGTGTCACGGGCGATGCCGAGCAACCGGGGCACACCGCCGAAGCGTTGCACCAGCGCCGCGAGCGAGTAGGCGTTGGAGTCGTAGATGTGTCCCGGTGTCAGCGGCTCGCCCGGTTGGACGATCTCGTCGCCGGTCGAGAGGATCGCGATCACGGGCCGCCGGATCACCGGCGCGTTGGCAAGCCCGAGCGAGGCGAGCACACCGATGTGCGCCGGCCGGAGCACGGCGCCGCGCGGCAGCACGACCTCGCCGCCGCGCACGTCCTCACCCGCGCGGCGGATATTGTTTCCGGGCAGCGCGGCCTTGAACACGCGCACGCGGCTGTCGGTGTGGCCGGCCTTCGATGGCGCGGCGCGGCCGGTTTCATCCGTCTCCTCGAAGGGCACGATGCTGTCGGCGCCGGCGGGCATCGGCGCGCCGGTCATGATCCGCACCGCCGCGCCGGGGGCGACCTCACCATCGTAGACGTACCCGGCGGCCAGTTCGCCCGTGACCCGCAGTTCCACCGGCGCCCGCTCGGTCGCGCCCGCGGTGTCGGCGGCGCGCACGGCATATCCGTCCATCGCGGTGTTGTCGAGCGGCGGAATGCTGAACGCCGCCCGCACGTCCTCGGCGAGCGCCTGACCGAGCGCCTCGAGCAATGGCCGCTGCTCCGGCGGCAGTTCGCTGAAGAAGGAGAGGATACGCTCTCGCGCCTCCTCGACGGAAATCATGGACATCGTCGTCATTGGATCTCTCCGGCGCGGCAGGGGACAGCGGCAGACGGGAACGACCCGCCGCCTGATTGTGTTGTTGTTCGTCAGCGATTAGCCATCGTCGCCGGCCATGGGGGAAGCGGGCGCCCACGGCGGTGGCGTCCCGGCTCCCATGCCATGCGCCGCGCGCTCCGCTTAGCCCAGGCGGACGGCGAGACAGGTGGTCGTGCGCTTGACGCCGCCGATCGCCTGGATGCCCTCGGTGATACAACTCCCGAGCCGGTCAAGGTCGTCGGCCTCGAGTTGCACCACCACGTCGTAGGGGCCGGTGACGGTATCGACCGAGACGACACGGGCGTCCTTGTGGTCGAGGTGTTGCATCGCCTCGCCCACCGCCCGCGCGCTGCCGACTTCGGTTTCGATCAGGACGTAGCCGCGGATCGCCATGGGATACCCCCTTGTCGTGCCAACTCTGGTCGCTGTCATGGTAGCGACGGCCGTGCGCGGGCGCTACGTGAAGGCGCCCTCCGCCTCCAACGCCCGATAGTCATCATCGCCCAGTCCGAGCAGTTCGCGGTAGACTGCCGCGTTGTCCTGACCGAGCAGCGGCGCCGGCCGCGGCGGCCGCGGTGTCACCCCGTCCAGCCGGTAGGCCAGCGCATCGAACGGGAAATGACCCTGTACCGGGTGATCGAGATCAAGGAAGTGGCCGCGGTGGATGAGCTGCGCGTCGGCATGCAGGTCAGCGGCGTCCGCCACGATTGACGCCGGCGTCGCGTACGCGCGCAGAAGATCGGCCGCCTCCCGTGCGGTGAATTCCGCCGTCCACTCGCCTACCAGGCGTTCGAGGTCGTCCTCATGCTCCTTGCGGCCGAGCAGCGTCGCGAAGCGCTCGTCGCGCGACCACGGCGGCTCACCCATCGCGGCGCACAGGCCGCGCCATTCGGCATCGGAGGTCACGGCGATCGCGACCCAGGCGTCATCGCCGAGAGAGGGGAAGACACCATGCGGGGCGGCCGACGGGTGGCGGTTGCCCTGACGCGTTTGGTTGTGCCGGTTGACAGAGTAGTCGAGCAGCGCGGCGTCGAGCACGTACATTGAGGCCTCCTGCTGTGACAGGTCGATGTACTGGCCGCGCCCGGTGCGCCGCCGGTCGTCGAGCGCCGACAGCAGCGCGAAGGCGGCGATGTGCGAGGCGACGAAGTCGGTATAGGCGACGCCGGTGCCGGCGGGGGCGCGGTCGGGCCAGCCGGTCAGCTCGGTGATGCCGGCCGCGCCCTGGATCACCGTGCCGAATCCCTTATAGTTGCGCTCCGGGCCGGTTTGTCCGGCCAGCGCCATCCGGAGCATGATCAGGTCGGGCCGCACCTCGCGTAGCGCCTCGTGGCCGAGTCCGAGCTTCTCCATCGTTCCGGGCGTGAAGTTCTCGGCGACGACATCGCAGGTGGCGATCAGTCGTTTCGCCAGCTCGACCGCGTGCGGATGGCGCAGATTGAGGGTAATGCCGCGCTTGCCCTGATTGAAGTTGGCGAAGTACGCGGCGGCGTCCGGCCCGGGCGGGCCGCCGACCATCGGCTGGCCGCCCCGCAGCACGTCGGGCCGCGCCCGTGACTCGATGTGGATCACGTCGGCGCCGTGCACCGCCAGATACTGGGTGGCGAGCGGGCCGGCGATCACCCAGGCGAATTCGGCGACGCGGATACCGGCGAACGGGGATCCGGTGCGATGATCGGTCATCGTTAGATCGCTCCCACGGCCGTGAGCAGGCCGATCTCGGCCCGCGACAGCCCCAACTCATCACTGTAGACCGCGATGTTGTGCTCGCCGCGCAGCGGCGGGCGGCGTTCGGGACGCCAGGGGGTCGCGGTCATCTTGAACGGCGCGCCGGGGTAGGTGAGCGTGTCACCCAATTCATCGTGCGCGACCGACTGCCAGAAGCGGCGCTCGCTCAGGTGGGCGCTTGTCACCAGGTCAGCGGGCGTCGAGACCTCGGCCAGCACGAGGCCATACCCCTGGCCCTCGCGGTACAGCTCGCCCTTGGGTCGGGTGGCGAAATACCCGGCCAGAATCGATTCGAGGAGTGCCACCTGCTCCGGGGGCGGTGCGCCCTCGCCCGACACCGGCAATCCCTGCCAGTCTTCGAGGTCGAATGGCAGGATGACGCCCTCGGCGTCGAGCCAGCGCTTGAGGTTGATGTGGTGCTCGGGCCGGCGCATGAAGCCGATGAAGCCGTCCTGGGCCGCGTAGACCAGGCGAGAACCGGCGCCGCCCGCGCGCCCGCCGCCGGCGCGGTGGGTGATCACCCCGGTGACCGGCCAGTTCAACCGGTTGTTGGCCAGCGCCCAGCTCACCGCCTCCTGCATCGAGACATCGACATGCGCGCCGCGGCCGGTCTGTTCGCGCTGCCAGTGGGCCACCATCATCGCCACCGCGGCGTGGATCGCGACCTGGGCGTTGCCCTGCTCGGCGGTGACGCGCACGGGCGGGCGGTCGCGGTCGCCGCACAGGTACATCAGCCCGCCGGCCGCCATGCCGAT
>JBBQJF010000389.1:0-4785 GCA_038325665.1 Dehalococcoidia bacterium | reverse complement strand
GGCGTCATGGTCGGGGCGCTGACGCTCGGCTCGGCGCTGCCGCACCTGGTCAATGGCGCGGGCGGGCTGCCCTGGCGGGGGGTGATCCTGGCGACCTCGGCGCTGACGCTCGCTGGCGCCGCGTTGACCGCCGCTGCCTTTCGCGACGGTCCATTTCCGTTCCCGCGCGCCATCTTCGACCCGCGTCAGGTGGGGCAGGTGTTTGCAAATCGTGGTGTGCGGCTTGCCTCGCTCGGCTACTTCGGCCACATGTGGGAGCTGTACGCGATGTGGGCCTGGTTCCTTGCCTTCTTTGCCGACAGCCTCGCCGATGGTGGACAAGCGGGCGGACGGCGGGCGGCGGCGCTGGCGACATTCGCGGTGATCGGCACGGGTGCGGCCGGGTGCTGGCTCGGCGGCATCGCCGGCGACCGCTGGGGACGCACGCGCACCACCGCCGCCGCGATGGCAGTCTCGGGCGGGTGCGCGGTGCTGGCGGGCTTCACGTTCGGCGGTCCCGTGCCCCTGGTGCTCGCGGTCGGTCTCGTCTGGGGATTCGCGGTAGTTGCCGACTCGGCTCAGTTTTCGACCATGGTCACCGAGCTGGCCGACCAGTCGTATGTCGGCACCGCGCTGACCGTGCAACTCGCGGCCGGGTTCATGCTGACGGTGGTGACAATCTGGTTGGTGCCGGCGTTGCGCGATCACTACACCTGGCGCTGGGCCTTCGCCTTCCTGGCGCCTGGCCCGCTGCTCGGCATCGCGGCGATGTTGAGGTTGCTCCGTCTGCCCGAAAGCCGCCGCATCGCGGGCGGGCGCGGATAACGGCGCTCATCGCAGGAACACGAGGCCCAGCACCGCGGCGCAGGCGATCATCACCGCCGGTGAGACGCGCCAGCGGAGCAGCACGATCGTTGAGGCGGCAGCGATCACCGCCGTGATCGGGTCATGGATGGCGGAGCGCATCACGGTGTACGCGCCCGCGAACAGCAGTCCGACCGTGACCGGCGCCAGGCCATTCTCCAACGCCTTGAGCCACGGCGCCTCGCGCAACCGATCCCACGAGCGGGCGGCGGCGTACGTGAGCAGCGAGGTCGGCAGGAACATGGCGACGGTCGCCACCAGCGCCCCCGGCACACCGGCCACATGATAGCCGGCGGTGATTACCATCAGCATCCCCGGTCCTGGCGTGAGTTGCCCAATCGCGAAGCTGTCGCGGAACTGCGCGTCGGTCAGCCAGCCGTGCCCCATGACGACCTCGCGCTGCATCGCCGGCAGCACCGCGATCCCGCCGCCAAACGCCAGCACGCTCAACTTGAGATACACCAGCGCCAGGGTAAGGAGGTCGTTCACGTCACGGCCTTTGGAGCATCTCCGGGTGGCCAATCGCCGCGCCACCGGGGGTCCCGTTGCTGATTACTGCTCCTCGCCCGCGGGGACCGCGGTCGGCGGGCGCTCGCGAGGACGGCGGAGCACGGCCCCGGCAAGCGCGAGCGGGATGATCACGGCCAGCGGATTGAGGCCGGCCAGTGCGACCCCGGCGAAGGTGAGGACAGCAAGCAGCGCCGCCGCCGGATCGCGCACGGTCCGCGCGCCGACCCCAACGGCCGACCCGAACGCCAAACCCACGGCCGCCGCCCCGACACCGCGGAACACCGGCGCGATCGCCGGTGTCTGTCCACGGGCGAAGTACAGCACGGTCAGCGCGAGCATCATCACGGCGCCGGGAGCAACCACGGCGACCAACGCCAGCACCGCTCCGCGCCCGCCGCGTAGCCGCTGACCGAGATAGACACTGAGATTACCGATGTTCGGGCCGGGGAGCACATGGCTGACCGCCAGCCCCTCCAGCAGTTCCGTCTCGGTCAGCCACCGCCGCCGGACGACGATCTCGTGCCAGAAGTACGCCACCCGCCCGCCGCCGAAGCTGGTCAGACCGATGCGGCCGAACGCGCGCACGATCATCCACAGCGATGGCTGGATGTGTGCCCGCCCTGGTCCATCCTCGCGTGAACCACCCGCACTCACCGGCATTGCACTCGCCTCCCCGCGTCCGACCTCCGACGTACGCGCACTCGTACCACGCGGGCACAGGTAGGGCAATCGCCCGCACGCGGTGGCCCGTTATCCCGGGTGTCCTTCCGCGAGTTCGCTATCGCTGATACCGTCAAGTGGGAGACCGCTGTGAGCCGTGATTGGCACATGTTCAAGAAGTCCCCGATCGCGACGAGGGCATCCCGCCGCCCGGCGGCGTCACCGTCAGCCCGGCCGGTCGCCTTGTTCGTCCGAGAAGCGGGGCAGGGTCCACCGCTGGTGATGTTGCACGGGCTGGCGTCGTCGTCGCGATATTGGGAGCCGCATTTCGATGTGCTCGGACGCGTGTATCGGATAATTGCCCCGGATCTGCTCGGGTTCGGCCGGTCACCTAACCCCGCCGGCGCGGAGTATACACCGGCCCAACACCTCGCCGCGCTGACCGGGGCGCTGGAAAGGCGGCTGGACGGTCCCGCGACGGTCGTTGGACATTCGATGGGTGCGATCGTGGCGCTCCACCTCGCGGTCAATCGCCCGGAGATGGTCGGACGATTGGCGCTGATTTCGCCGCCGGTGATCGGTGAGCACGTCTGGGGCCATGCGCCGGACGGCGGTCCCCGGCGATTTCACGCCTTCGCCGTGCATACCCCCGCCGGCCGCACCTTGTTCAACGCCGGCATGCGGGCGGCGTCACCGGTGTGGGTCGCGGTCGCCCCACGCGTTCGACGCACCGTCCCGCGTGGCGCCTCACAAGACGCGCTGCGGGGTAGTTGGACCGCCTATTGGCAGACGCTGGAAGCAACCGTCTACGGCTCGAACGTCCCGCGACTGTTTGCTGACGTTCCACCGTCAGTCACCGCGCGTCACCCACTCTTGGTGATGCACGGCGCACGCGATGGGATCGTGCCGGTCGGCCCGGTACGCGCGCTGGTAGCTATCCGCTCGGATGTGCAGTACATCGAGATCCCCGACGCCGGTCACAATCCCGCGTATACGCACGCTGCCTTGTTCCAGGATGCGCTGCTCACAGGCCGCTGACCCGGCGCTGCCTCGCTCGCACGCCGGCTCGGGAATGTCCAGCTTTTGCCCACACGAGAGCCACGCCCAGCTCTAGCATCCCTGATTGGGTTGATGTTCTCGTCATTGGTCGCGTATTACCCGCGCGGATGATGTGATGGCGCGCGCACGCATGGCAAACTGACCGCACAAGCGTTCATTAGACTCGCGGATGCCACTCCCCGGAGTTCGCTCCGCGCTGGAGGAATCGACCAATGACATCAGACGACACCGAGGCGCGCACAACCCGCGACGAGATCACGATCAGCGACAAGGCGCGGGCAGGGATCGGCCCTGATTCCGGCGTGCGTCCCGAGCAGGTCACGCTCGGACCGCTGGAGCGCGAGATGGGTGAGACTGTCGAGCAGATCGCACCAAAGCGCTCGGAGCATACCGTCGCTAGCGGCGATGATCTGACCGCGGACGAGCGTGAGCGGCAGGGCATCATCGATGAATCGCGCCACACCAACTCTCTGGGTACGCGCTGAGTCGGTGACCTGCACCGCTCACCAGTCGTGTGGGCATCCATAGCCAGCGACACATCGGTTGCCTCACAACTCCAGCAGCGTGCGAAGCCTCTGCTCGATCTCCGCCATGGTTTCAGCTGACACCATACCCCAGCGTGCAAGGAATCGCCCCGCGGTGATAGAACGCAGATCCTCACACTTCATGTAGCTGATCTGGCGAAGACCGCCGTCGGGAGGCTGTACCTCGATGTGCCACCGCACCCGTCGGTTCGTGCTGGTGAGGGGCACGACCAGATGTAAGCCGGCAGGTCCATGGTTGAATATGTCGGTGGACATGACTACGCCGGGACGTGTGCCAGCCTGCTCATGGCCCCGTGTGGGATCGAACTGAATCAGCCAGATCTCGCCACGCGAAGGTCGGGGTGACATTTAATCGTCCTCCAGACCATCGAGTAGCGTGGCATCCCACAGCTTCCGTTCGGCTAGTTCCTCCGCCCACGCGGCCGGGTCGGCGCGCAACCGTTCATAGTCGGCATTTGCATCCTCAAGAAAGCGCTGCCGCCGATAGGCCTCTACCGCCTTCGCCAGAACATCTTGCATCGAGACATCCATCTCGCACGCGAGCGCGCGCAGCTTTTCTCGCGTCTGTTCGTCAACCCGCACCGTTGTGGTCGCCATGTCATGCCTCCGCGTGTAGACGATTCAGTCTACACAGCGTAGCGACGAGTTGAGGTCGCGGTCAATCACGAGCGCATGTCGATCGACCGCTGCTTCTCCGGTCAGCTCAACTATTGTTCTATCGCGACCGATCATCCTTCCCCGAAGCCCCGCTGGCGCATTCGCCGGCACGATGATGGGGCCTCGGGCATCCCACTGGTTCGGCGCCGGCACGCGGGCGTCCACCACGCGTGGCTCCCCCGCGTGTACGGAATAACCGGGCGGCTCGTGGGACTCCGCGCTAGTCGTACAGCAGGTCGCGCGCCATGATGATGCGCTGCACCTCGGAGGGACCTTCGCCGATGCGGCGGATACGCAGCTCGCGGTACCAGCGCTCAAGCGGCAGATCCTTGGTGACGCCATAGCCGCCGTGGATCTGAATCGCGCGGTCCACCACCCGCCCCGATGCCTCGGTGCTGCACAACTTCGCCATCGCCGTCTCGAACCGGAACGGTTCGCCCCGGTCGGCTTTGTCGGCGGCGGCGAGAGTAAGTAGGCGTGAGGTGCGGATATCGATCTCGTTATCGACGAT
>JBBQJF010000388.1:0-4808 GCA_038325665.1 Dehalococcoidia bacterium | reverse complement strand
GCGGTCGTGGCGTCGAGCGCTCGCAACGCGCGGTATGCCCCGGTGAGATCGCCGGCATCGCCGAGCGCCAGCGCCGCCTCATAGGGGCAGTGCATCTCGGTCAGCCGGAGCGCCACATCACCCAACGCCGCGGCGCTGCCGGTCATCAAGCCGGCCGCCCAGTCCCAGAACACGCGCACCGGCGAATCGGACGCCAGCCAGCCGGGCACCGGGGCGGCGCCTCGGCCGCTTCGCGCCAGCGCGACCGCGGCAGCGCCGGCCACGCGGGCATAGCGATGGCGGTTGGCGGCTCCGTAGATGCCCTGCGCCAGCTCGCCCAGGCGGGGAGCGCGCTCCATGAGCGCCAGCTCAAGCCGGGCGAGATCGAGCAGAGCAGCTTGTTGGTAGCGGGTCGCGGCGGCAGCGGCGGCCATCATCGCGCGTGCCTTCTCCGGCGACCCACTTCGGACCTCTCGCAGGACTCCCGCGCAGGTGAGCACGGCGCTCGCGATTGTGCCTGCCGCGGGCGCCGGCAATGCCGCTCGGCGTGCCTCGGCGTCATCGCGGTGGCCGCGTTGGACCAGTTCGAGCACATGGTACGACTCCACCGTGTCGACCCATCCCAGCTCCAGTCGTCGCATTCCCTCCATCGCGCGCTCGTACAGGATCGCTGCATCCTCGTGAAACAGCGTGATCACCGCCTCGCAATAGGCATTGGCCAACGCGGTGACCGCGTACCCCGGATGCAGCTCGTGGTGGGCAGCGCTCACCAGCAAGTCATCGAGCATGCCGCTGGCGGACGGGTCACCGCGATCAAGCGCCGACATGACCAGAAACATGCCGACCTCGACCTCGGATGCGACCGTGCGCGGATCGGCGCATTCGCGCGCCAAACGCAGCGCACGATCGGCCGCGACTTTCAACCGCTCGGGCTGGACATGGTAGGCAGCGCGTGCGACGCGGGCGACCGCGACATGAACTCCCTCGTACCCCACCGGCCGCCCAGCGATTGCTCGTTCGGCCGCGGCGAGATGGGCATCGTCGGCCGCGACATCGCCGAGGGTGTGAGCGGCGCGGGCCGCGTTCCAATGCAAACGGGCGAGCGTTTCCGGCACACTGCCGGGGACCGCGATTGCCTCCTCGGCGAGTCGCTGACTGTCGGCGAACCGGCCGAGGCGGTATGTCTCCGCCGCGGCGATCTCCAGCGTCTCCCGGCGTACATCCGGCGCGAGGTCAAAACCGAGGGCGCGCTCAATCTGCGCCATCGCCTCCGTGCGCGCGTCGACGGCGCGGGCCTCGCCGGCGGCTTGCAACGCCCACGCCGCGGCGCGCGCATCGCCGGCCGCCGCGAAGTGCATCGAAAGCTCGGCCGCGCTTCCCTGATACCCGTGAACCGCTGCCCCGGCCCGCTCGCCGCCGGCCGGTGGTAGAAGCGCCTCTGCCAGTGCCCGGTGCGCATCACGCCGGGTGGCGGCGATCATCGAATCGAGCAGCGACCGGCGCAGGAGTTCGTGGCGAAAGCCCCAGCCGTCCTCCTGTTCGTGCAAGACACCGGCGTCGCGTAGCGCCGTCAGGATGCGGCGCAGCTCACGGCTATCGCCGCCGCATACCAATGCAACCACCTCGTGCGGCAGCGGCCGGGTTGCCGGCGCCAGTGCCTCGAGCACCGGTCCCGCCCCGGATGTGGACCGTTCCAATTGGCCGAGCCGCACGGCGAGCCGGTCGCGCACCAGCGCGCCGGCGCCCTCGCCTCGCGCCAGTGTCTCCGCGAGCCAGGGGTTGCCGCCGCTGTCGGTGTATACCTGATCCATATCGGCCGGCGGCACGTCACCGCCGCGGACGGCGGCGACCAACGAGCCGACGGCAGCGCGCGACAATGGCGGCAGGTCGAGCCGCCGCGCGAGTCCTTGCGCGGCGACCTCGATCAGCGGCGCGAGCAGCCCGGGGGCGCCATTGGCGGGTCGAAAGGTCGCGAGGATCAACCATTTGCGCGATGCGCATTCCGCGCAGAGCCGCACGACGACCGCCACGGCACCCTCGTCGGCGAAGTGGAGGTCGTCGAGCACCAGAATCGTCGGAGCGGCGCCGGCGGCGTCGTCGAGCGCGGCGACCGCGCCGGCGACAGAGCCGGCCCGCGTCGCGGCCGGGCGAAAGCCAGGGATCGCCCGAAGAATGGCAAGATACGGCTCCGGCGGCGCCACCGGTTCGGCGGCGCCCCACAGCGCCCGGCCACCGCTCGCGTGCGCGAACTCGGTCGCCAGACGGGTCTTGCCTCCTCCCGCCTCCGCGCACAGCAGCCAGGCCGACCCGTGCCCTGCCCTGGCCGCACGCCACGCGTGCAGCAGGGCCGCGCTCTGATCGTCGCGCTCCAACAGGCCGGAAGATAGCGGGGCGAGTGTCATGGTCGCTCGTCAGGCGTAAACGCGGCTCACCAGCGGAAGTTCATTGGCTTTTCCCCGCCGCTCGCGGGCCGCTGGGGGCCGCTGGGAGGCGGGGGCGGCGGGGGCGGCGGCGCGAACATCCCAAATAGCACCAGCGGCTCGACGAAGCCGGTGACGTCGTTCTGGCCGGCCCATTTCTCCACGCGCGACTTGTGCTCGTCGGGCACGCGGTAGGTTTCAAACTCCTCACGAGGAATCGCGTAATAGTTCCCCATGCCATCGCGAAACACTATGACGCTGGTTTGATCAGTGGCCATCGCGCTGCTCCCTTCGGTGCGGGCCGAACATGTCGCGGCAAGTCTACACCCGCGGTCAATGCTGTCTGTCACATCAACGACAGACGCGGAGATTTCGGGCTGCCTGCCGCACGCCGGCGGCGGGCGGAGCAACAGTGACGCGGCGAGAAACGCCCGAACGGCCGGCAGCGCTCGTTAAGTTACGAGGTTCCCACGATATATCGCCTCGACGAGATGTCGCAGACTCCGAGCATCACCACATGAGGAGGCCCACTATGCCGACCCAACCCCCGGCGCCCATCTATCGGAACGCGGTCGCTATCGACCCGCTGTGGCTCCTAGCCCCGAAGATCGCGATGATGCGCGATCTTCCCTACCCCGTGCCCGTGGTCAAGCAGTCGTAGCGCCTGCCAGCGCCGGTGGAGGACAAGCACACGCGCAGGAGGCGACTAGATGGGAACCACATTCAGTCCGTTATCGCTAGGCACGGTCGGACTCGGCGTGCCGGGTCAACCATCGCATGGACCACTCGTGAGCCAGCCTCCCACGGCGCTCGGCGGCCCCGACACGGCGCCCGCCCGGCGGGCGATCATCATTGGCAATAGTTGGCCGGGGCGGTGACGCGCCACGGGTCGGGCTGCTCGACCCTCACGGCGCGCTGTCCGCGTCACCGCCTCGAACGCTCGAACACTGGATCGGAGGACCGCACATGCACATCTTGAACCGCTCAACGCTCGTCATTAGACGCCGCCGCGGCCTTTTGCTGACCGGATTGCTGCTGGCTACCCTTCTCGGGGCAGCCGTTTCGCGGACAGGGGTGGCCCGCGCCGACGCGCCGCCGGTAATCACCCCCTCTCAGCCCGGCGTCACCACGTCCCCAGTATTTCACTTGAAGCTACCCGACCTGAAAGTGACATCCCTCATCTTCCACGAACTGAGTACCGGTCCCGTGGCTGTGCTGACCGTGGCGAACACGGGGAACGCCAACGCTGGCCCGTTCCGAATCTTCGTGAAGGACGGAAGCGGGGCGGTGCTCCAGGTCTTCACGCCGCAGGCCGGCATCGCCGCCGGCGCCCACATGATGTACGTCCACAAGTTGCCGGGATTTACATGCGGCGGCGTCCACACGCGCTTCGTGGTCGCTGACGCGACCGGTGTGGTCGCTGAATGGAACGAGGCGAATAACACCGCGACCAATACCTACATCTATCCGGTGTGTTGACCGGTCATCGCGGGCCGTGGCAGCGCTCGCGGCGCCACACTCCATCGGCGCGGGACGACCGCGTCGGGTGACGCCGCGGCACGTTGTCCAGCACGAGCGTGGGCGAGTCGATCGTGCGTCACGCCCGAGCGCCGCTGCTGCATGACCACCACGACGAGAAGGATCAACTAATCGGCGCGATCGAGCGTCGAGCACTCAGCACGGGGAGGATACTATGCGGCTGTTTATGGACGCGTTCATTACTCGGATGGGGCGCCACCTCACGGTCTTGGGTCTCACGATTGCGTTGGCGGTTTTTGCCGCGGCGATGGCGCCCGGCGGACGCTCCGCGCGGGCAGCGCCGCCGCTGCCAGACCTGACCGTGCCATCGTTCGGGCTTGTGTCGTGGGGCGTTTGCGCGCCGGGCCAGGTCGTGTTCAAGTTCCAGGCGCGGGTCGCCAACGTTGGCACGGCCCCGTCGCCTGCCACCTTCGTTCGGGCTTTCGACTCGGACGGCAGCGGTTGGGGGACGACCGTCGCGGCGCCGGGGCTGGCGCCGGGTAGTTCCGTCGTGCTGACGATACCGATCTTCTATTCACCGCATACCACCAACGCGCCGTCACACCCGTTCCGGGCGATGGTGGACCCGTTCGCCGCCACCGTCGAGTCCAACGAGCTTAACAACCGCACCGGCGCCATCAACGTCGGCGTGCCAAGCCACTGCCCGCAAGCCGGGTAGTGCCCCCGTACGACAGACGCGAGAAGGAAGCGCCGCGCCGGCAACGGTCTCGCGGATCACATCCCGCCGGCGCGCGCTCGCCCACATCATGAAAGGAACGCGGCCATGCGATTCTCACTACCCATCAGACTCGGGTTGCGCGGCCTAGCGATCGCCGGCCTTCTGTTGGTGGGCCTGGCCGCCACGGCCAGCGCTCACTTCTACGACAAGCC
>JBBQJF010000387.1:0-4841 GCA_038325665.1 Dehalococcoidia bacterium | reverse complement strand
GCGCTATACGGCAACCGATGCCCCGTGCGGGCGATTCGAGCCGCTGCGGCCGATGCTGCGGGCGGGCACGGTGGCCGAACTGCACGAATCGCAGCGCGACTGGGTGGACCCGGTCAACAATCTCGTCTCGGCCGACACCGCGGGCAACATTGGCTATCTAACGCGCGGCTACCTCCCGATCCGGTCGTCGCACGCGCACCGCCAGTTCCCGGCGCCGGGCTGGTCCGGCGAGCACGAATGGACCGGTCGCGTGCCGTTCGAGCAACTGCCGCAGGCGATCAACCCGGCCGAGGGGTTCGTTGCCACCGCGAACCAGGCCGTGATTCCCGGCGACGAGCCGTACATCTCCCACACGTTCACCGTGCCCTCGCGCGCCGAGCGGATCGTCGAACTGCTCTCGGTGAGCGACCGCCTTAGCCCAGACGATCTCGCCGCGATGCAGGGTGATACCGTGTCGCGCCCGGCGCGGGCGTGGGCGCGGTTGCTGGCCCGCCTCGGTCCATTCGAGGGCGAGGCCGAGCGGGCGCGGGCGATGCTGGCGGGCTGGGACGGCGACCTGCTGCCGGAGAGTGGCGCGGCGCTGCTGTACGCCTATGTCCGGCGGGAGACGGCGCGGGCGTTGTTCGAGCCGGTGGCTGGCAAGGCAGCATGGGCGTGGCTGACCTCGGAGGCGTTGCCGCCATTGGGCCGCATGATCGGGCAGTGGCTGGCGACCGTCACCTGGGCGCTGGAGGGCGAGCGCGCGGACACCGCCCCCGACGGCCGTCCCTGGCACGACGTGCTGCCGAACCCACTGGCGGCGGCGTGGCGTTCCACCGTGGCGCGCGGCGGGCCAGACCCGGCATCGTGGCGATGGGATACGCACCACCGCACCGCCGCGACGCACACCCTGGCGGCGGTGTTCCCCGAGCGCGCCGCCGCCCTCAATCCGCCCAATGTGGCGGTCGGCGGCGACAGCGATACGCTCCAATGCGCCGCCTACGGCTGGAACGGACGCAACGACTTCGATATCACGGCGCTCTCCGTCTACCGTCAGGTGGTGGACTTGACCGACATCGCTCATGGCTCCTACATCATCCCCGGCGGTGTCACCGGCAGTCCCGGCACGGAGCACGACGCCGACCAGTTGGAGCACTGGCGCACCCACCAACGCATCCCGATGCACTACACCGCCGCTGATGTCCAGACGGCGGCGGCGCATACACTGACGCTCGCGCCCGCGTGACGATGTCGGGGTAGTGTCGCTTTGTATGGGGAGAGACGGAACCGCGGAGGCGCGGAGAACGCGGAGGAACGCGCGGAGATCACGAATGTTAGGGAGCGGTCGGAAGTCATGACCGTCTTCGCGCCCGTCTCGGCGTTCTCCGCGTCTTTGCGATTCAATCGATGACACGAAACGACGATGGCGCTGTCAAATCGCTCGGCGCGGTCGCCCCGACGGGATAGCGAGAAGGAGAGCAATGCGTGGATTTCCATGACACGCCGAACGAGGCCCGCTGGCGGGGAGAGGTGCGGCAGTTTATTCAGACGGAGGCTCCGGCGGAGTATCGGGATCAGCACCAGCCGCCGGTTGATTCGTATGGAATGGGCGACGAGTTGTTCCAGGGCTGGCGGGCGAAGGTCGCGCACAAGGGCTGGCTCGCCCCGCACTGGCCGTCCGAGTACGGCGGGTTGGGGTTGTCGGTGATGGAGCAGTTCATCCTCAAGGAGGAGTTTGCCCGTCACCGGGTGCCCCATCCCGGCGCCCGCTCGACCGAGATGGTCGGCCCGACCGTGATCCTGCACGGCACGGACACGCAGAAGAGCGAGTTGCTTCCGCCGGTCCTGCATGGAGAACATATCTACTGTCAGGGTTTCTCGGAGCCAGGCGCCGGCAGCGATCTCGCCTCGCTGCAACTGCGCGCGGTGCGCGAGGGCGACGACTACATCCTCAACGGCCAGAAGATCTGGACATCGAACGCCACCACCTGCAACTGGATGTTCCTGCTGGCGCGCACCGACCCGGATGCGCCCAAACATCGCGGCATTTCCTACTTCGTCACGCCGATGGAGACGCCCGGCCTGACCGTGCGCACGATCGAGGACATGGTCGATGGGCATGAGCTGTGCGAGACCTACTTCGACAACGTGCGCATCCCCGCCGCCTACCGGATCGGCGAGGAGAACCGCGGCTGGTACGTGGCGATGACCACGCTCGATTTCGAGCGCTCCGGCATCGCCGGCGCGGTCGCCTTGCAGCAGGGCATCCTCGATCTGCGTGAGCTATTGCCCCGGTTCGCGGCGCATGACCCGCGCCGGTTGGAGCTGGCCGACCTCTACCTGTCGAGTGAGGTGGCGCGGCTGATGTCGTTCCAGGTGGCGAGCCTGCAAGCGCGCGGCAGGGTGCCGAACTACGAGGCGTCGATGGTGAAGATGTTCTCCAGCGAGCTGGGCCAGCGGGTTGCCAACGCGACCGTGCGCTTCTTCGGTCAGCGCGGTACGCTGCTTGCCGGATCACACGGCCATGAGGTGACAGAAGGACGCATCGCGCGGCAATATAGCCGGGTGCTGCCCTCGACCATCGCCGGCGGCACCAGCGAGGTCCAGCGCGGCATCATTGCCACCCGCGGCCTGGGTCTTCCGCGCGGGTAGCGGTGGTAGCGGGAGCGGTAACAGTTGGGCGCCACGGGGCGACAGGTGCGGGCGTCCCCAACTCCCAACACCTAAAGCCCATCACCCATTTTCAAGGAGGCGACCATGTTCTTCGAGTTGCGGCAGTACCGGATGAAGCCAGGACAGAAGGATGCCTGGGTGCGGTGCATGGAGGAGGAGATCATCCCGTTCCAGGTGTCGAAGGGGATGGTGATCCTCGGCAGTTTCGTCGGCCAGGAAGAGGATGACCTGTACGTGTGGATCCGCCGGTTCGAGGATGAGGTGGAGAAGGAGCGGCTGTACGAGGCGGTCTACCAGAGCGACCATTGGAAAAACAACATCGCGCCGAAGGTCGGCGGGCTGATCGACCGCGACAAGATCAAGGTTTCGCGCATCGAGGCCACGCCCAAGTCGGTGATCCAGTAAGGCGGAGGCGCGACGCGGTGAGCCGCCACGAATGGCATCGCCTCACGGAGGTATCACGCCTTGCACATCAGGGTGTGGAGCGACCCACGGGTAGCTCCACACCGTTGTTCGTTTCATGTGGTGATGTGAATGTCCGCGGCATCCATCTCGTCTCCGGCGCGGCCGGCGGACATCAGGGATAGGAGCAGGGCGACCCACGGGTTGCGCACGCACAACGGTGGCGCGAGTGCTCCGGTAGGGGTGGCCCGGTCGGTCGCCGCTGGCCGCTCACGAGTTCGCGGCGGCCCCGTTGCCGGTTACCCGCGTCGCCGCATCGATCAGGAGCAGCACCGACCCGCACTTGCCGCGTGCGATCTGATAGGTGACGAGCGTGGTGCGCGACGGGCAGCAGAGCGGATCCTGATCAGTATACCGGACAAAATCGACCGACAGTCGGTCAGGACCAGTGATGGTGGGGAGCACCGCCGCGCCGTCCATACGGCTGTTCATCAGCACGGGTGAAACCGTGCCCGCGAACCGCCCATCCGCGAACACGAACAATTGATAGCCAAACGGCCGGCACATGCCGTCGTAGGAGATCGTGCCTCCGACGACGGTGATGCCCTCACCCGCCCGTGCGGCGCCCGAAAGCCGCCAGCCCGCGGCCGTGACTATGCCGTCCTCGGCGCTCTCGGGGACACGGGCCGTACCCAGGCAGCGCGGATCGATGGCATCGGCCGGGCCGAGCGGCGGCGCGGCGGGGAGCGCCATGCCGGCGGTGTTCCATTGTTGTAGTGGCGCCTCGTCCAGCCAGCCGCCATCCGCGCGCGCCGTCCCCGTGAGCGGAGCGGCGACCATGAACACGGCGCAGACGCCGATCAACCGGACCAACACCCGAAATCTTCTTGCCATTGCATCCTTCTCCTGACACTCGGTCGCGCGGTCGTTTCCGCCAGTCCCGGCCCGCGCGTCCCCGGCATACCGTGGCGCGTTTGGATCCGGCGGTCAACTAGAACATCACCGCGATTTAATGCCACGACACGCGCGCCGGCCACCCAAATCGCCGGCCCTCGCGGGAGACACTGGACGGTCGAGAATCGGTCGCACGGGGGGCGGGACGTCGACGACCGCTGCCAGGTAGGCGCCCCGAACATCCCGCCGAGTGCTCGCCACGCCGCACAATCTGGTCATTGGGCAGTGCGGCAACTCAACGAGCGGACCATGGCTGGCGCCCGCCACATCGGTAGCGCCGATCCCTCCATCGCACCGCGACTCCTCGGAATCGTGGCGGACAACCAAATGACCCTTCTGGGCAGCCGCGCGTGCTTGACAGTCGGGCGTACCTACCTATACTGGCGGGGATAATCCCGACCGTCAGGCCTGTGGAAGCGTCGGGGAGGGGCGCCATGCGCGAGGACAACCGTGGGTTGGGCAGGGTACACGTTCGCCCGGTTGCGCGGCGACGGTTCGTCAGCGGCGCGCTGGCACTGACTGGCGCGGCTGCCTTCGCGGCGGCGTGCGGCGGTGACGACAACAAGAGCGGCGGCACGTCCACCGGCGGCGCCACGACGGCAGGCCAGGCGACCACAGCCCCGAGCGGCGCCAGCCCGGTGGCAGGCGGGAAGACACCGGTTCCCGGCGGCGCACTGCGGGCGATCTGGCTTGGTGGCTCGCAGTTCGACTCGGTCGATGTCCACCGCGGCTTCCGCGATGAAGTCCAATGGCTGTCGAACCAGATATTGAACAAACTCGTCCGCTACACGAACCCGGACGCCGGTGAGATCGGCGGCGACCTTGCCGAGAAG
>JBBQJF010000386.1:0-4844 GCA_038325665.1 Dehalococcoidia bacterium | reverse complement strand
CGCGGCGCCACGTCGTGTGCGCGTGCGCTCAGAGCAAGTGCGGGTGTATCTGACCGCGACGACCAGCGACCTATTACTCCAGCGATCCGCCGCGTATGATAGCCGGCGTATGACGGCTGCCGGCGATGCCCAGCTATTCTTGGTCAAAGCGGAAGAAAGCCTGGCGGGCGCTGAGAGCGAATACGCGAGCGGCCGGTATAATAACTGTGCCAATCGCTGCTACTATGCGTGTTTCCAGGCAGCAATTGCCGCGCTCCTGCAAGAAGGAGTATACCCACCCGGATCGCGGGGACGCGAAATCCGCTGGAGCCACGCGCATGTCCAGGCACAAATTGCCGGAGAGTTGATCAGCCGGCGCAAGGTTTACCCTGCCGAACTGCGTGACACACTGGGGCGCGCTTATCTGCTGCGTGAAGCCGCGGACTACAAACGTGATCAGGTATCGGCCACCCAGGCCGAACGCGCGGTGCGGCGCACACGGCAGTTCGTCGCGGCGGTGCGTGAACCGAGAGGCGGGACACGATGAGCGCGAAGCACGCTACTCACGGCGAGAATGCCCGTATGCAGGCTGCCATCGCCGAGCTGAAGGCGATGATTCGTACGCGCTACCCTTCGACGACCTTTACTCTTTCCGCTGGTGAGGATGACCCCGATGCGGTCCACCTGATCGCCACCGTCGATATCGACGACCCAGACGAGGTTGTTGACCTCGTGATCGGCCGGATGCTGGAGCTGCAAATCGACGAGGCGCTGCCTATCTTTGTCATTCCAGTTCGTACCCCAGAGCGAGTAGCCGCGATGCTCGTCACCCATCCAGAACGTGGACTGAGGGATACAGGCAGCTCGACCTTCCCATATCGAGCGCCGGCTTCAGGCGGCTAGCTAACCGGAGAGGTATTCCAGCAGGCGTCCTTACCCACGGCGCACGCGCTGGGGAAGCGCCGGCCGTGGTGGCGGCTACCGCGCTGGCGCCGGCCGCGCTGAGGGGAACCGGCGGTCGGCGCACTGCCATGTCTTGCGCGCACCGGCTCACCGGTCGCGCCGCGGCTCCCAGGTGACCAGCACGCCGCGGTGGTCCTCAGTCGCGGCGGGTCGGAAGCCACCCTCGACGGGGCGGAGAAGCTCGTCAAAGTGCGCCAACAGCGTGTGCCGCGCCCGCTCATCCTGTTCGACGGTTGCACCCATGAGCGTACCGAGTGACTGCAGCGAGCGGGTGATCGCCTCCTCACGCGTCGGCGCCACACGCCGCACGCCCAATTCGGGGATGACCCGCACGTCGGGCAAGACGCCCATCTCCCACGGCACTGGTAAGAGCTCGCGGTAGCTGGGTGCTCACTCGGCCGCCTCACCGTGGATCAGGTGGAACACCTGCTGATTCATCACCTGTACCTGCGGTGGAGTGCTGAAGAGCAGGATCATCACACGCCGCCGTGCTGCCGCCTGCAATCGCGTGATGAAGGACACGATGTCGCGCACAAAGTAGGTGACGTGGGCTGCCAGCACGATGTCACCCGCGACCTCTGTGGCCTTGAGCCAGTCTGCTTGGACGGCCCTCACGTTCTTGATGCCTGCCTCTGTCGCGGAGGCAACGAACGCTGCAAGCATACCGGGCAACGGATCGACGTTGATGACTTCTCGACACCGCAGTGCCAGCGGCAGACCGAGACGTCCCGACCCACCACCGACATCGACCAGGACGTCGGTAGGCTCGAGGTACGACGCGAGCAGCGCAAGCTCCGGCTCCGACGCTCGGTGAGGGTCGATACGCGCGAGACGGGCAGGCGCATCACCCCGCCGGTCGGCTGTCACGCCGGACCCGACTGCGTCGCGGACGCGTGCGCGTAAACGGCCGGCTTGTGCTTCGACGGCATCGATCCGCGCGGCATAAGCCTCGGCAGCGGTCATCTGGTCCCCTCCAGTGGTCTACTACACTTGTGATGCCCGCTCCCCGTGAACCTGTCAACCCGCAGGCGCGCTCAATACCCCCTGTCAGAACGACCTCACCCTCCGGACATGTTCAGCGCTCTACTGGTGGATGAGCCGGAGCAGTCCACCCGTCTCCCCCTTCCCTTGCAGGGAAGGGGGCCGGGGGGTTAGGTGGGTTGGGGGATTAGGTCCGCCGCAGCACCGCGAAGGTGGCCCGCCCGATCGCGACCGGCTCATCGCTGCCGGCGGTGATATCCACATCGATGACGGCCGTCCGGCCGCCGCGCCGGCGCACGGCTCCGGTGGCGAGTAAGTCGCCGCGGGCCGGGCCGAGGTAATGCACGGTCAGATCGATCGTCGTGCGCGCTTCATCGGGGGCGAGCACGGTCATCAACGCGCAGGCCGCCGTCATGTCCGCCAGCGTCGCCAGCAGCCCGCCGTGAGCCGTGCCGTCGCCGGTGTTGGACGAGCGCCCGTACTCTACTCGGGCCGGCAGCCGCACCGTCGCCGTACCCGGCGCCGCATCGACCAACTCACACCCAAGAAAGTCCCAGAACGGTGCGGGCCGCAGCCGCGCCAGTACCTCGCCGGCAAGTCCCTGCCCGTCCGCCGCTCCCGTGCCTCCGTCTGACGATGACCCCATCCGCATCCCCCGTGTATGTGCCTCCCGCCTACTCCTCTCGCGGCTGCTCGCCCCGCGACTCCCCATCAACCCCGCGCCCCCAATCCCCCCGCCCGCCCTCCGTCCCGTCTGCCCTGTGACCCCTGATCCTCTGAACCGCGGCCATCTTAGGACGTGACCCCATACCTACCCGTGGACCGCCCCCCGTCCTCCTGATCCTCTAAACCGCGGCCAGCTCAGGAAGTGGCGCCGGCCTCCCGACTCCTATGACCTGTGACCTATGCCCTATGACTTATCCCCCACGTTGCGGCATCCTAGCCGGACGCGCCGCCAGACGGAAGCGCGAGCAGCCCGCGTCATCCCCCGGCCGTGCGCGTGGGGTATCATGGGTAGCAGGCGCGAGGGCGTCAGACATACAGGCCGCGCCGTACGGCGCACCGCCGGTCCCCAGACTTGAATCGCATCTCCATTAGCGTGAACGGAGTGAACCATGCCGATTCTGTACGAGAAGTCTGGTCGAATCGCCACCATCACGATAAACCGGCCGGAGGCGCTGAATTCGATCGACCCGCGGACAAACGATGAATTGACCGAGGCGTGGGCCGACTTCCGCGACGACCCGGTGGTGTGGATCGGCATCCTCACCGGCGCGGGCGACCGCGCCTTCTGCGCCGGCGCCGACCTGAAGGAGTTGATCCCTAGTCTGGGCATGCAGGCGCGAGCCGGATCGCTGAAAGACTTCAACTTCGGCGGCATCACCCGCGGCTACCACACCTGGAAGCCGTTGATCGCCGCGGTCAACGGCTTCGCCCTCGCCGGCGGCACGGAGCTGGTGCTCGCCTGCGACATCCGCATCGCCTCGGAGAACTCTCGCTTCGGCCAGCCGGAGGTGCGCTGGGCGATTCTGCCGGGCGCGGGCGGCACCCAGCGACTGCCGCGCGCGATCGGCGCCTCGGCCGCGATGGAAATTATCCTCACCGGTCGCCAGGTCGATGCCCAGGAGGCGCTACGCCTCGGCCTGATCCACCGGGTCGTGCCACATGCCGACGTGATGGCCGAGGCGCGCAAAGCGGCCGAGGCGCTGCTGGTCAACGGTCCGCTGGCCCTGCGCGCCTCCAAACAGGCCGTGCTCGAAGGTCTCGATATGCCGTTGGAACAGGGCCTCGACCTGGAATTGAAGCTGTTCGGCGAGTTGCTGCTTACCGACGATGCTGTCGAAGGGCCAAAGGCATTCGCCGAGAAGCGTACGCCGGAATACAAGGCGCGTTAGGCTTGGGAGGAACGGGAACCGCCAAGGGGCCAAGAGCGCCAAGGACGCCAAGTAACGAAGGCGGAAGGCCGCTCGTGCCCTTCAATCGCCGGCCTGATGCCGACTGATGCGCGCGGTTAGCCGCGCCCGCGTCGCTTGATACAGCCATGTCGTCACCTTTCGCCGTCTCGGCATCCCCCGCGTCTCGGCGGTTCCTGTCATCTCGCTCTAGGTGGCGTCTTGGCGGTTCCCGTCACTCCCTACTCGCCACGCGTGAGGAACTCGATCACGGCGCGGTTCACTCGCGGGGCGTACTCGGCGAAGAAGGCGTGACCGCCGCGCGGCAACACCTGCAGGTGCGCCCCGGGGATGCCGCGCGCCAGCTCGACCGATTCCTCGACCGGCGTGAGGATGTCCTCCGCGCCGACGAGCACCAGCGCCGGCGCGACGATGCGCGCCAGCCGGTCGAGCGTGTCGTGCGCCATCACGGCGGCCTGCTGGCGGCGGTAAGCGTGCGCCTGGATCGGGTAGGGATCCTTGCGGCGCAACTCCAACGCCGCCAGCACCAGGCTCGGATCGGACATGAAGGCACTGGTATAGGCCCACGGCATACCCAGGATCGCCCGCTGGTCCGGGTCCATGTCGAAGTCGTACAGCGCCGCCTGCGCGGGGGCGAGAACGTGTCGCACCGCGCCCGCCCGGGCACGCGAGCAGGCGATCACCAGCCGGTCGATCCGCTCGGGATGATTGATCGCCAGTTCCTGGGCGATCATCCCGCCCATCGAGGCGCCGGCGATATGGGCGCGCTCGATGCTCAGTTCGGCCATCAGCGCCACGGTGTCGTCAGCCATGCCGGCGATGCTGTACGCCTCATCCGGCGCCGACGACCGCCCCGACCCGCGATTGTCGAATACCGTCACCCGAAAGTGCTCGGCGAACGCGGGCGTTTGCAACGCCCAGGCGCCGGCATGAGCGCCGAGACCCATGATCAGCACGAGATCGGGACCGGCCCCGTGCTGTTCGTAATACACATCGATACCGTTGGCA
>JBBQJF010000385.1:0-4893 GCA_038325665.1 Dehalococcoidia bacterium | reverse complement strand
CGCATTGCGCTCGTGCCCCAGATCGACAGTCCCACCGTTTCCGGGTAGCGACCCTCGTCGCGCAGGTAGCGGTCGAGCAGCGCGCCGGCCAGCTCTGATCCGATTCGCCAGGCGGCGGCGCTCGGGAGAGAGCGCGGATCGACGGCGTAGAAGTTGCGGCCGGTGGGCAGCACATGCGCCATGCCGCGCGTCGGCGCCCCACTCGGCCCGGCCGGTATGTAGCGCCCATCGAGCGCGCGCAGGATCGCGTCGATCTCCTGACCAGTTTCCCGCAGGCGCGGCAGTAGTGTGTCGCACACGAAGCGGAGAACAGGGGCCACGCCCGCCGTGCCTACCGCGCCGGTGGCCTCGGACGTATGGGCTAACGTCCCGGCCGTGACCATCGCGACGTGCGCGCTGTCGAATTTTCTCTCGCCCAGCCGGCGCAGCAGATCGACGCACACACCGTCGATCTCTTCGATGGCGTCTGCCGCCGTGGCGAAGCGCCGGTCGTTGGGAAGCGGTGCGCCCGGCGCGTCCAGGAGCGCCGTCAGGTCGAAGCCGTAGGCCGCGGCGACGCCCGCGCGCAGGCTGGGCACTTCGAGATTCGGCAGGCGTACGAGCTGCGCGAGTAGTTCCACGAGTTGCTCGCCTTGTGGGAGGACGCCGAGCACATGCAGCCCGTCGCGAATCTGCGCCCCGGCCAGCTCGCACAGGTAGCCATCGATCTCCTGGATCAGGTGCGCCACGTCTTTCCCGCGCATCTCTTCCATCGTGGCGGGGGCGCCCTCGTCGGTGAACGCCGGATCCCAGGCGTGACGGTCCTCGGGGCGCGTATTTCGGTTGAGCAGCGTCTCGATGTCGCTGTCCAGGTTCGCCCGCACGATCACATCCCAGATCTGGCGCTGGAGCACCGGCAGCTTTTTTGGGTCGAGCATCTCAACCTGGTAGTACTCATCAACGAGCTGCGCCAGCTCGGCAAGGTCGCCGTAGGAGCCGGCGGCCGTCATCGGCGGCGTCATGTGGTCCACGATCACGGCATGGGCGCGGCGTTTGGCCTGTGCCCCTTCACCGGGGTCGTTAATGATAAACGGGTAGACGAGCGGCAATCCCGCGAGCAGTTGGTCGGGGTAGCAGGTGTCCGAGGGCGCCGCCGCCTTGCCGGGCAGCCACTCCAGCGTCCCGTGTTTGCCCATGTGGACGATGGCATCGGCCGCCCAGCCGTCCGGGTCCCGCAGCCAGCGATAGAGTGCATGATACGAATGCGGCGGCGGCAGGTCGGGCATGTGGTAGATAGCGTTCGGGTCCATGCCGTAGCCGCGCGGCGGCTGCAACGCCACGAATACGTTGCCGAAGGCGAGTCCAGCGAGCGCGATCTGCCCGTCGTGAACATAGGCCGCGCCCGGCGGTGGTCCCCACTTACCGCTGATTTCGCGCTGCATCTTCCCCGGCAGTTCGTCAAACCACCGCCGGTAGCGCGACTCCGGGACATGCCCGGCAGCGCCGGCAAGCTGTTCGTCGGTGAGGTACTCCACGTCATAAGAGCAGCGCGCGATCAACGCGTGGATGATCGCGTCGCCGTCGGGTGGCAGATCGCCGGTGTCGTAGCCGGCGGCGCGCATCTCCTCCAGCAGGCGGAGCAGCGAGGCAGGCGCATCGAGACCGACGGCGTTGCCGATGCGGGAGATACGCGCCGTGCTGTTGGTGAGCACCACGGCGACGCGCTTCTCGCGGTTGGATTTGTGGCGCAGTGTGATCATCCGGCCGGCGGTCTCGATCAGGCGGGCGATGCGCTCCTCATCGGGGACGTAGCCGGAAACCGGCGTGCCGAGGCCACGCGCGCCATCACCGTCCTGCAACACCTCCTTGAACGACACCGGTACCGTGCCGATGCGGCCGTCGAATTCCGGCAACACGACGTTCATCGCCGCCTCGACCGGCGCCAGCCCCCGCGCCGAACTCTGCCAGCGCGCCCGCGGTCCGGCGACGGTGATCGCTTGAAGCACGGGCACGTCGAGCCGCTCCAAGACCTCGACACCGCGGCCGGCTTGGGTCGGGCCGCCCGCATCGACATCACCGAGGGCGAAGCTGAGGGTGCTGATGATCGCGTCGACACCGACGCCCGTGTCTGGGTGGAAGTACCGCAGCGCGGCGGGCAGGGCGCCCGCCTCATCATCCCCGTCCTTGAGCGAGTACGCGTAGACCGGGAGCACGTTCAGGTTGGCGCGTTCGCCCGCGCGCACGATCGCGTCGATGAACGCGGTGTTGCCGGAAAGCAGATGCGCCCGATAGAAGATCAGTCCCACCGTGGGGCGCGTGAGGTCGTGGCGCTCCCGCCACGCCTCAAGCGTGCCGGCGCCGATGTCGGGGTGGTAGACACCGTGACGTGGCTGCTCGGCGGGCGGCTCGTAGTCGAAGCCGGTCGTGAGGAGGTGATCGGCGAGGAACCGCAGCGCGTGTTCGACATTTGCCGGACCGCCGAATTGGAGGTACGCGAACAACTCATGCAGCACCGGCACACCGGCGGTGGAGAGCGCCGTCAACTCCGGGTCGAGCGCGTCCGTGCCGGGCAGGCACAGCAGCCAGAAACCACGGGCGCCGGCCTCTGCCGCCAGCCGGTCGAAACCGTGTGCGAACGTGGCACGACCGCCGTGGACGCGCACGATCACGATCTCCGCCTCCGGCAGGCTCGCGTCAAGGAAGGCGTCGATGTCGCTGTCCGTGGCGAGGTTGGCTAGGTTGTAGGCGCGCACCGGCGGGAACTCCGCCGGCAGCCGGCCGATGGCAGCCCGGAGGCTGAGCAGGTCCGTATCGGCGTGGGTGAGAAACAGGATGCCAGGGCGGGCGCCCACGCGCGTGGCGCGCCGGTCCTCGATCTGGATACCGTCGGGACGCCCCTCCCAATCGACCGCCGTGAATTGAAGCGCTGCCAGGGCGGGAGGTGGCGGCAAGAATGTCTCTACCGCGACCATCTGCTCCACGTAGTCGTACAGCGCCAGGACCGTCGCCTCGTCGTCAACCCCCTGGAAAAACAGAGTCCGTCCGGCGAACACGAGTTCGACCACGTTGGCGAGCGCGCACGGTCCCAGGCAGCCGCCGATGGTGAGGTGAACGGCGTTGCGAAGCCGCCGCCGCTCCCACTCGTCATGGTACAACTCGGCTGGTACGGGAGCGTGACCACGCTCCGTGTGACCGCAGCATCAGCCGGTGCATACGAGCAGATGTCCCAGCCTCCGCACCACGTTGACCAGCTTACCATCGACCCGATAGACGAGATTCCGCATACTCACTCCCCGCCGCGCGACCACATCAAAAAAACCGCCGGCGTCGATGGCGCCGGCGGAAGCGTCCGCCCCAGCCGTGCCCCGGACGCGGGGGTACGGCGGTACACGAGATCGCGGCAGGCGCTCTGGCTTCCCCGGTGAGGTTGGGGTCACAGTTGCGCGACAGCGCCGGAGTTCCACCGGCTTCCCCTGCATATCACGATCAGCTTAAGTTGAGTGCATTATCCCGGACGGCGGGAGCACGGGCAATCGACGCGCCCGGCGCCTGCCGGTCCCCGTGACGTTGGGGAAGCGATGAGCCGCTGGTGCGCCATGTGGAGCGCGCTCCACGGGACTTTATCGCCCCGCCCGCGCGTGCAGGCCGTTGGGGTCGAGCACCGTGAATGAGCCTTTACCCAGCCGCAGCAGTCCCTCGTCCTGGTAAACGCCCAACAGTCGGTTGACGCTGACGCGCGTCGCCCCGAGCATACCGGCGAGGTCCGACTGTGTCAGCGGAAACTGCACCTCGACGCCCAGGGCGGTGGGTGTGCCGTGTTGCTCGGTCAGTTCCAGAAGCCGCCGCGCCATGCGCGTGTCGAGGTCCTGAAAGTAGGAGTCCTCCAGCCACTCATCGGTGCGGCGCAGACGGGCGGCGAGGGTGAGGATTAGTGCTTGGGCGAAGTCGGCGTTCTCCCGCGCGAACGACAGCAGGTCCTCGCGCAACAAGGCAAGGGTCTCCGTCGCCTCAACGGCCGTCACGGTCGCCGAGCGCGGGCCGCCGTCGAGCGCGGCGATCTCGCCGAAGCAGGCGCCGCCGCCCATCAGCGCCAGCACGGTTTCGTCGCCCTCCTCGGAGGGCAGCGTGACCTTGACCCGCCCCGAGCGGATCACATGCAGCGCGCCGGCTGGGTCGCCGCGGTGCATGATCACCTCGTTGCGGCGGAAGGTGCGCCGGCGCAGTCGCGTCGCCAGCACGGCCAGCACCTCGGGGGCCATCTCCGCGAACAGCGGTACCGCACGCAGGGTTTGGGTCAGGTCATCGGCCATGCGGATCCTCAATGTGCTCCGTGTCCGACCCGCCGAGCAACGGTGGGAATGCCGGTATGCGCAAGTATGCCACACTGTGCCCCCGCGATGAGAGCCGCGCCTACCTTTTTGGCACGCCCCGCGGCGTACTCCCTCGGCATGCGAGAAATACCTCTAACGACCACCGCGCACCGACCCGTGGGGAGCGAAACTGCAACTACACCGCAACCGCGGAGCCAACGCCGCACGGCCCTGCATCGCACGGGTCGGCGGGAATCGGCAGGTATTGGGTGAATCCCCGGCATCCACCGGGGTAGGTCAGCTCACGCACTGGGGCCGAACCCACGCCGATCTCTCGTAGGCAGACCAGTGTGGCGGTTGCGCGTAACCTTTCTGTCGGCCGGGCATCGCGCCCGGCCGATTCGCGTCCGTGTCGTCTCTCCATCATAAGCGCCCGATACCCGATAATGTGCACACGGAGAAATGACACCATGACGACATCGCAGCAACCCGAGATTCCACCTCCATCCCCTGATGATGTGCTGTACCAGCCCGGCGACGGCTTCGCCACAATCACCCTCAACCGGCCGGTCGTGCTCAACGCGATCAACTGGTCGATCCAGCG
>JBBQJF010000384.1:0-4893 GCA_038325665.1 Dehalococcoidia bacterium | reverse complement strand
AAGCCACCCGGATCGAGGGTGGGGATAGAAGGCGGGCGCGGGCGACCCAACGGGCCCCCCATAATAAAGGGCCACCACACCCGGGTAGGGGCGACCTGGTGGGTCGCCCGCGCCTCATTCGGCACGGTCGCTCGGACCCGAACCGGTGGTCCACGTCGCTCGTCGATGAGCTATTGGTACGGCCGGGTCGCCTGATGGTGGGTCGCACCCATGTGGACCTGACCCTGCCGATGAACGCGATCTCGCTGCCGGCGCGGCGGGCGGGACTCGACCGCGACCCGGGTTGGGTACCGGACCTGGGGCGGGTCGTGCTGTTCCATTTTGAGTAGCCGGGAGGGGTCACGGGTCATAGGAAGGCGGTGGGTGGAGAGGGAGCGGTCGGGATGTTTTCAACGACTCGGACCAGGGGGAGTACGGCGGTTGGGGCTGGTGAGCATGCCGCGATTCCTTCTCCCAGCCTTGGCCGAGCAGCCGAGCGCCCCGAAAGGGCGAAGCTGGAATACGGGCGCCTCGGCGGGAGTCCTCCCGGGCGACGCCTGCCACCGAGGACCAAGCGCCGCTCCCCCGTCCCGCGCGGCCCCGCCCCGTCATGGCCGGGAGGAAAGCGGCCGGGGGTTAGCTACTCTCACGCGAGGTACAGCCGATGACTACCGCGACAATCACTGATCTGCCCTTCGCTGGCTTGCCGCTCGATGCGGGCGGGCACTTCCGGCTGCACCTGTATGGGGCAGTCGCCGGGTTGATCGCGCATCTGCGCGCACCGGGGTTGCTCGACCTGAGCGGCGCGCTCGCCTCGTTCACCTTCCTGCGCGGCTACGAGCAGGCGTTGGACGTGTACCAGCCCGAGGGACTGGCGCCGGCTGATGTGCGTGTTTGGTGGGACGAGCAGCTCGCGCGCTGGGAGGGGGGCGTCGCCGGTCATCTGCCGCTTCGGTCACTGACCGAACAGGGCGGCCTGAGCAGGGACGAGATCCGGCTGTTGATCACTGCCGGGCTGGTCGAGGAGGATATCCGATTCGGCGCGGTGTTCGCCATATTGCAGGAGCCGTTGCCGGCGCGGCGGCCGTGCGCCGGTGTGCTCGGCTGGCTGTTGGGCGTTCCGGATGGCCCACCCGCCGATCCGTGGCCTGCCCTCCGGGCGCTGCTCGATCGGGGTCTCCTGCTCGCTGAAAACCGGGCCGATCCCCGCGCCGAGTGGCTGATGCGCGTGCCGCCCGCGGTCTGGGATGCCGTGCGTGGCTGCCCCGCGAGCGCACCCCTGCCGGGGCTGACCCATCAGCCGGCCGGCGACTTTCCCACGCTCACCGATCTGGTCGTGCCGCCGGCGTTGCGCCGCGAGATCGCGCGGCTGCCGGAACTGCTGGCGGATGGCCGGTTGGGAGCGGTTGTACCGCGCGGCATGACCGGCAGCGGCCGGCGGACAGTGCTCGGCGCGGTGGCGCGCGCCCTCGGCCGGGGCGTGCTGCTGTGGGACGGGGGCACGCCGGCGGACGAGACGTGGCGGTTGCTCGGCCCGCTGGCGACGCTGACGGGCGCGATGCCGGTGATCCGCTGCAACCCCGGTCCCGGCGAGACCCTCGATCTGCCGTCGTTGCCGGGGTACGACGGCCCGGTTGGCATCACGCTCGGACGCGGCGGCGGACTGCGCGGACCGCTGATCGAGCGCGCGCTCAGTCTCGTCATGCCGCCGCCCGACCACGAGGCCCGCCGCCGGTTCTGGCGCGCATCCGGCGTACCGGCCGCGGACGCCGACATCGAGCGGATCGCCGCGCGCTTCCTGCTCACCGGCGGACTCATCCATCGGGCGGCGCCGCTCGCTCGTGCGCGGGCGGCGCTCGATGGTCGTGAGGCCATCAGTGAGGAGGATGTGCGGCTGGGGGCGCGCACGCTTAACCGACAGGCGTTGGAGACGCTGGCGACACCGCTGGAGCCGGCCGGCGGCTGGGGCGACCTCGTGCTCGGCGCGGCCACGACGGCGGAGCTTCGCTCGCTGGAGTCGCGCTGTCGCGTGCGCGAGCTGCTTGGCGGGCAGGCGGGAGCGGCCTTCGCGCACGGTCTCAACCGCGGGGTGCGCGCGCTGTTCGGTGGGCCGAGCGGTACGGGCAAGACGCTCGCCGCCCGTGCACTGGCGGCAGCGCTGGGTATGGACCTGTACCGCGTCGATCTGGCCGCGGTGGTGAACAAGTACATCGGCGAAACCGAGCGCAACCTCAACCAGGTGTTGTCGCGGGCGGAGGAGCTGGACGTGCTGCTGTTGCTCGACGAGGGCGATGCGCTCATGACCAAGCGCACCGAGGTGCGCAACGCCAACGACCGCTACGCGAACCTCGAGACCAACTATCTGTTGCAGCGATTAGAGACGTACGAGGGCATTGTCGTGATCACCACCAACGCCGGCAGCCGCATCGACCCGGCCTTTCTACGGCGGATCGACGTGATAATCGACTTCACCCCACCCGAGGCGGCCGAGCGGCTGCTGATCTGGCGCGGCCACCTGCCCGAGGCGAACGTGGTCAGTCCCGCTTTTCTGGAGGATATCGCCGTCCGCTGCGCGCTCACCGGCGGCCAGATCCGCAACGCCGCCCTCCACGCCACGCTTCTGGCGCTGGGCGAGGGCGGCGCGGTAAGCGATACGCACCTGGAGGCGTCGCTCCTGCGCGAGTACCGCAAAGCGGGCGCGGCCTACCCGCTGCGCGCGACACCCGCCGCCGCTGGGCAGGTGGCGCGGCTGCGCCGGTTCGCCTCCGGCCTCAGCTAAACGATGCGCGCGGGTGCAATTCATGACCAGCCAGCATGACCCCCTACGACGCAACCGACCACCACCATCCGCGGAACGCACGGATGTGCCCACCGACGCCGCGTCGCCCACTCGTCTGCCCGGCTGGACGGCAGCCTGGCGCGGCAGTCCGGCGCTGGACCTCGCCGCGCCCGAACCGTCCGTCAGCCGGCCGGGTGACGCGCCGGAACGCGAGGCCGACGCGGTCTCCGGCCATACGCTGCACGGCGACGCAACAGCTCCCATTCCGCTGTCGCCCGTGCGGCCGGTGATCCAGCGGCAGGCGGTCGAAGGGGAAGAAGAGGCGCCCGCGCGCACCCCGACCGTGGAGGAGTCACCCGAGGGGCTGCTAGTCGAGGATACGGCGACGGCGCTTGGTCCGGGGCAGATGACGAAGAGCGACTTCCTGGAGGCGTTGCGGGCCGCTGTCTGTGCCACCGCTGAGGAGGCGCTGGCGGACACGATCTGGTCGGCAGCGGGGTGCCCATGGATCGACCAGTGGTTCGACTACTACGCCGAGAAAGACGCCGCCCACGTTGAGCGCGCGCTGCGTCGCTATGTACCTGAAGCCGCCGGTGTGACGGACGCCGCCGCGTATATCCCGCTCGCCACGGCGCGCGTCCGCCGGGCAATCGACGCGTGGTCCACCACGGGCGAGGTAACAGGCGTGCCCGAAGGCGTTCCGACCGCGCTGCCTGACGCGGAGCCACCGCCAGGGAGCAACAGTGAGACGGGAGCAGGCGGCATCGGTTTCCTTGAGCGCCCCGGCGGGCCGCGGACGGCAAACGGACCACGGGCGGTCCAGCGTCAGCTCGGCGGCGGCCAGCCGCTGGCGGGCAGTGTGCGGACGCAGATGGAGTCCGCGTATGGCGTGGACCTCTCGGGTGTGCGCCTCCATACCGATGCCACGGCCGCCGGGCTGGCCGACCGCCTGAATGCCCACGCCTTTACCATCGGCCGTGATATCGCGTTCGCGCCGGGCGCGTACCAGCCGGGCACACCGGTGGGCGACGCGATTCTGGCGCACGAGCTGGCGCATGTCGTCCAACAGGCGGGTGGTAGTCGCGAGGTGGCGCCGCTGACCGGCGACACCGGCCGCACGGGTGAGGACGAACAGCGCGCGGATCGCTCCGCCGCGGGTGTCGTGCAGGCGGTGTGGGGTGGGGCCAGGGGCGCGCTGGCGGAGGTGGCTCGCAACGCCGTGCCGCGCCTGCGCTCCGGACTACGCCTCCAGCGCTGCTCCAAGGACACGTCCACCGGGCCGATGGGTCCGGGGCGGCTGGCGCAGGCGCGGGCCAAGTTTCAGTCCAACAATAGCCACCTGACCACACCGGAGTTGGCGAAGATCGATGCGGCCATCGGTGGCGTGGCGACCGACAATGTCAATGTCGCGATCACGTTCTACGACTACTTCACAAACCATGACATCGTGAAGCTGAGCGGCTCAGACCTGACGAAATCGCGGCGGGCGGGCCTCCTGGCGCAAACCAAGCCCAACAGTGATATCGAGCTGGATCCCGATACCCTGGCGCCGAGCTTCCCCAACAACCGGCTGGGCGCCCTTCTCATTCACGAGTTCACCCATACCCGCCATACCACTGTCGCGATGGGCATGGGCGATTACCAGGAGGGCGATTCGTATGCCATCGAGTATTTCTATGCAGAGCGCACCGGCGATACCGCCCGCAAAACGACGATCCAGGGGCTCCTCAGCAGGCCCACGACGATCGTGCTCTCAGCTCTGGTTGGCGCGTTCCTGGACCGGTTCCGAGCCTCCTATCGGGCCATGGTGGGCCTGTACGAGGTGATCGATTCCGGCCGGTCCACCGCGGGCGCACTCGTACCGGGTACCGCCGCCACCGGGACGCCCTTGGCGGGGCTGACGCGAGATGAGGCCCGTGCGTTGGTGGCGGAGTTGATCGCCAAGGCGGAGGCCAGCCGGTCCCAGAAGCTACGGGACATTCTCATCTGGGTGATGGCCAACGGGGCAGCGTTCCCAACAACGCCCATTTGAGGATCGACGCCGTGGAACCCCGCCGCGGGTGTGGAGGGATGATGAAGGTGAGCTGGACGGGACCGCTCAACCACGCGCTCGATAGGGCCGTGCGTCCGTATCT
>JBBQJF010000383.1:0-4933 GCA_038325665.1 Dehalococcoidia bacterium | reverse complement strand
ATCCACACGACGGGCACCGCGGTGCTGGAGTACACCGCGCTGGGCCGGGTACGGCAGCGCATGGGCAACCGCTCACCGCATGCCGCGCCGCAGGGCGTCTACCCGTGCCTGCCCGGGCCGGGGGATGGGGCGCCGGAGGAGCGGTGGTGCGTCATCTCCGTCGGGACCGACGACGAGTGGCGCCGCCTTTGCCAGGTGATTGGCCGGCCGGAGCTGGCGCGCGATCCGCGATTCGTGAGCTTCGCAGCACGCAAGGGGCACGAGGATGAAATAGACGGCATCCTCACGGCATGGGCGGCGGACCGGCGGGCGGAGGACGTCATGCTGTGTCTTCAGGCGGAGGGCGTGGCGGCTGGTGTGGTCCAGAACGCCCGCGATCTGCTGAGCGCCGACCCACAAATGGCCGCGCGTGGCCACTATCGCCGGGTGGTGCACGACGAGGCCGGCGAGACGACCTACGACGGCCCACCATTCACCCTCTCCGAATGCACGATCGACGTGCGCCCGGCTCCATTGCTGGGTGAGGACAACGACTACGTTTTCAAGGAGTTGCTGGGGCTGACCGATGACGCGGTCAGCGACGGCTATGCCGAGGGCTTCATCGCCTGAACCAACGCCATATTGGGGTCTCCATCGTCCGCGCGTCCGGCGACCGCGGGTCTCACCTTGGCTTCGGTGTTCTTCGCGGAACTGATCTTCGTGGGGCTGACCTCGCGGACAACGGACTGTAGCCGATCCGGCCGCCGGTAGATCGTTTCCTCTCAGTGACCGCGCCCGCGGCCGATTCGTCGCCCGGCCGCGTCTCTACTCTCTGAGCGTGCTCACGGCAAGTAGACTGCGATCAGCCGGCCCCGCGTGTCCACGCGATAGACAAAGGGTAGGGGTGTCTGCTCTGCCGCCTTGACGATCTTGTCAAAGGCGCGCATGAACAGGCGCATTGTTTCCCAGCGCGATTGCTCCGCATCCCCCAGGTAGAAGCACCCGACGTTATAGAGTTTGAGGGCCGCGAGTTCGTTCGGACGCAAGTGATAGTGCGCATCCTGACCGATCACAAGCCATCCATTGCTCCCCACGATGGGCAACCATAGATCGTCCGGCTCATCCATCGGAAAGTGGGCGTCGTGATACTCAATCTGAACGGGTGGGTTCAGTTGGACGAGTGTTCGAGGAATCGTTGTGCCAACGCTGCGGTCAAAAAAGCAGATCACGCCGCTTCCGTATCGCCCTCGAAGCTGAGCGCCTGAGCGACCTCGTCGGTCGTGAGGCCAAAGTCAGCCGTGATGTCTTCCGGCGTTTCGCCTGCCCGATGGCGGCCCCGAACAACCCACGTCGGAATGCCGCGAACCGTCGGCGCTCCAAAGGAGACGCGCGGGTCAATCACCACGGACGACGCGGGACCGGCCGGATGCCAGCGTACCGCTAAATCATTCTCGTAGTCGAATTGTTGGAAGCGTTCACCAACGATTGATTTCCACGCCAGTTGCCCGTGAGCATCCGTTACGATTAGTTGATCGACACCAGTCTCGGGCTCCACTTCCTGCAAGTCCATCAGGACATGTGTGCCGTCAGTTTCGAGCTTCACCATCGCGAAGGGATACTCAAACTGGAACCGCTGTGCCAGGTAGTCATGCGCCCGCCGAATTCGTTGCAGCGGCACGCCGCTTTGGCGGAACGACGCCACGAACGCCAGTTCAACCAACTCGAAATAGGACAACGGCCGGCCGCGCTCACGGCCAGCAAGAACCGGGCCGGCGCCGCGCTCCGAATAGTGCCATGACGCGACGGTCTGCCGGGGAGCACCGACGTAGCGGGCAGCGTCTGTCACGCGGTACGCCGGCAGGTAGAGGCGGCGATACCACGCCGGCGATGATGGCTCAGTCGTCGTGATAGGCATAGCGCGGATGCACCTCGTCCCGTCATTCTGTCACGCTGAAGCCATGGTGGCGAACCAGCCCAACTGGAACATACGCGCGTTCGCTGGCTCATGCTCACGTCACGGCCGCGCGGCCCGCGCCTCCGGTGGCGATGAAGATGTTTGCTCGACTCACATCACGGGATACGACGCGCCACAATAGATGTTAGTACAACCTTACCAGCGTCGAAGAGTACGTTCGTGAACCGCACTTGCTCGGGTCACACGTTGCCGCGGGCAATGCGGAGCGCCGGGGCAGCGTGCAGGAGAAGGAGCGGGCGCGCCTGCGCGAGATCATCGCGCAACTCGACGACCTGTTCGGCAGGGACACCACGGTGCAGGACCAGTTGGTCCACATGAATCACGTCATCAAGGGCAAGCTCCCGGAGTCGGAACGACCGCGGCCGTAGGCGGCCAACAGCACCGACGAACAGTTCGCGAATTCGCCTGACCTGAACACTGAGCCTACGAACGCTATTATCGATGCGTTGGACGCCCACGACTCCATGAGTACTCACGCCCTCAGTTCCGCATAGCGCTCGTAGTCGGAGAGGCTGACCGTGATGAAATCGTCGAGTACGCATCGCAAGCAAAATCGGATTGGGCCGGCCAGCGTCTCCCGCGGCATGAGATCCCCTGGCAGCTCTGTGACGCGTTCAATATCCCGATTTTTGTCTTGGTCGACACTCCTGGCACGATGGTCGGGCCGGGGGTGGCGACGAGCGACTTGGTTCGCCACTGCAGCCGGTTGTTCGTGACCGGGGCAAATCTTGAGCCTGCCCGCCTCAGCGTGGTATTACGCAAGGGAGACGCGTTGGGCATGTTGGCCGTGATGACCGGTAGCTCAAGGGCGCCGGTATTCACCGTTGCCTGGCCCGAAAGCGAGTACGGCGGCATGAACGTCGAGTCAGGCGTCCTGCTCTCACATCGCGAGACGCTGGCGGGCATCGACGACGTCGAAAGCCGAGCAGCCGAATACGAACGGCTTGTCGCGCGGGCCTACGAACGTGGCAGCACCCTGAACACCGCGTCCGTTGTCGGCATCGACGACGTGATCGATCCGGCGGAAACGCGGCGCTGGATCGATCACGGTCTGACGTCCGTGCCCAACTCCAAGCCGTTGCGGCGCGGCCGCCGCACGTTTCTGGACACCTGGTAGGCGCCGGATAGGCGACACCCCGCGCGACACACGACAGGAGCAGATCATTGAGGAAATCGGAGGGAAAGGGTACGGTCATCACCGGATCGGCGGTGAACCCGATCGCGGTGTGCGAACTATCCCGGCGCGGCAACGCGGGGTCAGCAGGGGCCGCGTGTGACGCGCGCGGCCATGGGCTACGCCGCCAGCGAGGACGGACATGAAGATCGGCGTTACGGTGCGGAACATCGGTGGGTTTGCTGGTTCGGACGGCGGCGTGCATGACTGCCTGCTCGTTGCGCGGCACGCCGAGCGGCTGGGATTCGACTCGGTGTGGGCCGCGGACCATGTGGTGATACCGGAGCGCAGTGCGGCCCGGTATCCGTACAACACCAGCGGCGTGCCATCCTTCTCCTGGCAAACACCAATCCACGAGCCGCTGGCGCTGCTCAGCGCCCTCGCACAGACCACCGAGCGGGTTGAGATCGGCATTGCCGTGCTCGTGATCCCGTACCGTCACCCGATCATGACGGCGAAGATGCTCGCCACCGCCGACCAGCTCTCCGGGGGACGCGTGATCCTCGGCGCGGGCGTGGGCTGGCTGCGAGAGGAGTTCGAGGGGCTGGGCCTGCCGCCCGCGTATTTCGATCATCGCGGCTCCGTGACCGACGATTACCTGCGCGCGATGAAAGAGGCGTGGCTGAACACCGGGCCGGCGCGTTACACCGGCGAGTACGTGCGCTTCACGGACGTCGGGACCTTTCCCCATCCCGTCCGGACACCCCACATCCCCATTTGGACCGGCGGGAAGGGGCGTCAGGCGCTCCGGCGGGCGGTGCGCTTGGGCAATGGCTACCTCGCGATTTCCTCCGACCCGGCAATCTTGCGCGACGAGGTGGCCGAGCTGCGCCGTCTGTCCGAGGCGGACCGGCGCGACCCCGAGGAGTTGACGGTGGCCGCGCAGGCGGGCATCATCCTCACCCACTCCCCTGCCCCGGCCGGCCGTGACCCGCTCACCGGCACGCCTGAGCAGGTCATTGAAGGGTTACGGCAGTACGCGGATGCCGGACTCCAACACCTCGTGACCGCTATCCGCGCCGAGGGTGACCCTTCTCGTGAAGGGACGCTGGCCGCGATGGAGCGGTTCGCGGCGGAAGTGCTGCCCGTGATGCGGGCCGGAGCAGTGTGATGAAGTTCGGCGTACCCATCGGTAACTTCGGCCAGTTCGGTAAGCGGGGCAGTGCCCAGGATCTGGTGCGCGTGGCGGCCGTCGCCGAACGGCTGGGCTTTGACTCGGTGTGGGTCCACGACCATCTTGTCATGCCCGCCCGCATCCGTGCTCGCTATCCGTACAACGAAGCCGGTGTGGCCGGCTTCGCCTGGCGGCAGGATATCTACGACCCACTCGCCATAATGTCCGCCGTGGCCGTGGCGACCGAGCGCGTCGAGATCGGCACAAGCGTATTGATCGTGCCGTACCGCAACCCGCTGGTGCAGGCAAAGATGCTGGCGACCATCGACCAGCTCGCGCGGGGACGGGTGCGGCTCGGCATCGGTGTCGGCTGGATGCAGGAGGAGTTCGAGGCGCTGGGTATCGGGGACTGGTATCCCGTTCGCGGCCGGGTGACAGACGAGTGGATCGCCGTGTGGAAGTCGCTTTGGTCCGATGAGGGGCCGTCCTCCTTCCAGGGTAGCTTCATCTCCTTCGAGGGCATGGGCGCGTTTCCTAAGCCCGTGCGGCGGCACATCCCCATCTGGGTGGGCGGTTGGGGTGACGTGGCCGCGCGGCGGGTGGCGCGCCTGGGTGACGGCTACCAGACCATCAGCTCTACCCCGGAGATGGTGCGCGAACAGCTCATGCGGGTGCGGGCGGAGATGGAGAA
>JBBQJF010000382.1:0-4938 GCA_038325665.1 Dehalococcoidia bacterium | reverse complement strand
CAAGTCGGCCTCATGACCCAAGCGGTGGTGCTCCTGATCGGGCTGGTGATCGGCTCGGTCGCCGCCCTAGGCGGGCACTGTCTCGACAACATCATGATGCGCTTCACCGACATCGCCTATGCATTTCCCGACCTGTTGCTGATTATCCTCTTGCAGGCGGTGTTCGGCCGCGGGCTGTGGCAGGTGATCCTAGCGATTTCGCTGGTGGCATGGACGACGATCGCCCGTATCGTCCGCGGTCAGATGCTGTCGCTGCGCGAGCGTGATTTCGTGCTTGCCGCCCGCGCGCTCGGCGCTCCGCAACTCCAAATCGTGACCCGTCACCTATTGCCCAACACGCTCGGCCCGGTAATCGTCGCCGTCACCTTCGGCATCCCCACCGCCATCTTTGCCGAGGCCGTGCTCACGTTCATCGGACTCGGCCTCAACCTGCCGACCGCCAGTCTCGGCCGGCTGGTGGCCGATGGCCGCGATCTGGTCGAGCGCAACGCCTGGATCGTCGCCTCGCCGGCCGCCGTGATCTCCCTGCTGATGCTCTCGTTCACCTTCCTCGGCGACGGCCTACGCGACGCGCTCGACCCACGCACGCGCTAACCGCGGCAGCGAACGTGATAGGCTGGGGCCATACAGCAGCACGGGTGGGGAACACCATGAAACGGGTCGGTCTACGTGAGTTCCGCGAGCACGCGACGAGATATCTCTCGGGCGAGGAGGTGTTAGCCATCGAGCAACATGGACGGCCCCTCGGCTTCTTTGTCCCAGCCCATACCGGACAGCAGGAAAACGATGCAGCGACGCTCGTCCGATTGGAGCAAACCGTGCTGCAGATTCTGGCAGCAACGGGACTCTCGGAAGAGGAGTTGAGTCGGTGGTTCGACGTGAAGACCGCGTTACCTGATCGATCCGAGACGGCGACGCGTGCGCCCGTCAGTGAAACGCATGCGTCTGGCCGCTGATGCCAGTTGCCTGGTCGCGGAGGCGTTGCGGGTTCGTGGGCGCCGGCTGATTGCACATCCAGCGCTGGACTTATTCGTTGCCGCCGACGCGTGGAGCGAGACAGAGCACGAATTACGCCGGCGCGTCGCCCTCCTGGTAGAACGCGGATACTTGGCGGCAGCGCCGGCCGACCAACTGATCGTCGACGCATTGGCCGCTGCCGCCGCTCATATCATCCGTATCCCCCCGGATGTCTATGCCCACTGGCTGGATGAGGCCTTCTGGCGCATCCCGCGTGATCCGCGCGACGCGCCCACCGTGGCGCTGGCGCTGGCGCTGGACTGTGGCATTTGGACCACCGACCACGACTTCTTTGGTTGTGGCGTACCGGTGTGGACCACCGAGACATTGCTGCACTACCTGGAAGTCCACATCGCATAGCACATCGCAATAGTAGGTGGCCGAACCACGGGCTGACCTCATGACCATGGTACAATACCCCCGCGCCCCGACTGTCGGGGCGTTGAGGTTGTGTGATGCACCGCGAACCTATCCGCATCGGTCCAAGCGCCTTCTGTTGGGGATCGCGAACCCATGTCATGGGCATCCTCAATGTGACACCGGACTCGTTCGCGGGCGATGGCCTCGGTGACGACCCACGCGCCGCCGAGGCCCGCGCCGAGCAGATGGTCGCGGATGGCGCCGACTTTATCGACATCGGCGGCGAATCGACCCGCCCGGGCGCCACGCCCGTGGACGGGGAGACGGAACTCCGCCGGGTACAGCCGGTGGTGGAGCGGCTCGTCGGGCGGCTCTCCGTACCGCTATCGATTGACACGACAAAGCCCGCGGTCGCGGAGGCCGCGCTACGGGCGGGCGCCGTGATGATCAACGATATCCACGGGCTTCGCGGTGACCCGGAGATGGCGCGGGTGGCAGCTCGTCACGGCGCGACCGTGGTGGTCATGGCTAATCTACGTGGGGTGGTCCATGACGACGTGGTCGCCGCCGTGCTGACGCGGCTCCACGAATCGCTGGCGATCGCGGACGCCGCCGGTATCGCCCGCGACCGGCTGATCATCGACCCCGGCTTCGGGTTCGGCCCGACTCCCGCCGGCAACCTGGCGCTGGTCCGCCGCCTCCGGGAGTTCGCGGTCCTCGGATGCCCGATATTGCTCGGGCCATCGCGCAAGTCCACCATCGGCACGATTCTCGGACTGCCCGTGCAGGAGCGGTTGGAGGGCACGGTGGCCACCGTCGTGATCGCCATCGACCGGGGTGTGGACATCGTGCGGGTACACGATGTGCGTCCGGTCGTGCGCGCCGCCCGCATGGCGGATGCGCTCGTCCGCGTCCAGGCCACCACCGGCCGGCCACGACTCCCCGAGACGGAGACGGCCGCCGCCGTCGCTCCCACCGAACGGCGTGACCACGCGGCGGGGCAACCGCTGCCGGCCGCCATCGGCAACGTGAGGTCACTCTCATGACCCGCCCGGCCCGCGCCACGGAACGGGAGGCGCAGCGCGAACGATTCGCGGCCGATCCACTCGCCATGCTGCGCGTCATCCACGCCGCGGGCGAGTCCGGTCACGAGCCGGAGCCGGTGGTGCTGGAGGCGATTGACGAGAGCGTGGCCGGTATCGGCGATGTGCCGAAGCCCGAGGTCGCGGCGGAGCTGTCGCGCATTGTCCTCACCCCACATCCGATCGTGGCGCTCGAAGCGATGTCGCGCTCCGGCCTGATGGACCGCCTACTACCGGAGGTCGACAACCTACGGCGAATGCCCGCCGGCGACGGGCGGCACAAAGATATCTATCGACATACGCTGATAGTCGTGGCCCGGATGCCCGCCGACCGGATCGGCCGGCTCGCGGCCCTTCTCCACGACATCGGTAAACCCGCGACAAAGGTGATCGAGCGCGGCTCGGTGCGGTTCCCCGGTCACGCGGAACTGGGCGCGGACATGGCGCGCCGCCGTCTACGCGCGCTGAAGTTCGACCGCGAGACGGTCGAGGCGGTGACGCTGCTGGTGGCGCTCCATCTGCGCGTCAACAGCTACGAGACCGAGTGGACGGACAGCGCCGCCCGGCGACTGGCCCGCGATGCCGGCGACCAGTTTGGCCGTCTACTCGACCTCAGCCGCGCCGATGTCACTAGCGCCCGACGGGAGGCGGTGGACCGCGCGCTACGCCGGGTTGATGCAATCGAGGCGCATGTCGCGGCCCTGCGCGCCGCCGAGGACAAGCCCGAGAGTCCGATAGATGGTGTCGAACTGATGGCCCTGTTCGACCGTCCGCCCGGCCGCTGGGTGGGGACGATCAAGAATCACCTCGCCGCGCTGGTCGCCGCCGGGGAGCTTGCCCCGGACGACAAGCAGCGGGCGACCGCGATCGCGCGTGAGCTGATGGCAGCGAGCGATCCGGGATGAGCACTCGCCGGTAGGGGCGACCATCAGCCACACCCGATCAACCACCCAACGTAGGGGCGACCCGGTGGGTCGCCCGCGCTCGCGCGTACCGATGACGTTCATCAGTCCACATGTAGGGGCGACCCAGCGGGTGATCCACGGTCTTGGGTGCCCCGACAGGCGGCGATCTGAGCCGTGTTGGACGCCTGAGACGTGGTCCCGGCGCCGCCATGGCCTTCGGTCAGGCGCTACCCTCTACCTTCCGCACCATACGACGCGCAACCGTATCGCGGCAGTCTCACCAACCATCGACGCGAATGCTGACCGGCCGCGTGCCACCGCCCCAGCCCGGTGCGTAGGTGGACTTGACGCCCGCGCCGCCCGCCACGATCACCAGGATGCCGGCCGGCCCGACGGCGACGCGCACGGGGGCATGAACATCCGCGATGCCGTCGTCACGACGGGTTGCCCGCACCCGGGCGGCAGCGGAGGGCGCCAGATCGTCGAGGGGCAAGGTGGCTAAATCCCACAGCCGGCGGCGGACGGCCTCACGCGTCATGCCCGATCCGGCGAGCGTGTTCGCGTGTTCGGGGCTGAGCAGCACGAGCGGCGCGCCGCCAAGCACACCCCCGGAGCCGAGCGACCCGGCGATCGTCATCGACCGCGCCATCGTTTGCACGATCTCTTCCGGCTCGGCGCTCTCACCGAACACCACTTCCACCGTCCCCGAGATCCCGGCGACGGTCACCACACCGTCACCGGCGGCGAAACCGCGCTCGACGTGAAACGGCGGCCAGGGACTCGCGTCCGCGTTCTCGGCGAAGCACAGCCCCACCTTTGCCGGCTGGCCCATCGTCGCGGCGTCCATGCCGCCGGGCGACGCGCCACCCAGGATACGCAGCGCCAGCCGCAGGGCACGACCGATGACCGCGTTGGCATGGACACTGCCCCCGAGGCAATCCGGCCCACCGCTGACGCCGGCCGCCCCGGCAGCGGGACCACTGACGGCGATGGCGGGTGCGGCCGAGCCGGTGGTTGTTTGGATGCCGAGCAGGTTGAACGCCGGTTGGGCGGCGGCATGGAGCGCCGCGCAGACGATAGGAAGATGCCGTGGCGCGCACCCGGCCAACACGGCGCACACGGCGACATCGTAGACGGAGGCCGGGCGCAGCGCCGGTTCGGGCGTCGCGACCAGTCGCACCGGATCGAGGCCGGCCTCGCGGTACATGCGCCGCACCGCCGCCGCCGTCGGCGGCACAATCGGCAGCCCATCGATCAGGCCGAGCCGGTATAGCCGCTGGTGCGCCTCCTCGACCGGCTCACCGTCGCGCGCCAGCAGGTCAGTCCAGTCTACCGCCGCCAAGTAAGACACGGCTTTGCCTCAACCGAGGAATAGCGTACAGATCATAGGTTATGGGTTTTGGGTCATAGGTCATAGGTCACGGAGACGGAGGTGTTGATGCCACGAAACTCTGTCCAGTCTAACTGCTCCGTGATTGTGTCCTCTCATGAACGAGGAGCGAATTACTCTGACAAAACGCGAGCAGCAGCGGGCGATGGTGCTCACCCGCGTCGTGGCGGGCGAGTGGACCCAG
>JBBQJF010000381.1:0-4938 GCA_038325665.1 Dehalococcoidia bacterium | reverse complement strand
AGGCCATACGAGCGCTTCAGGTCGAGCGCCGCGTCGATCGCGCGCTGGGTGCCGTACTGGCTCGGGTACTTCTTGATGGCGATGCCGGGGTCGTGGATGCGGAACGGCCGGCCGAACTCCGAGGCGAGATCGAGCGTCGCGCCGTCGCGACCGAGAAACACCTCGCCATAACCGGCCGGCGCGGCGAAGATGTCCTCGTGCGCGGTGAAACCAGCGGCGGCGAGCAGGGCAGATTCCAGCCCCATGCGCGCCGCGTGGCCGGGATGGGTGGATTTGGTCATCGTGCCCACATTCGCCATCAGTCCCCCGGCGCGCGAGGCGGCGATACCGAACGCCATGCAGGTTTCGCGGACCCCAAGCCCCAACAGCCACGACGCACACGCGGCGGCGCCGATCACGCCGACCACTCCCGGCGGGTGCAAACCAGCGGCGCCGCGCAGGTGCAAGCCGCCATCGCCGCCCGCGAGCAGTAGCCGCGTCTGCACCTCGAACCCGGCGATCAGCGCGGTGAGGATATCGGCCCCGTCGCGGCCCTTCCACTCGGCCAGGGCGAGGGCGACGGGAAGCACCGGCGACGTGGGGTGGGTCGGAGGGTGCCACATCGGCTCGTAGTCGAGCACATGACCGGCGACACCGTTGGCGAAGGCCGCCATCACCGCCCCGGTGGCGAATCCGCCGCCGATCACGGTGCATAGCGGCTCGCCACCCGACTCGACGGCGAAGCGCTGGATGATGCGCGCTGGTTGCTCGCGGGCGCCGGCGGCCGTCACCGGCAGCGCGTCGAAGACGACCGACAGTCCGGCGCTCCGCACCTCCGCCGGAAGATCACTCCAGCGCATGTCCTGCACGCGCTCCGCCAGTTGGGCCGTGACCGAGGTCATCTCTCCGTCCCTCCGCCAGGACGCGCCCCGCCCTCCGCGATCGCGCGACCCGCGTGCGACGGCGCTCGTTCTCCCGGCAGGCGCCATCATATACCCGTGCGCGGCGGGGGCAAGATGGAGCCGCCCGTGAGGTGTCTCGCGGCGTCGTGCTGACGCTCGATGCGTGGCGTCGCCGCCGCGGCCATGGTGACGGCGGCCCGGCGTCCTTTGCACAGTCGCACGGGCCAAATCCCGCCCGCGGCCGGTTCGCGGGACAGCCGCGGGCGGATCATCCAGGAGCGTCGCGGCCGTCTCTACGCGGGTGATCCCGTTCCGCGTGCTGCTGGGGTAGCCAAACTTTGCTCGACGCTCGCGAAGCGCGCATCATCATCTCCGGCAGTGCGTCACGGACCGCCGCTCCGGACTGGCGCACGCGCTCCGGCCGTTGAGCGCCGTGCTGGCGCATGCAGCGTCAGTGCGGGAGAGGGGGCGATCATGGCTCGGGGACCACTAGCGTCTCTCCGTATTCTCGACCTGACCCAGGGCATCGCGGGACCGTACTGCACCAAGCTGTTCTCGGATTACGGCGCCGATGTGGTCAAGATCGAGCGTCCGGGCGGCGGTGATGTCGCCCGCCGCTTGGGTCCGTTCCCTGGTGACGAGCCACACCACGACCGTGGCGGCATGTTCCTCGAGCTGAACACGAGTAAACAAAGTGTCACCCTCAACCTCACGACGATCACCGGACGGTTGATTCTCCGGCGGCTGGCCGCGGATGTGGACCTCGTGATCGAGAGCTTCCGACCGGGCGCGCTTGCCCGACTCGGACTCGACGCGGCGGCGCTGGCGGAGGTCAATTCGCGGGTGACACTGGTGTCACTGTCCAACTTCGGCCAGTCGGGACCGTACCGTGATCTGGAAGCGGACGACCTGCTTGCCTACGCCATGGGTGGGGTGCTGGCTGTCACCGGCGGCGAGGACCGCGAGCCGCTCAAGATCGGCGTGTACGCCCCGTTGTTTCTGGCCGGCGCCACCGCCGCGGCAATGACCTTTGGCGCGCTGCTGGGCGCGCGGCGCACCGGCCAGGGCGAGCGGGTGGACATCTCGATCATGGATGTGCTGGCGGCATCGATGGACCGCGGCGGTCCGAATCTAATGGCCTGGTCCTACAGCGGCGAGTTGATGGCGCGCCGCACACGCGTGCGGCGCACGTCTGCCCTGCCGGGCGGCGTGTACCCCTGCGCCGACGGCTATGTCCAGGTGATCACTCAAGCGAACTGGTGGGAGCGCTTCTGCCGGACCATCGACCGGCCCGAGTTGATTGATGACCCGCGCCTGCGTCAGAACCTGCTCAACCCCGAGTTCACCGACGAGATGGATGCGCTGTTCTACCCATGGCTGATGGCGCACACCAAGCAGGAAGTCATGGAGAAGGCCCAGTCGCACGGCCTGCCGGTCAGCGCACTCAACACCATGGAAGACGTGTTCCGAGATCCACATCTGCGCGCCCGCGGCTTTTTCACCACCCTCGACCATCCAGCCACGGGACCACTCGAGTATCCCGGACTCCCCTTTCGGATGCTGGGCACACCCGGAGAACTGCGGCGCGCGCCGCTGTTGGGCGAGCACACCGTGGACGTTCTCACCGGCCGGCTAGGCTATACGCGAGAAGAGTTGGTCATCCTCCGAGAGCGAAATATCGTGTGATGGGCTATAGGTCATAGGGCATACGTCGTAGGTCATAGGTCACGGATCATCGGGCACGGGTCGCAAGTCATAGGGTATGGGGGCGGAGGGGCGGTTCACCAACGCCGGGGGAAATGAACGATGACCGAAGACACATCAGGACCACGGGTATTGACCGAGCGGGCCGCGTCCGGCCAAACACCTACATCGCCCGCCGGCCCATCCCAATACCCAACACCCAGCACCCAACACCCACTCGCGCTCCCGCTCGCGGGTGTGCGGGTCTTGTCGCAGGGGATCGTGTGGGCGGGGCCTTTCGCGACGATGATACTGGCGGATCTGGGCGCGGACGTGATCGAGGTTGAGTCGATTCAGCATCTCAACCCGACCCGCGCCACGCTGCGGCACATGCCGTCCTCGTTCACGGACGGACCGCGCGGCGCGATCTACCTCGACCGCGATCCGAGCGAGGGGTTTTGGAACCGGCATTCATACTTCAACTACGGCAAGCGCGGCCATCGCAGCGTCACGCTCGATATCACCCGACCCGAGGGTCGCGAGCTGTTCGACGAGCTCGTGCGCGGCAGCGATGTGTTCTTGGAGAACAACGCCGCCGGCGTCGTCGAAAAGTGGGACATCGACTATCCGCGCCTCGCCATGCTCAACCGGCGGCTGATCATGGTGCGCTTTCCCGGATACGGCATCGACGGCCCGTACCGGCACTTCAAGGGCTACGGCGCCAATGTCGAGGCCGCGGTCGGCCACACGCTGCTGCGCGGCTACCGTGATAGTGACCCCTCGACGACGCCGGCGATCTTTCACGCTGATCCCAACGCGGGCGCGCACGTCGCCTTCGCCATCATGACGGCGCTGTGGTCGCGCGAGGAGACCGGCGAGGGCCAGTTGATCGATCTGTCCCAGGCCGAGGCGGTGATGCATCACTTGGCGTACGCCTTCATGGACTACTCGATGAACCGGCGGCTCCAGGGTCACTGGGGCAATCGCCACCCGTCGATGGCGCCGTACGGCGTCTTTCCGTGTCGCGGCGAGGGCGCGACCCCTGGATCGACCTCGGCCCCCGATCAGGCGTCAGATGACATGTGGATCGCGCTGGCCGTACCGTCCGACGAGGCCTTCGTCGCGCTCTGCGCCGAGATGGGCGCGCCGGAACTGGCGCGCAACCCCCGATACGCCGACGCCGTTTCGCGATACCACAACCAGGACGATCTGGAGCCTGTCGTGGCCGCGTGGACTCGGGAATTTGGGCAGCGCGAGCTGATGGAGCGGCTTCAGCGCGCGGGTGTACCGGCGGCGGCGGTGCTGCGCCAACAGACGATGGACGCTGATCCGCATCTCGAGGCGCGCGGCTTCTGGGAGCAGATCACCCACCCGGAGGCGGGCACACACCGCTACCCCGGACCGCTGGCGAAGTTTGCGGTGACACCGCTTCATGCCCGTGGCCCTGCGCCGTGTCTGGGCGAGCATAACGAAGAAATCCTCAAAGGCGATCTGGGCGTCAGCGATGAACAGTACGCGCGATTGCTGGCCGCGGGGATCATCGGTACTGTCTACCTCGACAGCGCGCGGTGAGCCTCGAATTGCCACTGACGCTCACGTCGCGTAACGTCGGAGCCGCGACGCCCGGTTCAGTCGGTGTCGCCAGATCGAGGACTGCCATGCTGCGTTTTGCTTATGAGACAGCGCACACGCTCGATGACGCGATCAAGCTGCTGACACGGCTTGGCCCTGGAACCAAGCTGCTCGCGGGCGGCACCGACCTCTTGCCCCAGATCAAGGAGCATATGATCGCGCCGGCCACGGTACTCGCACTCGGCCAGATTCCCGAGATGTATGTATTCGAGGGCACGTCCGACGGCGGCCTACGCATCGGCGCACTGGTGCGGATGCGGACGATCGAGCGCTCGCCGTTGGTACTGGGACGCTTCCAGGCGGTGGCATTGGGGGCGAAGCTGGTCGGTTCGGTGCAGATTCGTAACCTCGCCACGCTCGGCGGCAACGTCTGCAACGCCGCCCCGTCCGCCGATGTCAGCCCCGCTCTCGTAGCCTTTGATGGCGAGGCTGTCGTGGCAGGACCGGATGGCCGGCGGACACTCCCGCTGGAGACATTCTTCCTCGGTCCCCGCGCCACGGCGCTCCAGCTGGGAGAGGTGCTGGTCGAGGTGCGGTTGCCGCCACCGCCGGCCGGCACGGGAAGTCACTACCTGCGTCACACGCCACGCATGGAGATGGATATCGCTGTTGCCGGCAGCGCGGCGGTGGTGACGCTCGACGGCGGCCGCATCAGTGCCGCGCGCATCTGTCTCGCCTCGGTGTCTCCCACGCCGGTGCGCGCCCGCACGGCGGAGGCGCTGCTCCGAGGCGCGGCGCCCGA
>JBBQJF010000380.1:0-4938 GCA_038325665.1 Dehalococcoidia bacterium | reverse complement strand
GGCGGCCGGCGTGCCACGGTGAGGCGCGCGAGGTTGAAGGCACTGGTGCACATGAACCGAGGAGCTAGGGTGAGGTAGCGAGCGATACGAGCGCCATGCACACGGCGCTCCCCGCGGCTAGGCGGATGTAGATACGCATTTGTGCCATTGCATTTCAAGAAGATTGCGCTACACTTGGAGTGTCTGTCGTCAGGCTTTCGTCGGTGCCCCCGCTCACCGACGAGCGCCACGCGGAGAGTTTACTCTCGCGACGCATGACATGTACAGGAGAAGCGCGCTGGCTGATCGCCAGCGCGCTTTTTCATTGCCGGTCGCGGTCACCATTAAGGCGGAGCCGCAAACCGTCTAGGTCGTCATACCGAAGCGGCCGCCGACACTGACGAACAGCGAGGCGGCCGGTTGCCGGCGGCGGAACATGACTTCGACACCGGGAAACAGCAGCACCTCGTCAACACCCTTCAGCACGAGCGCGCTGTCGCCCACGCGTAGATCGACGCGCGCCAGCGCGGGCCACAGTACCACCACCACCTGAGCTTGAAGGACCGCGTTGTACAGCACGACTCGATAGACCGGCGCACCGCGGACGCGATACGGCTCGACATGCGCCGGCGTGCCCAGCAACGCGGCGATGTCCGCCACGGCCCGCTCGTCGAGCGGTCGCGGCGTCGCTATTTGCGTCGCACCACGGCAAGCCCTGTCCAGCCAATCGGTAAACTGATGCCGATGCCAAGCACCACCGGCAGCACATCACCACGCGTGAGCGAATCCGCGTTGGCGCCCAGCGCGACGCCGCCCGCTACTCCAATCGCGAACACACCCATGAGCACTTTCTGCAGATTCATCATCTCCTCGCTTCCGGTCCGAAACCATCGTCAACGACGCCTGACCTGAAATGACCCCGCGGCGCTGTTGGCCGGACCACGGCTACACGACCAAGAAACGGAGTGTCCGTGCAGCGATGCATTCCCTCACCGCTTGCCGCCTGACCATCGATGACGCCAAGTGTACATGCTTCTCACGGCTATCGATACGTTTCCGATACACTTAAAACTGCTGTCGGTCGCTCTGTCAACATCCCGTCAGCATCGCGCTCGGCGACTCGTCGCGCCGAAAGTGATGGTCGGCGTCCGCCGGCGGGAATGGCAACGCCACACCCGCGGCGCGGACGGACACTTTCTAGCGTAGCGTTGGATGATGTTTGGCACGAGCGCCGCCCCCACGCATGCCTGAGGAAACGCCGCGGTTGACATGCCGACACGGCCGGTGCTGGAATGGTGGAGGAGAAGCCACGACATGTCCCGGTCTTCCGGGGCAAAGGAGCGCGACATGCCCCTGAGAACCCCGGATCAGTACCGGGAGAGCCTGCGTGATGGACGGTCGGTGTATTTTCGCGGTCGCCCTGTTGAAGACGTCACCACCCACCCGGTGATCGGCGTCGCCGTCAATCACGCCTGCATCGACTATGCCATGGCGGAAGAACCCCATTTCCGCGACCTCGCCGTGGTGGATGGCCCGAATGGTCCCTACTCGCGCTACTTCAAGATTCCCGAGAACGCCGGCGACCTGCTCAAGCGCTCCGCGCTGATCGAGGAGGCGACGGCGCTCGGCCGTACGCTGGTGGTGCTGATCAAAGAGATCGGCACCGACGCGCTGTTCGGCCTGCACCTGGTTGCCAAGCAGGTCGATACAGCACTCGGCACACCGTATTACGAGCGGGTCCGCGCGTTCTACGAACATTGCCGCGACAACGACCTGGCGCTGGCCGTCGCCCAAACTGACGTGAAGGGCGACCGCTCCAAGGGTCCATCTGACCAGGAGCACCCTGACTACTATCTACGAATCGTCGAGCAGCGCCCCGACGGCATCGTCGTGCGCGGCGCCAAGACACACACCTCGAATACGACTCATGTGGACGAGGTGATCGTGCTGCCGACGCGGGCGATGTCCGAACGTGATGGTGATTACGCCGTGGCGTTTGCCGTACCGGTGAATACACCCGGCATCAAACTCGTCGCAAGCCCCTTCGGCTCCCATGAGGGCACGAAAGACCCTTTCGAGTTCCCAATCACGGCCGAGCACAAGATGGTAGAAACCACCACCATCTTCGACGACGTATTCGTGCCGAATGACCGCGTGTTCCTGTGCAGAGAGTGGCAGTTTGCCGGGCCGCTCGCGCTCGGCTTCGTCGAGTTCCACCGCTTCACCGCTATCTCCTACAAGCTGCCGCTGGTCGATGCGCTGGTCGGGTCGGCACAGATGATGGCCGACTATAACGGCATCGCCCGCGCGGCGCATGTGCGCGACAAGCTGATTCACCTGATCTCGTACGCGGAAACGCTGCGCGCGCTCGTGCATCACGCCGCCGAGCGTTGTTCGATGCGCGACGGCATCGCCGTGCCCGATGCGTTGACGGTGAACATGGCAAAGTACCACTTTGCCCACAATTACCATGCCGCCGTCCAAGATGTGCAGGACATTGCCGGCGGTCTGCTCGTCACCGGCCCCGGCGTGGAAGATGTGGAGAGCGAAGAACTCGGTCCGCTGCTGCGGCGCTATTACGGCGGGCGCGCCGGTGTGGGCGGCCGCGAGCGACTGCGTGCCATGAATTTCGTCAAGGACCTCACCAGTTCCGACTACGGTGGCTATCAGGAGGTGCTCGCTATTCACGCCGAGGGAAGCCTTGAGGCCGAGAAGCTAATGGTCGCCCGCAGCTACGATGCGAACCGCACGATGAAGCTGGTCAAGCAGATGGCCGGCATAGAAAGGCAGTAGGCAGGGGGCGGCAGCCGCGCCGCGGCGAAGTTCGTCATGCCGCGACCCGGCGTGCGCCGCCCTCTCCGACTCCAATGGTGGATATTCCGCTTTTTCCACTGAACACGGTGCTCTTTCCGGGCGCGCCGCTGCCGCTGCATATCTTCGAGGAGCGGTACAAGCTGATGATTGAGCGGTGCGCCGAACGCAACACACCGTTTGGTGTGGTCCTCATCGCCTCCGGCCAGGAGGTGGGCGAGGCGGCGGCGCCGCACGATGTCGGCACCACGGCGCGCATCGCCCATCTCCAGCCGCAGCCCGACGGCCGCTTCAATATCATGACGGTGGGCGTACAGCGCTTCCGCATCCGTCACACCATGACGACCGAGCCATATCTGAGCGGCTCTGTCGAGATGCTGACCGACGAAGACGAGGACGCGCCCGGCATCAAGGAGGCGGTGGCGCGGGTGGGGGAATTGTTCACGGAGTATTCGCGTCTGGCCTACGCGCTCAACGACGAATGGACGCGAACCGTGCGGCTCCCGAGGCGGCCGGGCGGACTGGCCGACTATGTCGGCGCGCAGCTCAATATCGAGGCGTCGCTCAAGCAGCAGTTGCTGGAACAATTGTCAGTGCCGCGTCGTCTCTCGCTGTGCCGTCGCCTACTCGAACCCGCGACCGAGCTGGTGGCAGCGCGGTTGGCGGAGGCCCGTCGCGTCAAGTTCGGCGCGTTCGGGGTGATGAATTGACGCGGTGCAATGCCTGAACAGCGCGATCTGTCACGCGAGCGGCTGGTACGGGCGGCAGTGGCCGAGAACCCAATCACGGCCGAGATGATCCGCGACCAGCTCGCCCAAGGCGGAATCCGCTGTATGCTGAAGAATCGTGATGCCCTGGCCGCGTACACCGGCGGTGGATTCGCCAATCCGTGGACGGTCGAGGTGTGGGTGCTTGAGGGAGACTCCCACGCCGCCGCCCGCATCCTCGGCGACCGGCCGGCAGGTCCGCCGCTGCCGGCGCCGTCGATCGACGGTCCTCCGCGCCGGCGTGGATGGTGGTCGCGCCTGCTCGGCAAACAGCACTGACCGGCATCGCGATCACGGCAGGAGAATCTCGTCCACGGTCTCGAAGGCATAGCCGGCGTCGCGCAGGCCGGTGATGATCGCGGGCAGCGCGGGACCGTCCTGGGCGGAGGAGCCGACGTGCATCACGTAGATCGCGCCGGGGTGCGCCTGCGCCAGGCAGTGGCGGATGATCGCGCCGGCGCTGTAGCCCAACCAGCCGCGCGAATCGACGCTCCACAACACATTATAGGCGTAGCCTCGCGCGCCGATGTCGCGCAAGACGCTCGCGTCGGTGTCACCGTACGGTGAGCGGAACAGCGGTGCGGTGCTCTGGCCGGTCAGCTCGGTGATGATCGTCTCGGTGCGGTCAAGCTGCGACCAGCGTTGGGTCTGCCCGAGCGGGCGGCGGCTGGTGGAGAGGCCGGTGAAGGAGCCGTGATCGTACGTGTGGTTGATCAGGCGATGACCCTCGTCGGCCATGCGGCGCACCAGGTCGGGATTCTGTTCCGCCCACACACCAGTCATGCCGAAGCTGGCCTTCGCACCCACGTATAGTAGAATATCCAAGATCGTCTCGGCATAGCCGCGATCCGCGCCGGCGTCAAAGGTCAGCGCCACCGACCGGCGGGTCGCCGCGCCTCGGGTGACGGCGATCGCCGCACCCTGCCGCGACGTGACCTGCCCAGCCACCGGCCGCACGATCGCGGCGGGCACGGGAGACACCGCGCTCGTCTCGCGAGCCACCGGCACAATACTCTCCACCGGCCGCACCATCGCCGCGGGCGCGGGAGACACTGGGAAACCGGCCGCGGGCGCGGACACCACGGACGACACGGCTCCCGGCGCGGTCGCGGAGTCGCCCACCACCCCCGCCGTGCGCCCGGATTTACTCTCCGGCGCCGGCGCCGGCTCGCCCGCGGCCTCACGCACCTCGCCCACGACCGTGCGCGCACTCGCGGCATTGACGCCGCCATCGACCCGACCCGACCCCCGCTCATCGGCGCGTTCCCGCGCGGGCGCGTCGCCGGCACGGGATACGCCGCCATCGCCCGCACCGGCGCCACCCGACCGCACGTTGCCTCCCCGACTCGCCTCATACCCCACGTCCGGCGGATACGATGCT
>JBBQJF010000379.1:0-4974 GCA_038325665.1 Dehalococcoidia bacterium | reverse complement strand
CCGATGAAGACCATCCATGTCGAGATATCGGGTCCGTTGGCGGAGGAGATTGATGCCCTCGTGCAGGCCGGATGGTTCACCAGTGACACCGAGATCACCCGGCTGGCCCTGATCGAGTTCGTACACCGGCATCAGTTTGAGGTGCAGGAGAAGTTCCAGCGCGCGGACATCGCCTGGGCGCTTGATCAGCACGAGCGGCGCGCGTGAGATGCGGGGCATATACCCGCACGGGAGATGCCGGTACGATGACAGGAAGCTTGGATGATGAGGTATGATCATGCCGGAGCCGCGCTTACGCTTATTGGATGACGAGGAGTTGCCCGCCGCGTGGCGGGAACGGATGACGCCGGGGCAGCAGAACGATATTCTGCGCACCTTCGGCCATCACGCGGAGATGTTTGACCGGTGGAACGAGTTCTACCGGCCGATCATGCGCGACGGCTCGGTGACGATGCGGATCAAGGAGTTGATGCGGCTGCGTATCGCCCGCCTCAACGAGTGCGCGGTCTGACAGTCTTTCCGCTCGCCGGTCGCGCGGGCCGAGGGACTGACCGAAGAGATGGTCGCGTGCGTCGAAAGCTACGACACGGCCGATTTCACCGATGACGAGAAGTCGGCCATCCACTACGCCGAGCTACTCGCCGCCAACCACACGGCGATTGACCAGGCCGTGATCGATGATCTGCTGCGTCACTTCACCGAGCGGCAGGTGGTGGAGCTTGGCTGGGCGGCAGCGTCGTTTATCGCCTACGGGCGGCTGATCCATACCTTCGGCTGCCGGCCATGATGTGCGAGCGTGGCGACCGCGGCCCGAACAGGCGCTCGTCACGCTCAATCGCGGTAGGCGATGTCGCGCGGCAGCACACGGAGCACATGGATGACTCCGGAGTTGTTGTCCAATTCGAGAAGTACACGCCAGCGGCCCACGCGCAGTCGCCATTCGCCGTCTCGCCCGCTAAGCTTCTTGAGATTGGCGCCGCTCGGATCAGCGACAAGCCGCCGGAGCGCCCGCTCGACTGCCTCACGATCCCGCCGCGAGAGGGCAGCAAGCTGGCGGCTGGCGCGCTGAGTCACGATCATCTGCCATGGCATCACCGCTCCCCACGGGATTGCGCCCGGTAGTCGTCCCAGGTCACGTATTCACCTCGCGCGATCTCCGCCTTGGCGTCCTCGATCTCCCTGATATCGTTAGCAGTGAGCGGCTCGTCGTCGAGGGGCGCGGTCAGGAACGCGCGCAGCACCGGGTCGTCGCCCGCGCGCAGCGGTTCGAGCAGCAGGCGGGCGTGGTCGAGTGCGGTCTCGGGCAGCTCGTCAATCAGGCGGTGCAGCGCCTCTTTGGTCGTCATCGCTCCGGCCTCCTCTCCCTCAACCGTACGATAGAGGCCGCTCCACCGTCCAACGCATCGGGCGGTGGCCGCATCTGTCATGCTTACCGCCCTTCACTTAGTAAACCCACGAGATATGGGTAGAACATTAGTGAAATCGGTAGAATCTTAGAGGAAACATAATCTGAATGGCGCTGCAAATATGTCCCCGCCTTGGAGTGTCACCACCGAACTCTCTCCGCTCTTGAAATCGTTGGGCGGCGCGATCTATACAATTATTGGCACTCGATGGTGATGAGTGCTAAACGTCTGACCGCCGTGTACACGGGCGTCGTTCAGTGGTGTACGGAGGCCGCCGTACCCACGGCATCATCTGAACCATGTAAGCGGAGGTAACATCACCATGCTGACGCGTTGGGATCCATTTGCCGAGATGGTCTCGTTGCGCGAGGCAATGGGACGCCTTGTCAACGAGAGCTTTGTGCGACCAAACTCTCAGTCGCCCACCGCGCTGAGCGCTGCCTTCCCGTTCGATGTGTACGAGGCCGGCGACCAGGTTCTCGTGCGCATCGCGATCCCGGGGGCCGATCAAGACAGCATCGAGCTGACGGTCAACCAGGGGGTGCTGGCGATCAAGGGCTATCGCCACTTCTACAGCGGCGATCAGGAGAAGCAGTATACCTGGCACATTCGTGGGCTGGTCGAGGGGCCGTTCCAGTTCGCGGTGGTACTGCCGACGATGGTGGACGCCGAAGCCGCCGATGCCTCGTATGACAACGGCCTCCTGACCATCACTCTGCCGAAGGCCGAGTCCGTCAAACCGAAGCGGATCGCCGTTAAGGGCGCGTCCACACCGGAGACGATCACGTCCGGGTCACACCAGCCGGGATGATAGATCCGATTCCCGTGGTGATGGCGGTGTAACCGGCGTGTGCATCGCCGGGGGTATAGGGGCGGGAGGGCAATGACCCTTCCGCCCCTTGCCGTGTGACCGGGGCGGTTGGAAGGCGACCGGCCGGCTCGCCCCTGGCGAAGACGACAGGTTAACTCGCGTGGAAACGTCCCGCTGGCGCGTTCAGGTTTCTGGTCTCATGGATGTGGATGCGATCACCTCGAACCGAATGGGAAATCAGCCGCGGCGGCCGGAATGGGTGCGAACCGCCGAAAGTTTAGGCGGGGGTTAGCCCTTTAGGTGGCTCGTGCGGGAGCCGCCATGGCCCGTACCATACACATGGATTCTGGCGGGGCGGCACCATGGTTCAGGGGCATCTTTCGGCGGTTGGGCGCTACCAAGTGCGCGAGGTGCTGGGCACGGGCGGATTCGCCACGGTCTATCGCGCCCATGACCCCGTGCTCGATCGTGAGGTCGCGCTCAAGGTCCTCCATCCACATCTCGGCCGGGACGGCGGCACCCGCCAGCGCTTCGTGCGCGAAGGCCGGTCGCTGGCACGCATCCGGCAGCCCAACGTCGTGCATATCTATGACGCCGGCGAGGCAGAGACTCCCGATGAGTATGGGATGAGCCTTGCTTATCTGGCGATGGAACTGGTTGAAGGGCGGTCACTCGCCGAGATCATCCAGCAGCGCGGTAGGCTGCCTCTCGATGAAACCGTCGAGGTTGTGCGCCAAGTCGCCGCGGGTCTCGCCGCCGTTCATGCCCGCAACCTGATACACCGCGATGTCAAGCCGGCCAACATCATGGTCGAGGACGGCGGTCATGTGGTGCTGCTCGACCTGGGCGTCGCTCGGGCGACCGATGTCACCGCCACGTCAACCGGCTACATGTTGGGCACGCTGGGATTCATGGCCCCGGAGCAGGTGGAGCCGGGTGGTCAGGTGACGCCTCAGACCGATGTCTATCAGCTCGGCGCGACAGTGTTCACCATGCTCACGGGTCATCCGCCGTTCGGCGGCGAACCGACCCAGACCATCTACGCGATCGTGCACCAGCCGCCGCCGCCGCTCGGCCCGCGCCGTCCCGACCTGCCCGCCGAGGCGGCCGAGGTCGTGATGCAGTCCCTCGCCAAAGACCCGGCGCGGCGACCGCACAACGCGCTTGCCTTCGCGTCCCAGTTGCATGAGGCGCTGAACCACCCGCCGGCGCCCCCGCGCGTCGTGGAGACGGCCCGACAGTCGAGCGCCGCCGCGATCCCCCCCGATCCCTATCCGGCCACGATTGAGTCAGCGCCGACTCAATCGCTGCCCGCGCCGGTCGCGGCGTGGCAGACGTCGATAGTGGAGCGCCCGGCCGCGGCGGCGACGCCGCGACGCCGTGGCCGGGCGCTGCCTCTGGCGCTGGCTGGAGTGACGCTCGCCGCGGCGCTGGCCGGCGGATTCGCCCTCTTTGGCCGGTCAGATGAACGAGGCGCGGCGCAGAGCCGCGCCGTGACACCGGTGGCGGCCTCCCCCGCACCCGCGAGCGTGGCGGCGGCCGCTCCGGCGACCGCATTGCCCGAGCTATCGCCGGCCGCGACTCCGGCACCGCCACCACCGACGGCCGAGCCGGCGCCAGTGCCCACCGCGTCTCCAACCCCACGGCCCTCACCGACGCCCGAACCCACCCCGGCGCCCACGCCATCGCGTACACCCGCTCCGACGCCTCGCGCGACACCGGCAGCGGTCGCGGTCGCGAATCCGCCATCTGGTGACAGCGGTGCTCTGGCGGCGGCGATTAGCCGCAATGGCTATGTCCCGAGCGGCCCCGTGGTGCAGGCGCCCGCGACTGCCGACGGCGGCGTGCTCACGGCGCAGCGCGCCGCCTGCGCCACGGCTGACGGCCTCTGCCAAAAGGTGTTTATCGCGTGGAACGACCGATATCTCGGCACCGATACGCCCCTGCCGTCGCAGGGAGTGACCGCCGTCAATCCGGCTGGACCCGGCCAGATCAGTGTCACCTACGCCAACTATGCGGAAGGTGATCCGGGCTGCTGCCCCAGCTTAAATCCGGTAACGATCGTCTATACCTGCAACGGGTCGCGCTGCGTGCCGAATCGCTGGCCGCCTCCGGGTCAGCCGGCCTCGGGGTGAGCGCTCAGCGACCACCCGCGACGCTCACGGTGCATGACTCAACCGGCGGGTTGAGCCGCCGGGCGCGGAGGCGTCGATCGACCCTCTCGGCGTGTAGATCGGCTGATAGCCCCAGGCGATCGGCCGGGGACATCTGGGGACATCTCTCGACCGGAATCGTCAAGGAGGGTCCGCACCACCGCCGTCGCCCGCGACCGGCTCGTGTTAGCGGCTCACGGGCAGTCGATTTTCCGTCACTCTAATAGTGGGAGACGTTCGATTCTTCCATCCGGCCGGTGACGAAATAGATGACGCGCTCGCAGATATTCGTGGCGCGGTCACCGATCCGTTCGAGGTTGTGGGCGGTCCAGAGCTGGTAGGTCAGGATCTTGGCCTGGTTTGGCTCCATCAGCATCCGGCCGATCACCTCGGCGTAGTTGGCGTCGTAGAGTTCATCGAGTTCGTCGTCCTGTTTGCAGACACGATTTGCCAAGTCAACATCGCGCTCAATGAAGGCCGTCAGACTCTGATGCATCATATCGATGCCGATGTCTGACATCTCGCTGAGCCGGCCGAGCGGCGGCAGCGCGTGCTCATCCAGCATCAGGCTAATGCGGGCGATGCCCTCGGCATGGTCGGCGAT
>JBBQJF010000378.1:0-4984 GCA_038325665.1 Dehalococcoidia bacterium | reverse complement strand
CCACCGTGCGCAACCTGGTCATCGGCCTGCTGCGTCAGCTCGGGGAGCGGACCGTCGCCGATGCACGCCGCACCTGCAGCGCGGACCCGACCATCGCCCTGCGGCTCCTGAGCGGCCCGATGGAAAATTAAATCACCCTGTCCGTGACCTGCCATGATCACTGCCCGCTCGCCGTCACCATCTGCACATACGACGCGATTCGGTGCTACGCTCACAAGAAGAGGCGGTCGCCTGATGCGTGCGGACGATGACGACCACGGCGCGCCATGGCGTTCGCCGGTCGCCCATCGTATATGGCCCTGGTGGTCTGGCCGTGCGAGCGCCGGCTATACCGCTGGCTATTCTGAGAGGGAGCACATCGTGATCCGGACCATTCGTGAAGGCGACCTGTGGCAGCTTCAAACGGGGGCGACCTACCTCCGCCATACTGAAACCGGCCGGCGCATTACCCTGATCGCGATGATCCACATCGGACGGCCCGATTACTATGCCCGCCTCGGTCAGGTCGTGGACGAGCATGAGGGGCTGGTGCTGTTCGAGGGGCTTGGTGAGCTCGCGACCGAGGATGCCGCGGCGCTATCGGACGAGGAGCGGCGGGTGTACGACTCACTGGCCGCGCTCAACGCCGCCTACCGACGGGTGGCAGCGGCGCTTCATCTGGTGGCGCAACCGGACGCGATGCCGCGCCCCGGACCAGATTGGGTGCGCGCCGATCTGCCGGTGCGTGAGCTGTTGCAACGGTGGGTGAAGGCGCGATTGCCTCTGATCCCGGTGATGGACGCGGCCGGCCAAGCGCTGGACTCGGCGATGATGCGCCGGACGACCCGCTTGTTGCTGTTGCAAGAGCCATTCATTTTGTCGGCGTTCCAACTGCTGCGTGGCTGGGCGCCTGGCCTCGGCCGGTTGACCACACTGCTAATCGACGAGCGCAACGCCGCCGCGCTCAAGGTTTTCGACGGCGTCGATGCTGGCCAGGACGTGATCATGACCTATGGCGCCGGCCACATCCCCGGCCTGCTCGCCGGCTTCACCGCCCGCGGCTACCGCGAAACCGCCCGCGACTGGTTCACCGCCCACTCCGAACGTATCCCCGGATCCGCCTGGCTTGACCGGCTCAGCCCTCTGTTCCGCATGGAGTTCGGCCGGCGCTAAGCCGCGATGTCGTGGACCTCGTGTAGAGTCAGGCGACCCGTACGGCCCTGAGAGGCTCAGTTCGCATTCGCGCCCACGGGGACCAGGGCGACCCACCGAGTCGCCCCTACCTGTTCCCCTCTTGCTGCCGCTAGGAAGCGGTTCGCGGACTCACTCTGGCGGTGCTCGCGTGACCGCCGCCCGCTCGCGTTCACCCGACCGGCGGCCGGTGTTGCGCCCAGGGAGTTGCCTGCTCGTACGCCGCGGCGGCGCGTAACACGGTGATATCGGCGTGGCGGCGACCGGCGATCTGCAAACCGATCGGCAGACCGCCGGCGGAGAAGCCGCACGGCACCGAGGCCGCGGGCTGACCGGTGAGATTGAACGGGTAGGTCAGCAACCAGCCGAGCATCGGGTCGATCGGCTGACCCGCCACCGTCGCCGGGCCGGGCGCCCAGCCGGGATGCGGGAACGCCGGCGTGGTAATCGTCGGTGAGATCAGCAGATCGTACGTCTCGAAGAACGCCATCATTCGCGCATAATACTCACCACGGAACATATACGCGGCGCGGTAGTAGTCGAGTCCGCTGACCTTCTCGCCCCGGTCGACCAGGTTGAGCAGCGCCGGATCGACATCCTCACGGGCGACGGCCGGCAGTATCAGCGTCGTCGTCAGCGCGCCCATCAGCGTGCTCCAAATGGTCATCGCTGCCTCGTATGGATCGGGCAGATCGAGCGTCACCTCCTCGACCTCGGCGCCGAGGGCGCCGGCAAACAGTTTGGCCGCGGCTTCGACCCGCGCGGCGACCTCGGCGTCAACCGGAACACCCAATCCCACGTCGCGGCTGTAGGCCACGCGCAACCCTTTGACCGATGCGCCCGCGATCGCCGCTCGATAATCGACGCCGCGCTCGGCGATCGCATAGGGCACACGATCGTCGGGTCCGGCGATGGCGGTGAGCATCAGCGCGGCGTCCTCGACGGTGCGGGCGAGCGGACCCTGATGCGACAACGTCTGAAACGGCGACGGCGGGAATGTGGGCACACGGCCGTAGGACGGCTTGAAGCCGGCAACGCCACAGCAACTCGCCGGGATGCGGATCGAGCCGGCGCCGTCGCTGCCCTCGGCGATCGGACCAAGCCCGGCCGCGACCGCCGCCGCCGCGCCGCCGCTGGAACCGCCGGCGATGTGTGTCGTCTTCCAGGGGTTATTGGTCGTGCCCGTCAGCGGACTCTCGGTCACGCCCTTGTTACCGAGTTCCGGGGTGGTGGTCTTGCCAAGGAAGATGCCGCCCGCGCCTAGCAACCGCTCGACAACCACCGAATTCTCCCCCGGTACGAAATCGGCGAACGCCTTCGAGCCGCGCATCGTCTTCACGCCCTTGGTGAAGGTCAGATCCTTGATCGTGAACGGCACCCCGTGCAGCGGCCCAACCTCGTCGCCGCGCATTACCGCCTGCTCTGCATCCCGCGCGGCGGCACGGGCCTCCTCCGCGCGCACGACCGTGAACGCGTTCAGGGCGGGATTGACCCGCTCGATCCGCGCCAGCACGGCATCGACAACCTCAACCGGCGACAGTTCCCGCCCCCGGATCGCGTCCGCCATCCGTGCGGCAGGCATGAAGCAAAGTTCTTCGGCAGCCATCATGTTCCTCCAGGGGGAGGTCAGGGTCATAGGTCGGGGTCACAGGGGGGGACATGGAATAGAACATAGTCAGGCGTTCGTCCCCTTTGACCCGTGACCTATGACCCGTGGCCTATGACCCGTGACCTACGGATACATCGGCATTCGCTCGAGGCCCATGCGCTCGGGGAAGCCGTGCATGATGTTGATGTTCTGGAGGGCGACGCCGGCCTGCCCCTTGAGCAGGTTGTCGATGCTGGCGGCGACCACCAGGCGGCCGTTGTCCTCGTCCACGGCCAGCGAGAGGTCGCAGAGATTGCTGCCGAGCACGCCCTTCAGTCCGGGCGCGACGCCGGCCGGCAGCACCCGCACGAACGGTTCGGCGTGGTACATCTCCTCGTACAGCTCCTGCGCCTGTTCCTGAGTGACCTCGGTACGCAGGGTGGCATAGGAGGTGACGATGATGCCGCGGGTGATCGGCACCAGATGGGGCACGAAGGTCACGGCTACATCTTCGCCGCTCAACCCTTCGAGGGTGATCGACACCTCAACCTCGTGCTGGTGATTGGCGATACGGTAGGGGGTGACGTTCTCGTTGCGCTCGGGGAAGTGGTGCGTGGGCGAGGGCTTCTTGCCGGCGCCGGAGATACCGGTCTTGCCGTCGCAGATGATTGAGCGTGGGTCGATCACCCCGGCGCGCACCGCCGGCGCCAGCCCGAGGATCATCGCCACGGCGAAGCAGCCGGGATTGCCGACGAGGCGTGCGCCGGCGATGTGCTCGCGGAACAGCTCGGGAATGCCGAACACACTCTCGGCCAGGAGGTCCTCCGCCTGATGGGGCTTGCCCTGCACGGCTGGATGGCGGCGGGCGTAGCGGGCGTACTCGTCGATGGAGCGGAAGCGGAAGTCGCCGCTGTAGTCGATCACCTTGCGACCGGCCGTCAGCAGGTCGCGGGCGTAGCTCTGGCCCACGCCGTCGGGGGTGGCGAAGATCACGAGGTCGGCGTTGGCCCCCACCGTATCGGCATTGGCGTCCTGCACCGTGATATCGCAGAAGCCGCGCAGGTGCGGGTAGACCGCGCTGACCGGCTTGCCCACATCCTGCTTGGCGAGCAGCGAGGTGACGGTGATCTCGGGGTGTCGGAGCAGCAGCTCGGTCATCCCAAGCCCGCCGTACCCCGTCGCCCCCACAATCTGTGCCCGTACCACGTCCATCCCTCCTGCTGGTCACACTGCTGGTAGGGTGAGTGTACAGGTGTGGGCGGCTACTCCCAACACCTTGTTCCCGGCCGGTCATTGGCATCAGCAAGGGAAAGGTAGGCTCATGCTACCGGATCGCGGTCCCGTAGGCCGGTGGCCGCGAGGATGGCGTCGGGCGTGGCGACGACGATGCCGAAGATCGATTCAATCAATTGGGCCTGGCTGAGCAGATGGCGGCGATCGTACGTCGCCAGGTAGAGGGCACGGGCGCGCACCGCGCCGGCCACGATCGGCGCGTCCTTGATGTCGATCACCTGGCCGGTGCGCAGAACCTGCGCTCGTGCCGGCGTGACGAGTTGGGTGGCAAGAGTCTGACGGAACAGGCGAAAGGCCGGCAGCGCCGCCGGCGCCTTCACGGACAAGTTTCGTTCGGTCTCGTCCAGCGCAAACGAACTGCACGAGAGCACCACTAGACGATGCATTCCTGCAAGTAATGGGTCGCGGGCGTAGCCTCTGGCGAGAGGGCAGCGGCGAAAAGCACTGGCATCAATAAAGACACGGGCAATGCTACTCATTGGAACGAATGCCATAATGTTCCTCGATGAGCGCCGCCCGCTGAACACGGCCTGACTCAATCAGATCGTCCAACTCCAACCCTTGCTCGGTGAGTACCTCACCAATACGGTCGAGGGCCTTGGTCGCGATCACCTCCCGCGGCACAATCAGCACGCCCTCGGGTGTGGACATGACAACAACAAGGTCGCCTGTCTTGAGATGCAAACGTTTGCGAACCGCGGCCGGTAAGGTGACCCGCCCACTCTCCTGAACACGGACAAGGTTCCGTTCTTCCATTACGACAGACATCCGTAAAGTTATAATGTTTAGTCTACGAATCATTTCGTGGGAGACACGAATGCACCCCATGAGATGACACAGACACGTCTATACCTGTAGTTTGTATCACGTCGCGCGGAGGAGGCGGGGGCGATCCGCCCCGTATCAGTGCTACGAATCGTCGTCGGCGGCGCT
>JBBQJF010000377.1:0-5060 GCA_038325665.1 Dehalococcoidia bacterium | reverse complement strand
GAAGAGGAGCGTGGTGCGTGTCAGCGCCACGAACGCGAGCGCGGTATCGACCACGGCGTCACTCGGGATTCGCGTCATCGTGCCCTCAACAAACCCTTCTCAACCAGCGTCTGGACGAACGTCTCCACGTCCCGCGCCGCGACATCGGGCGCGACGTCGTATTCGTCGAGCAGCGCCCGCACCGTCTCATCAACCGGTTCGCCCCGCTCGATGTGCGTCCAGATGAGTGCGCCCGCTCCGTTCAGGCTGTAGTAGACGCCCGATTGCAGGTTGAGCAATACCACCTCACCGGCGATCGGGCGGGACATAATCGACTCTTCGGGCATGTACCGTGCGCTAGAACTGATCTCCGCGATGCGCATAGAAGCTTCTCCCGCCGATCTGTGTGTTGGTGAAATGGGTGCGGACGGCGAATAGCCGTCCGCGAGTAGTAGGTGAGCAGTGTGGGTCAGCGACTCATCCAGCAGTGATAGGAGCATCGCACGGTGGGCATCGTGAATCAGGTGCAAACAGGTAGAGCACCGGTGCAGATACGCATACGAGCGTATCAATGAGCATATAGTCATACATGTTACATATTCGCTGTAGATGATAGATTTGTGTTACGGCGGCCTGTCACCCACCTCTCGTGCACGAGTGGTCTTCGCTCTGGGGTAAAATCCCAGGTCTTCCCCCACGGTTGACGCCCCCACTCACCGCTCCTACACTCGGTTCACGAGGGAGGGCGCGCCGTGTCGGAGTTACGCGACGCCTGGAAGCTACGCAATAGCATCGCCGCCGCACTCGATCAGGCGCTCGACCTGGTGGGGCGGGAGATCGAGCGCGCGTCGCCGGAGGAGTTGATCGACTTCTGCGGCGGCTTCTACCCCGGCCGCGCCTCGGGGCCGGAGTGGATCGCCTCGTTTGAGCGGTTCGTCGAGCAGGTATGGCAGAGCGCCAACCCGGCCGTGATCGCGGTGGTCGAGGCCGATTTCCGCGCCCGCGGGCCGCTGTGGTCCCCCATCGCCAACGCCTTCACCCCCGAGCACGGCGCCCGCCTCGCGCACCGGGCGGAGGATTCCCGCCCCGCCGGCGCCCGCCGCGCCCCCGTGGTACTTCGGTAGGTGATGGGTGATGGGGAACCGGACCACCACCCGTCCCCCAACACCCAACATCCGTCACCCAATACCGCTTCCGGAGGAAGCCCATGACGACAGCCGCGGTCAGCGTTGAAGCGCTGCGCGAACATATCGTGACGGCGAACTACCCAGCCGCGGCCGATGCGTTCTGCGGGCTGCTCAAGGACGGGGCGCGGCTAACGGCGTTGGTCGGCACGGCGCTCGATGCGACCGCGCCGTTCGTGCAGGCGCCGTCGCACATCATGCCCAAGCCGGACGGCACCTGGCGCGGCGTCAACTACGATCACACCGTGCTCGGCTGGCGCGCGTCGCTCAAACTGATGCCGCATCTGCCCGAGCCGGCCAATCTGCTGCCGATGGCGCAGGCGATGTGGTACGTGCCCCAAGGGCTGGACGTGTGGAGCCAGGTCCAGTGCGAGTTTCCCGGCCACTACGCCCGCGACCAAGAACGCTGCGACGACCGCGACCACCAGGCCGAACTCGACGCCGCGCGGGCCACACCCGGTCCGGTCGCGACCAATACCAGCGCCAAGGGGTGGTTCGATGGCCCGTCGTGGGCGCCGCCCAAGGTCCACTTCGAGGACCATCCACCGCTGACCGGCGGCCCTGCCGAGGAGCGGCTGGCGCGGATGCAGCACGCGATCATGGAGGGCGACCGGATCGAGAGTTACCGGCTATTCCTCGGGCTGGCGCAAGAACCGGAGAGCCGTGCCCGGCTGAAAGACGCGATCTTGATGGCCGGCATCGTCGATTTGCAGGAGACGATCATCCAGCGCGGCGCGTACCAGAACATCGGCCACAAGGCGCTGCGCGCCCGTGCAATGGTCGATCTCGCCGATGCGCTCGGCTGGGAGAACGCGCACGGCGTGTTCTACACGGTCGTGCCCGATCTCGGCTGCATGCCCCGCTTCTACGAGATGTGGTCGCTGACCTCGGCCGTGCTGCCGATGGAGTTTCGCGGCGATTGGCCGCGGCTGAAAGAACGCAACCAATCGCCGCTCACCGAGCGCGAGATCGATGAGGTCGTCGATGTGCTCAACTGGGCGCGGCCGGGCGATGTGGTGGCGTTGATCACCGAGTTGCTGCGCCGCGGTCGGGCGCTGCTGTCGATCGCCGACGCGATCATCATTGCCTTCGTCCACAACCAGATCCATGTGATGGAGCATCCGGTCGCGTTCTTCACCCCCGGGCACGCCTTTGACTACTGCAACGTGGTCAACCACTGGCTGCGTACATACGACAACCCGCACCAGGCGAAGGCGCTGTATTTCGAGGCGCTGTTCGTCAACGATGTACTGCGCGCCAACATGCTCTTCCCGCGCGACCCGGTGATGGAGCTGGTCAAGCCGAAAGTGCACGCGCATGAGATGGAGCCGCTCTCCGAGCGTGAGCTACTGGCAAGCGTCGAGCGCTCGGTCGATGTCCAGGATGCGCCCCGGACGCTGGCGGCGATGGACGAATACATGTCCCGCACCGGCGAGCGCACGGCGCTGATCGCAACGCTCGGATACGCCGCCGCCAAGGTCCAGAACGACCCGCACGTCGAACGTGTCTGTGTCTCCTCAATCGAGGAGTACCGCTATAACTCCACCAGCCGCAAAGACGATATCCTCCGCGGCTGGGCAAAGTACCTGTCGCGTGCCGTCCGCCGCTCGAAGGACTCCGGTTGCTACCAACTCTATCGAGGACACTTCATGAGCTAGCCGGACCGTCGAACCACCTCTCCCCCGGCCTCTCCCCGGCGCGGGGAGGGGAGCCTCACTCGCGGGGAGATGCCTCCGTTTCCCCCATCCCTTGCAGCCCCGTCCCGGCCTTCCGGGGGGACGGGGCCGGGGGGTTAGGTCGGCCGGGGGGCGGGCCGCCGGTGGGATAGGCAAAGGGAGAGCTGTCATGGAGAATCCGCACCTGCAACTGGCGGTCGACGGTCACATCGCCACGATCACGCTCAACCGGCCCGAGGTGATGAACGCCCTCAGCGCGGAGATGAGCGTCGGCCTGGTCGAGGCCCTCGATGCGGTGGAGCACGACGAACAGGTGCGGGTGGTGGTGATCACCGGCACGGGCCGGGCTTTCTGCGCCGGAGGTGACATCAAGTCGATGTCCGCGCGCCGCGAGGCCGAGGTCAGCGGCGGCGCGCTGGCGATCATCCGCTCACTCGACGCGGCCGGTCGCAAGATTCCCCTGCGCATCAAGCGGCTGCCCAAGCCGGTGATCGCATCGGTCAACGGCGCGGCCGCCGGCTGGGGTTGCGACCTGGCGATGGCGTGCGACATCCGCATCGCCTCGGACGGCGCGCGCTTTGCCGAGGCATTCGTGCGCCGCGGCCTGATCCCGGACGGCGGCGCGACCTGGACGCTGCCGCGCACGGTGGGACTCGACCGCGCCTGCGAGCTGATCTTCACCGGCCGCACCGTTGACGCCGCCGAGGCCGAGCGCATCGGCCTGGTGACGCGGGTCGTGCCGGCCGCGGAATTGGAGGCCGCCACCCACGCCATGGCGGAGATGATTGCCGCCAACGCGCCGCTGGCGGTGCAACTCGCCAAGCGCATGATCCACGAGCAACTGTCGATGTCATTCGAGCAGGCGATGCAACAGATCGGCTTGTTCCTCACCACCCTGCGCCGCTCCGAGGACCACCAGGAGGGCGTTGCCGCCTTCCTGGAAAAGCGAGAGCCGGCCTTCCGCGGGCGATGAGTCCACGACCACGAACTAACGGGCGCTGGCGGGCCGCCATGCCCTTCCCCGCCCGCTTTCCGCCGATTGGTGCTCACTGATGGCCGAAGCCACGCATCTTCTCGGGTTATTGTGGACGCCGCTGGTTGCCGTGACGGCGGCGACCGGCGGGCGGCGCGGCGGTCAGATCGCCGTGTCGGTGCACGGGGCGTCGATCGTGTCCCAACGCCCCAGGCTGACGGCCGGCTTGTGGAAGACGAACTTCACTCATGACTTGGTGAATGAGTCGGGCGCGTTCGCCGTCCATCTGTTGCGTGATGATCAGGACGAGATCGTCTACCACCTCGGCCTTCAGTCGGGTCACGACACCGACAAGCTCGCCTCGCTCGCGCACGAGACCGGCGTCACGGGTGCGCCGCTTCTGCGTGATTGCCTCGGGCTGTTCGAGTGCCGCGTGGTCAACCGCATGGACGGCGGTGATCACACCGTCTTTCTGGGCGAGATCGTCTCCAGCGCGGCGCGGAGTGAGGGTGCGCCCTTGTGGTGGCGTGACCTGCGCGCCCGGATGCCTGCCCATCTTCTGGACGCCTGGAATGCGCGCAACGCCGCCCACATCGCCGAGTCGCTGCACATAATGGATGATATCCGGCGGTGAGTCGCACGATGTGGCATGGTCCGGATATTGGACGGCGCCGCCGCACTCGGGCGTCAGTGTCTCCAACATTCTCTGAACATGGGCCACAATCGCTGTCCGGCTCGCCGTCATCCCCTCGCTGGGCAGCGGTACGTCATCCCACCGCTCGATGCCGGCGGGAACCGGCGTCAGGTCGGAGAGGTCGCACCCGAGCGACACCACGCGCCACGCCTGAGCGAGATCCCCGGCCGTGACCCGACGTGGAACATCGCCGGACACGTCCAGCCCATCCCCGCGCAGCGTCGCCACCACCGCCGGCGTGACGCGAGGAGATGGGTCAACGTCGGCTGCTATTGCCATGATGTCCACGCCCCGCCGTGCCGCGAACTGATTCCAATACGCGGTCGCCATGACGCTCTTGGCCGCTCCGTGCGGACAGAGGAAGAGAATCGTCCGCGTCTCGCTCATCCGTACACCTCATCTCTGCACTTACTGGTTGGCACCGCCACATTTGTATTGTACCGGTGGTTGAATATCAACTGGATGGGTGTTAAAACGACGGCATGGCTGAGCGGCCGCGCTGTTTTCTGTTCGCGTACCGGCTCCCCGGGGAGCCGTCCACTCCCCGCATCGCG
>JBBQJF010000376.1:0-5111 GCA_038325665.1 Dehalococcoidia bacterium | reverse complement strand
TCCATACGCCGCCGCCCGCGGTGATGCCGGCCAATCTCGCCAGTCGTCAGCGGCTGTGCATGGGTCAAACCGGCCGCCAGCACCGTCACCCGTTCCAGTGTATCGAGTGGTTCGCTTGCCGCGCGGGCGTCGCCATATCGGTTTGCTCATTGGATGGCGTCGGGGCCGTCCCCGGCCGGCGGGTCCGATGTCCGTTTCCGGCGTTTGTAGGCGGTACCGCCGCTTGGTATCCTTGGTAGCATGCTCACTCGGATTATCACCATCGCGACCCGGCGGCTAATCCATGGCGAGCCTCGCGACCGTAGTACCTATATTGGGCGTTCGCGCGATCGGTCAGCGCGCCGGTAGCCAGGGATTTCTAGTCCGCCGTGCGAGGGACGGGTCTTGGGCGGCTGCCCTACCATCCACGCACCGGTTGCGGGTGGCCGCTGACGCCCGTGCGACCGGCCTGTTAAACGGGAAGGGTCGCGGCCGGCCGGGAGTAGCCCGAGCTCGACGGGTCGTGCTGTCGGCGAATTGGTGAGGAGGGTTGGCGTGAACGAGAAGAAACTGCTGATTGGGCTTGGCGCGGTTGTCACCGTGTTAGTCCTGGCCGTGGTCGCGGTAACGGCGGTGGTGCTAACGCGCGACGATGGCGCCGACAGCCCGGCCGCCGCCGGGCGCGGCACGACCCCGGGGGGAAGCAAAGCCGGCCCGCGTGAGGCAGGCGAATTGCGGCTACCCGGCGATGACCCGCTTACCCTCGACCCGGCGCTGGCAACTGACGTCACGTCGGCAACGTACATTGTCGAGCTGTTCGGCGGCCTCGTCACCCTCGACAGGGATCTCAAAGTACAGCCGGACATCGCGCGTGAATGGGCAGTGTCCGACGATGGTCTGCGCTATACATTCAAATTGCGGGACGACGCGGTCTTTTCTGGCTCCGGCACGCGCGTGACCGCGAATGACTTCAAGTACTCGATCGAACGCGCCGCGAATCCCGACACGGACTCACCCACGGCGGACACGTACCTGGGTGACATCGTTGGCGCGAAAGATATGATACGCGGTCGCACCAAGGACATCACCGGACTTAAAGTCATCGATGACGCGACCTTGGAAATCTCGATCGACGCGCCGAAGCCATACTTCCTGGCGAAGCTAACTTATCCCACCGCGTTCGTGGTGGATAAGGGACAGATCGAGCGCGACAAGCGCAATTGGACCCGCCGTCCGAATGGCACCGGTCCCTTCAAGCTGCAGGAATGGAAGATCGGCGAGCGCGTGATCTTGGTTCCCAACGAAAAATACCACGGCAATCCCAAGCCAACGTTGAAAAAGGTCACGTATAACCTCGCGGGCGGTTCGTCGTTGACGCAGTACGAGAACGACGAGATCGATCTCGCGGGCGTGGGTGTCAACGATATCGAGCGCATACGCGACAAAAGCGAGAGGCTGAACAAGGAATTCAATGAGAAGCCGGAGTTGTCCACCTTCTACGTGGCATTCAATACCAAGCAGCCGCCGTTCGACGACGTCAAGGTGCGGCAGGCGTTTGGCATGGCCGTCGACAAGCGGCGGATCGTCGATGTGGTGCTGAAGAACATCGTCCCGGCGGCGAACTCGATCATGCCGCCCGGTATGCCCGGCTACAGCAAGGATGTACAGGGGCTTCCATTTGATCCCGCGCGGGCGAAGCAGTTACTCCAGGAATCGAAGTATCAGGGCCGCTTGCCGCGCATCGTCCTGACTCTCAGTGGGCAGGGGCAAAACGTCGGCCCGACGGTCGAGGCGACACTCGAGATGTGGAAGCAAAACCTTGGCGTCGAGGTCGAGGTCGAGCAGGTCGAGACGGCGACATTCTTCCAAGATGTGCGCCGCGGCAAGTATCAGATGTGGGAATCGGGATGGGCGGCCGACTATCCCGACCCCGAGAACTTCCTCGATATTCACTTCTATTCACAGAGCCGCCAAAACGAAACCAAGTACGAGAACAAGGACGTTGATCGTCTGATCGAGCAGGCGCGGGTCGAGCGCGATCAGACGAAGCGCTTTGACCTGTACAACCAGATTGAGCGCCAGTTACTCCAAGATGCGCCGTGGGTGCCGCTGTACTACAGTAACTCACCGGTGCTGGTGAAGTCGTATGTCAAGGGCTGGCAATCGAGCGGGCTGGTCATCCCGATCCTCAAGTACGTGTCGATTGAGCGCTAGCGCATGGCGTGCGCTGGCGCATGGCGGTCCACCGTAGTATTGTCGGGACGGCGTCCGGGCGGTGCTGGTCCGCCCGGACAGCGGCGTCTTGACCCCGAGATCACGGCGGGGCCGTTCCTCCGATGCGTGACGCGGGAACGGTCCACGCGATCCTCGCGCTATGAGGTCATGTGGCGCCGCGCCGGGCCTGCACCGTCGCCTGGGGACGACCGAGCGGGTCGGAACCTCGACCGGTGCTCGAAGGAGCGCAGATGTCCGGGGCGCTGCCGTTTATTGTCCGCCGCCTCTTGGCGGCGATCCCTGTTCTTTTTGTAGTATCGGCGGGGACTTTCTTCCTCGGCCGGTACGCCCCCGGCGATCCGGTGACGGTGCGCGCCGGCCCACGCGCGAACCCCGAACAGATCGAGCGTGTGAAGCAGCAACTCGGGTTGAATGACCCGGTGCCGGTGCAGTACGTCCGCTACATGTCACGCTTCGTGCGCGGCGACCTCGGCGTCAGCTACCGGCGGCAGGGCCGTGCCGTTTCCGAGATTATCTTCCCGAAGATGTGGATCTCGGCCCAACTCAACGTCGTGCCACTCCTACTCACCTACCTGATCGGCATCCCCCTTGGCATCTATTCGGCGTTGAAACGCGGCCGGTGGCAAGACCCAACGATCTCGGGTGTGCTGTTGTTTCTCGCGGCGGTGCCCACGGTGGTGTGGATACCGATCCTGGTTTATGTGTTCGTGCTGCGCCTTCACTGGGTTCCCACGGTCGCCTGGCGGGGAGTATTCAGCCCCTCGATCATCCTGCCGGTATTCGTGCTGACTATCGGCAGCTTCGCTGGTGTCGCGCGTGTTGTGCGGATCAGCATGATCCAGGTGATGGGCGAGGACTTCATCCGCACGGCCCGCGCCAAGGGTCTGCGCGAGTCCACCGTCATCTCGCGCCATATCCTGCGTAACTCGCTGTTGGTGCTCAGCAATGGGGTGATCGCCAGCCTATTCGCGCTGTACGCCGGCTCATTGTTCGTCGAGCTTGGTTTTGGTATCCCTGGAATCGGTCGCGAAACCTTCGAGGCGATCAGCGGCCGTGATTACGATTTGTTCATGGCGCTGACCATGATCGGCGCGATCAGCTTCATCCTCGCGAACCTCGTGCTTGATATCGTGTATACCATCATCGATCCGCGCATCCGCTACGCGTAGGCGGCGGCGGGACGCACGGGAGTGCCGCCCATGGCGAGTGAGCTGACCCTGGAACAGGAGCACGAGCGGACGGCGCCGCGGCAGACCGGGGGCGTCAACCCGTCGCGGCTTCTGTGGCGTAATCTCTGGCGGCGCAAGATCGCCCGTTTCGCGCTGATCTATATCGCTTTCTTTTACTTCGTCGGCGTGTTCGCTCCCTTGCTCGCACCGTACAGCTACAAGACACAGGACCTGAACAACGTTCAGGCGAAGCCCGCCCGCGCTCACCCGTTTGGCACCGACCGGTTGGGGCGGGACCAACTCAGCCGGATGATCTATGCCGCGCGCACGACGGTCGCGATCACGGTCATCACGGCGCTGACCGGCGGGCTGATCATCGGTCCCGGCCTCGGCTTGCTGGCCGGCTACCGGGGCGGGTGGATCGATAGCATAGTCAATCGCGTGGGTGAGGCCGTGTCGAGCATGCCCGAGCTGCTGATCATCATCCTGCTCGCGGCAACGATCGGACCGCGCCTCAACGGTTGGGTGGCGAACTTCTATGACCTACCCGGACTCGGGCCGCTGCTCAAGGAAGGGTATGCGAGTCTGCTGGTGATCTTCCTGGTACTCACGTTCACCGGCTGGGTTGGGGGCATGCGCCTGATCCGGGCGCTGACGCTGGCCGTGCGCAATACCGACTATGTGCTAGCGGCGCGGTCCGCCGGGGCGAGCACCGGGCGCGTGTTGTGGCAGCACATTTTGCCAAACATAAGCTACATCATGATCCTCGGTGTGGCGGCGAGCTTCGGCGCGGTGGCACTGTCGGAGATTAGCCTGTCGTTCCTCGGGTTGGGGGTGCGGCCACCGACCCCGAGTTTCGGCACGATGATCCTCGAGAACTTCCGTGCCCGCGACCTCGACCGCTACCCGCACCTTTTCTTTGTCCCGGCTTTCTTCGCGGTGCTGTTACTACTTTCCTTCAACCTGCTCGGTGATGCCCTCAACGACGTACTCAACCCGCGCACGCGCAATCAGTAGATACGGGAGCCGGCTGATGAGTGACATCCGGATCGGCACGATGGGGTGGAGCTACGCGGAGTGGGTGGGACCCTTCTTCCCCGCCGGCACCCGTCCGGCCGACTACCTGTCCCACTACGCGGAGCATTTTAACTGCGTCGAGCTGGACACGACCTTCTACGCTCCACCTCGGGCCTCGGCCGTGCGTGGATGGGCGGCCAAGACGCCCGCCGGTTTCCGCTTCGCCGCGAAGCTGCCGCGGGCGATCACCCACGAGCAACATCTTCGGGATAGTGGTCCGGCCCTGCATGGCTTCCTCGACGCGATGGCGCCGTTGGGCGACAAGCTTGGCCCGATCCTGATCCAATTGCCGCCCGACTTTCGGGCGGACGATGACAACCGGGAGGCGCTGGGGGAGTTCCTCCGTCTGCTGGCGGAGGAATACAACTTCTCGATGGAGTTTCGCCACCGATCATGGCTCACCGACGACACCCTCGACGCGCTGCGCCAGCACGCGGTCAGCGCGACGATCATCGATCTGTACTACATGCCGCGTCAGATCGAGATCACGGCCGACTTCGTCTACGTGCGCCTCCTGGGTGACCGGCGGAAGATTCAGAAGGTCGATCGCGTGCAGATTGACCGGACGCCAGAACTGCACGCCTGGGCAAACGTCTTCACCGATCTCTCGGTGGAGGTCCGTCACGCCTGGGTGTTCGTCAATAATCACTA
>JBBQJF010000375.1:0-5125 GCA_038325665.1 Dehalococcoidia bacterium | reverse complement strand
GGGCAGGCCAGCCCGTGCCAGACCCGCCGCGACGCGCGTCATGAGGGTGCGAGTACTATCGGGCCGGTCATCATAGGTCGTGTAGCAGAGCAGACAGACCTTCCCTTGAGAACTGTCATGCGTTCACAGACCAACCATTGGGTTATCTGCCGCTAAGGGTGACCCGGGGGGCGCCCTGGAACACGGATGCCATCAAGCCCTTGTCGTCAACGTACAGCCGTCAGCGACCGCCCGGCCACGATCCATGACCACCGCACGAGCGCGGGCGCTGATCGCCGCGTATCCTGAGGATGAACCGGCGGGCTGAGCGCCGTGTCCTGACGGCCGGACGCTCACCCCTTGTCGCCCCCGCGGCTGATTCGGCGCCGATTCACTGTCCGATTGCTGGACCGGTGTTCTAGTCGTCATCCTAGTCGTTGCCGCGACGGTTGTTGCCGCTATTGCCGCTGTTGCCCCGGTTATTGCCGTTGACAGGTACACTGCCACCCACCGGGTTAACGACGACACCGCCGCTATTGCCGGTATTTCCCTGGCCGTTGCCGTTGTTCGACCCACCACCGCCGCCCGGGTTGACCACGACACCGCCCGAGCCGGACTGACCACCGCCACCACCGTTCGCGTTACCGGCGGCGGGGACATTGCGTCGTGCGTCTTCCGCGCGACGCGCCGCCTCCTGCTGTGCTTCTTCCGCGCGGCGCGCCGCTTCACGCTGGGCGTCCTCCGCGCGGCGCGCCGCCTCCCGCTGTGCTGCTTCTTGTTGTTTGGCAGCTTCACGACGCGCCTGCTCCTCGCGTGCGGCCGCCTCGCGCCGTGCCTCGTCCTGGCGGGCGGCCTCCCGTCGTGCTGCCTCCTGTCGCGCCTCTTCTGCACGCGCCGCCTCGCGCCGCGCCCGCTCACCGCGCGCTTCCTCAAGCCGCGCGGCCTCTCGCCGCGCCTCTTCCAAGCGAGCCACCTCCCGCCGGGCGTCCTCTTGCTGGCGTGTTGACTCGCGCTGGGCGGCTTCGCGCCGCGCGGCCTCACGGCGGGCCTCTTCACCACGTTGTTCATCTTGGGCGCGGCGCGCGTCTTCCTGGCGGGCCGCCTCACGCTGAGCCGCCTCACGCTGAGCCGCCTCGCGACGGGCCTCTTCGGCGCGACGCTGGGAGTCGTCGCCGCTGTTCGCACGCGGCGCCGCCGCCGGAGCCGCCACCACCGGCGCTGCCGCCGCGGCTGGCGCGGAAACCGGCGGTGCGATCAGCGGCGCCGGCAGATGCGCGCCGGCCGCGGCAGGCGTGGCATCAGGCGTCAGCAGCGTCGTACGCGCCGGGGCGAGCGCGCTCCCGGCAGGAGGCGCCGGGGCGCCCGCCGCGGATGGCGATGATGCGGACGAGCCAGAGGCGCCCAACGTGGGCACGCTCCCCGAAGCCCGCGCGGGCGAGTTGCCGCCACCGGCCAGCGTCGCGGCATTGCTCATCTCCGTGTTCGCCCCGCCCGTGGATGCCGGACCCGCCACCGACGCCCCGGCTGTCGCGACCGGTCGTTCGGCGCCTGTCGAGGTCGCTTCCGCGACTTCCGCCGCCGGACGGTCTTCTGCTGTCACCGGCGGCGCGAGCAGAGCCGAGGAAAGACCGGCGAGCGCCGTCTCCCGTGAGCGGACCGCGCGGGCGCCTGACTCGCTCGGGCGCCCGCCGTCCGTGCGCGCGGTCGAGGTCGCCCCAGCGCGGGGACGGCGGTCGTTGGTCGCGGCAGACCGCGCGCGCGCGTCGTCCCCGGCCGCGTCATCCTGATGTGCGCGAAGCTCAAGCTCCGTTGCCGGGACGGGCTGCCCCGTGCCCGTCACGCGGCGCAAGCTGCTGCTTAGCGAGGCGAGCACGCCTTGACGTCCGCCCGAGTCCGCGCTTCCGCTGAGCGGCAAATCACTGCCGATACCGCTGACCCGCACCAGTCCCGGTCCAAGCAGGGCGCCCACGACCGCCAGGGTTGCCAGTCCGCCGGCGAACCAACCGAGGCGCTTACGCGTCCCGCCGCGGCGGCGCCGGGATGGATCCTGCTCGTCATAGATCGGTTGACGTTCCATGGCGTTCTCCCTTGCTCTCGCATCATTCCGGCCGCGTCCGTCCGGGGGCCGCATGAGACTACTTCTCATCCGGCCGGAAGGAGGTCATGACCCGCGAGTACGCGCAATGTGCATTAGAGTATCTCCTGAACGTGGAGCGCGTGATGGGTGGTCCCATGTGCCCCTCACCGCCGGATCCACAGATTCGGCAGAGCATCGGCATACATCGCCGTCGCGAACCAGCCCCACGCTTGCGCGTACAGGTCGTCGGGGTGCCCCCAGTACACGCCGGGGTTGGCCGGCTGCGCCGCGGCCGCGAGTTGCCCGGTGTACAGCACGTTCGCGGTCGCGGGATTGAGCGTCAGAAGCGCCGCCAGCGCGCCTGCCGTGCCGACCAGACTCGAATCTGTCGTGGTCGGTGTACCGTCGCGCTGGTAGACCGCGCGGACGCGTCCCTCGCGGTCAACCTCGTTCTGGAGGAAGCCGGCCGTGGTGAGATAGGCGCGCGCCCGGCCGTCGTCGTTCCAGCGGAGGTGGAGCGCCACCCGCCAATAGGTGCGCGCCGCGTCGTACCCATAGCGGGTCGTGTCGGCGCGGTCGAACGGTAACGGTGTCAGTGCGCCGGTCGTCCGGTCCAGTCCGACCCAGTCGGGCGGCAGGCCGGCCGAGCGTTCACGGCCGAAGGTCGCGGATGACGCCGCGAACAGCACTTGATAGCTGGAATCGACCAACCCGGTCCAGTTGTGGTCGGGGTCGACCGCCTGGAAGATCGGATAGGCGTGCGGCGAGAAGTAGCTGGGGTTGAGGGCAATGGTCGATGACGGCTCGCCCCAATCACCGGCGGTCAGGTAGGGCACTCCTCGCACCACCGCCACATCGCGCCGCCAGATGGCCGGGAGCATCCGCTTGCCGGCATCGAGCAATGCCGGGTCGTCCCAACGCTGACCCGCGAACAGTAGGGCGAGCGCGATGTCGACATCGGCATCCGAGGCGGTGTTCGGGTCCGTGACCGCGCCGTCGCGCCATAGCCACGCGGGCAGCCCATCGCGGTCGATCAGGTGGGTCCGCGTCCATTGCCACGCGCGGTCGAAACCGGCCCGGTCGTCGGACCAGACCGCCCGCAGCATCGCGTACGACTGGCTCTCCGAGGTCACGGTACCGTCAGGACTGACGAACGCGCCGTCACGCTCGAACCGGCGGCTGGTGTACCCGGCGCTGTCAGCGAGCCGGGTAAGCTCCAACTGCCCAGGCTTATTCACCTTCCACAGCTCGATCACTTGGCGTTGGTGCAACCGTCCGTCGCCGGGGGCGGCCTCCCAGCGCTTGAGCAACTGGGCGTTTTGTTTGGCTTCCCGCGCGACCGTGTTGTTCGAGCTGATGAAACTGTCTTCCAATCCCGGTGTCATGATCAGGTAATCGACCGTCCGCCAGTCGTCGTTGAAGACACCGGTTCGTATGTCCGGGTCCGCGGCGACCTTCCAATGACTATGGACGTTGGGAAAAGCCGGGCCGCGGCTCGACTCGCGCAGGTCAGTCCACAAGCTATCCGGGGCGATAATCAGGCTCTCGGACGGCACTTGCTCCTTGATCCAGGTCAACGCCTCGCGTCCGGCCTGGTCCGGTCGTTCTTGATAGAGCGGCTGAAACGCGCCGCTGTACCAATAGCCACTGATCACCATCACCGCGAGGGCGACCCCGAGCACGCCGCTGGCCCGGGCGGGGATGCGCGCGAACACCGGCGCCAGCAGCACCGCCAGATTGAGGCAGAGAAACGGGATGGCGAACAAGATGTAGTAGTTGAACACGACCCCGCCGCGGGCCAGATACAGCAGCGGCAGCGCGCCGAGCAAGCCCGCTGCCAGCGCCCGCCGGTCGCGGACGCCGCGCACGAGGTTCATGAACACCGCCAACGCTCCGCCCACCAGTAGGAACGCATCGCGGCGCAGCCAATCGGTGCGTAGCAGTTCCCAGAAGGCGTTGTTCAGATTGAATGGGCCGCCGCCGCCGCGCGTCACCTGCCAGATCAGCGCATCAAGGAGCGAAACGTTCGAGCCGGCGTAGCCGCTGCCGGAGAAGCTGGCGGTCGTGCCCGAGGGAAATAGCTCGCCTTTGAGTAGGGCGTACAGCGGATAGGCGCTCGCTACCATTACCATGGGCAGCACCCACGACACCACCGCGAACCGTCCCTGGTGACGGCGCCGATCCTCCACGGCAATGAACAACATGCCGGGCAACAGAAAGAACGCGGCCTCCTTGCTGAGCAGGGCGAGGCCGAAGCACGCGCCACTCAGGACAATGCGGCTCAAGCGACCCCAACCGTTGAGCAGCAGGTCGAGACTGAGCAACACCCAGAACAGCATGATCGTATCGAGTAGCAGCAGCCGCTGGTAAAACACCGCCAGCGGCGATACTGAGAACAGGAACGCGCACAACGCGGCGAGCGGCATTCCGGCGCCCAGCTTGCGCGCCAGATGGTACAGCAGCGGCACCATCGCCAGATGCAGCAGCAACATCAACATGCGGCCGCTGTCGATCGCGTCGCCGTAGGCGCCGGGACCGCCGGTCAGCCACATCCAACCGGCGATCAGGATCCAGCCGCCGGGGGCATGGTCATAGATGTAGGTGTAGGGAGAGAGCCGGCCCTCGCGCAGCACGGCCCAGGCTTGTGAGGCGTAGATTCCCTGGTCGTCCACGAGGGTGGAGGCCGGGTAATTGAACATATTCAAGCCCTGCGCCAGCAGGCCGATCAGCAGCAGCCCGAGCACCAGCGCCGGCTCGCCCCACAGCGCCCTCAGACCGGCGCGGGCACGCGCCATGAACGCGCCGCGTGGTCGCGAGAGCGATGGACTCATCGGGCGGGCGGGATGTGAGTTAGCCATGGACGGTCTCCTCGACCTCTCGGCGGGTGGTGGGCACGACGGCGGGGCCGCCGGCCGGGACGCGGTGCGCGCCGATGTGGCGCGTCTTCTCCCACGAGTTATCGCGGCGCAGTTGCCGCCACACGGCGCGGAGGGCGGCGTAGCTGAGCATCCACTGGAAGGGCAGATAGGCGGCCAGCATCCAGAACGGCGTGACCCACGACGGTTTCAG
>JBBQJF010000374.1:0-5144 GCA_038325665.1 Dehalococcoidia bacterium | reverse complement strand
CGGCTTGATCAAGGCGAAGGCGACCTCGCGGTCGAGCCGGGTGTCATACGCCAGGTAGACGCGCTTATTGCCGCCTTCGCCGAGCAGACGGCGTGTCTGATAGCGCCCGCCGCCAAACGACCGAGCTACCATCTGAACGATCAATGATGCCGGCCCGCCGTCCGCGCCCGCGGCGCCGGGCCGCGCCGGCCCGCCGGCGCCAGGCACATTCACCTGCAGGTCGTCGAAAGCCCGACCGCAGCCGTGACAGAATCGCCCACCCTGCCGGCGCAACGTGGCGCACGACGGGCACGGCGAATCGAGCACGGTGCCACATTCTCGACAGAATAACGAGCCGGCCCTATTTTCTCGGCCGCAGGCTCCGCAGTTCACTGCCGTCTCCCCACCACCGCGCCGGCGGTTGAGATTAGGTAAGCGCGCGGGCCGTACGGCGTCAAGACATCCGTTTTCATCTCCCACCGTTCCCATGAGTCGTTTCGCTCGTTCGGCCGGCTGGTGTACGATCCACGATGGACGCCGCGTGGGCCGCAATCTGAACGCTATCACACGGCCGCGCCGCCTAGATTCATCGGGAGGCCGCCATGCGATCGGAGATGCTTGATGTGGTGGACGATGACGACCGGCCCCAATTTCGCGCCGCGCGTGATCGCGTGTTGCGTGAGTATCACATTCACCGGGCCGTGATGTTCTTTGTCTTCGACGGCGATGGCCGGGTGTTCGTCAATCAGCGGAGCGCGTCCAAGGAGCTGTATCCCGGCTACTGGAGCATCGCCTTCGGCGGTCATGTGCTCGCGGGCGAGAGCTACGACAACGCGGCGGAGCGCGAGATTCGCGAGGAAACCGGCCTGACGAGCAAGCCATCCCTGATCACGAGCTTCAAGAAGCGCACCGCCGATGAGCGCGAGAACGTCAAGGTCTATGAAGTCGTCGCCGACCGCGATCTCGACTTGTTCGCCGAGGAGATAGAACAAGGTCAATTCGCCACGCTGGCGGAACTGAGCCAGATGCGTGGGCGTTTCGACTTCCTCCCCGAGACGGACACGCTGATGAAGATACTCGTCGAGCACACTTCGCGCCGCAGCCGGTGAGCGCCGTGTCCACCACCGGGTCGCCGCGCCTGGCCCCTGCGATTGCGCCTCCACCGGTGCGCGGATTGATCGCCGATGAACCTGCCCGCCGCCGCCAGCCCGCCAACCGGCCGCCGTGATTCGACCGGCGCATCACCTTGGCCCCTGATATACTACGAGCGTGAGTGCCATTGATCACCCCCGATTGGCGCTGCTCGATGGGCACGGGATCATATTCCGAGCTTACTTCGCGCAGAAAGACAACCCGCTCAGTGTCCGTAAGACCGGTGAGGTCACGACGGCGGTGTTCGGCTTCGCCAACACATTGTTGCGCGTCATCGCCGAACTGAAGCCGACCCACATCGCGGTCACTCTCGACCCATCCGCGCCGACGTTCCGCCACGAGCGGGATGCCAGCTACAAGGCGCATCGTCCGGCGATGCCCGTTGATCTCCGCCCCCAGGTGGGCCGGGTGCGCGAGTTGGTGCAGGCGTTCAATATCCCTGTCTTCGAACTCGACGGCTTTGAGGCCGACGACTGCCTCGGCGCGCTATCGGTTCAGGCGGCGGCCCAGGGCATCGAGACGTACCTAATTACCCTTGACAGCGACATCGTCCAACTGGTGCAGCCGAACGTGAAGGTGTTCATGTACCGGCCATATCAGCGCGACTTCGTCATTTACGACTCGGCCGACAGCGTCCAGGAGCGCTACGGTGTGCGCCCTGACCAGATCGCCGATCTCAAAGGACTCAAGGGCGACAGTTCAGACAACATTCCCGGCGTGCCGGGTGTCGGCGAGAAGACCGCGGTCAAGCTGCTTACGACCTTCGAGCATCTTGAGAACATCTACGAGTATCTGTGGCAGGTATCACCGCCCAAACTGCAAGAAGCGCTACGCGCGAATGAGGCGCAGGCCCGGCACAGCAAGGAGATGGCGACGATCGACGTCTCCTGCCCGGTGACGCTTGACATCGACCTCTGTCGCGTCGGTGATTATGACCGCGAACGCGTGATCCGTTTGCTAGGGGAGCTGGAGTTCCGGTCGTTGATTCCGCGGTTGCCCGAGGTCGAGGCAGTGCTGAAGCCGGAGGCGCGGCCCGCGGTGGACGCGGCGCTGGCGGCGGAGCAGCCGCTGTATCACGTCATCACGGAGCTGCCGGCGCTCGACGACCTGGTCGCGCGGATTCGCGAGGCCGGCCGGGTATCGTTTGACACCGAAACAACGAGCGCGACGGCGATGCGGGCACAGCTGGTCGGCATCTCGATGGCGGTCAAGCCGTATGAGGCGTACTACATCCCCGTGGGGCACATTGCCCGCGAGGATGAGCCGCAACAACTGCCGCTCGCGGAGGTGCTGGACCGGCTGCGCCCCGTGCTCGAGGATCCGGCCATCCGCAAGGTCGCCCAGAATGCGAAATACGATCTCCTGATGCTCGGAAAGGCCGGTATTAGTCCGCGCGGCCTCGAATTCGACACGATGGTGGCCGCTTATTTGCTCGGCGAAGGCACGCTCGGTCTCAAGTCGCTGGCGTTCGACCGGCTCGGCGTGGAGATGACGCCAATCACCGAGTTAATCGGTACCGGCAAGAAGCAGATCACCATGGCCGATGTCCCGATTGCCGGCGCCGCGCCATACGCCGCCGCCGACGCAGACATGACGCTGCGCCTACGCGACATCTTCGAGAGCGAATTGCGCGAGAAGAATCTGTGGGAGTTGTTCGCGGATATCGAGATGCCACTGGTCTCGGTGCTGACGCGCATGGAGTACCGCGGCGTCGCTCTCGACACCGATGTACTGCGCGAGATGTCGGACTACCTCGGCGGTGAGATAGCGCACGTCGAACAGGCCATGTACGAGGCGGCCGGGGAGACCTTCAACGTTAACTCGCCCACCCAGCTCAGCAAGATTTTGTTCGAGAAGCTGAATCTGCGTAAGACCCGCAAGACGGCGAGCGGCCACTCCACTGACGCGCAGGCGATGGAGTCGCTCAGGGGCACGCACGATTTGGTCGACCGGCTGTTCGAGTATCGCGAGCTGTCCAAGTTGAAATCGACCTACGTCGACACCTTGCCCGGCCTGATCATCCCCGACAGCGGGCGCATTCACACCACGTACAACCAGACGCGCGCCTCCACCGGCCGGCTCAGCAGCGAGAACCCGAACCTTCAGAACATCCCCAACCGCACGGAGTTGGGACGGCGGGTGCGTCGCGCGTTCATCGCGCGCCCTGACCCACGATTCGATCCCGCGTCGTCGAGCGATGGCGTGCAACTCGTCTCGGCGGATTATTCGCAGGTCGAGCTACGGATCCTCGCGCACATTACGAAGGAGCCGTTCCTGCTCGATGCCTTCCGCCGCGACGATGACATCCACCGCGCCACCGCGACGGTGCTGTTCAACGTCAGCCCGGACCAGGTCACGAAGGATCAGCGCCAACTGGCAAAGACGATCAACTTCGCCGTGCTCTACGGCCTGTCGGCGCAAGGACTCTCGCAGCGGACGGAGATGTCGCGCGCCGAGTCGGCCGAATTCATTCACACGTACTTCGAACGCTATCCCGGTGTGAAGCGCTATCTCGACCAGACGGTGGCCGACACCCGCGCGACGGGCTACGCATCGACGCTGCTGGGGCGGCGCCGGTATATGAACGACATCAACTCGTCCAACTTCAATCTTCGTCAGGCCGCCGAGCGCGCGGCCGGCAACCATCCGATCCAGGGCACCAACGCCGATATCATCAAGATCGCGATGAACCGCATCGAGGCGGAGATGGAGCGGCGCGGCATACGGAGTCGCATGATTCTCCAGGTTCACGATGAGCTTGTATTCGAGTGCCCCGACTCCGAGGTCGAGCAGACGTGCCGGCTCGCGCTCGAGATCATGCCCGCGGCCATGCAACTCGACGTACCGCTCAAGGTCGAGGTCAAGGCGGGGCGCAACTGGGGTGATATGGAGCCTATTGGAGAGGGGAGAGGGACCACGGAGCACGCGACACCGACGGTGTGACGATGCCTCGTGGTCGTTCGCGTGCCGGACCACGCGCGTACGACTCGCGGCGGGCTGCCTCACCGTTCGCGGGTGTCCCTCCCCGTTCCCGCGCGATTCGCTATGCCAGAGATGCCCGAAGTCGAGACCACCCGCCGCGACCTCGCGGGACGGATCGTCGGGCGCACGATCCGCGATGTGTGGGTGGCCGAGGGCCTGCCCCAACCGCAGGCGCCGCTCAGCCCCGATCAGTTCCGCGATGCGGTGCGCGGGCGCCGAATCGAGCGGCTCGACCGGCGCGGCAAATACCTGATCGTGGTGCTCTCCGGCGACCTGTTCCTAATCCTGCACCGGCGAATGACCGGCAACCTGGTGTTACACGCGGGGGGAGCGCCGCGCGACCGCTTCATACGCGGTATCATCACGCTCGACGATGGCGGCGAACTGCACTGGGACGACCAACGCAAGTTCGGCTCTTGGGTACTCACGGACGACGTGACGCGGGCGCTGCAGGGCATGGGGCCGGAGCCGCTGGACGACGCGTGGACGGTGGGCGAGCTTGCCGGGGCCCTGCACGGACGACGGGCGCCGATCAAGGCAGCGCTGCTCGACCAGCGGCGTGTGGCCGGGCTGGGCAATATCTATGTCGATGAATCGTTGCACGCGGCCGGCATCCATCCGCTGCGCGCCGCCGGCTCACTGACTCTCGACGAGACGACCGCACTCCACGCGGCCATTCGCGCCGTGCTGGAGAAGGCAATCCGGCTTCAAGGCTCCAGCGCGCGTCACCATGTGGGCGGCCTCGGACAAAGGGGCGCGATGCAGGAGCAGTGGCGCGTGTACGACCGTGGCGGCCAACCCTGCTACAGTTGCGGCGCGACCGTCGTCAAGAGGCGGGTCGCCGGCCGTGGCACCCATGTCTGCCTGTCGTGTCAACCGCTCGCGGACTCCGACGACGGGCAATCCGAAGCGGCGCTCCGGTCATTGGAGTCAGACTAGCTGTTCGCCATGGGTACCCTACAACCGTCGGTGACCGCTGGCAGTTCATGGGGTGTGGATGTGTTTACTGAGTCCTGCCCTCGGAGGCAACG
>JBBQJF010000373.1:0-5154 GCA_038325665.1 Dehalococcoidia bacterium | reverse complement strand
GTGGGACGGCGGCGGCTATCCCAACGGCCTTGCCGCTGAGCAGATTCCATTCGGCGCGCGAATCTTCATGATTGCCGATACCTTCGACGCGATGGCGAGCAACCGCCCCTATCGCAAGGCGCGGCCCTATGACGAGTGCCTGGCCGAGATTGTGCGCTGCGCGGGTTCGCAGTTTGACCCCGTGGTAGTGGCGGCGCTTCAGCGGGTGTTTCCACGGTGGGCGGCGTTGCACCGTGAGTACACGGGCCGCGCCAATATCAGGGATATCCGGGTGGCTGCCTAGCCACGTTGTGACGATAGTACGAATAGACGCGGGTTCTCGCGTCTGGCAGGTGCGGACAAGCTAGGTCCGCGAAGGAGCCGTCATCATGCGACCAGCACGCACCACCCAAGCAGCCCGCCGCCAGGCCACCCGCGCCCGCCTGCTCGAAGCCGCCTTTACTGTCTTCGCGAACGAAGGCTATACCGGCGCGACCGTGGACGCGATCGTCCGCTCCGCCGGATACTCCAAGGGCGCGTTCTATTTCCACTTCAACTCCAAAGAAGAGGTCTTCCTCGAGGTGTTGTGGGCGCGGGCGCGCTCCGAAGAGCAGGCGCTGCGCAACGCCGGCTCCAATGCCTCGGGCAAACCACTCGACTTGCTGCGTGGCGTGGCAGGGTTTCTTGGGCCGGGCAGCGACGACACGCTGTGGCCGGCGCTGTTGCTGGAATTCTGGTCGCACGCGTCGCGCAACAGCCGGGTGCGCGAGGGTGTATCCTCCGTCGCGGCCTTCCGTCGCGAGGCGCTGCTGACGGCACTGCGCGCCGCTTCTGACGGCGGGGTAATCCGGCCGACACTTGGCTTCGAGGATTGCGCCGATCTGTTGCTGACCCTGGGCGACGGCCTGCTCAGCCGCTCCGGCGCGGGCCAAGAAGGCGCGGCGCCCGCGTATCTACCGACCCTGATCGCGGGAGTGCTCGGCATCCATCTCGGACCCCGTTCGGTCTCCAAGACCAGCGAGAAGACCAGCGAGCCGCTGCGCCGGACGGGAACCGAGTAGGCGCCGGCAGTGGGGCAGGTGTCCGCGGCGCGAGAGTGTCGATATGACCGCTCAACCACACGCGGCCCTCGCGCGGCAGTTCACCCGGTTCGCCGAGCAGGAGTGTCGCGGCTCGTCGCCGCTGTACGAGCGACTCGCGCTCGGAATCGCCGCCGACCCGCGCCTGCTCGCGATCGCCGCGCGGACGCCGCCGGGGCAGCCTGCCCCGAATCTCCTCCTGGCGGCGGTTCACTACCTGCTGCTAGGCGGGACGCGGCATCCTCTCGCGACGTTCTATCCGAGTTGCGGCGGGTCGAACGTTGAGGGCGCTGACCCGCTCCCTGCCTTCCGCGCGTTCCGCCTCAACCACGCGGAGGAGATTGGCGCTCTTCTTGCCACCCGGCTCGTGCAAACCAACGAGGTGCGCCGCTCCGCCTGCTTGTTCCCGGCGTTCGCGCGGGTCGCGCGGGACGGGGGCGCACGGCCGCTGGCACTCGTTGAGGTAGGGGCGAGTGCCGGCCTGAACCTGTTGTGGGACCGATACGGGTACGACTACGGCGCCGGACAGCGGTACGGCGACATCACCTCGCCGGTCCAACTGAGGTGCATGCTCCATGGTGATACCACCCCGCCGCTGCCGGCGGCCATGCCCGAGATTCGGTCGCGGGTTGGCATCGACCTCAATCCCGTGGACGTGCGCGACGCTGACGCCACGCTCTGGTTGCGTGCCCTAATCTGGCCGGAGCACACGGAGCGGGCAGCGATGCTGGTGCGGGCGCTGACGCTCGCCCGCCAAGCCCCGCCACCGTTGTTGTGCGGCGATGCCCTCGCCCTCCTCCCGGGCGTCCTCGACTCAATCTCTCCCGACGCAACCGCGGTAGTCTACCATACGCACACGGCCAATCAATTCTCGCCGGATGCACGCGCGCGATTCACGACAGTCCTTGCCGAGTACGCCGAACACCGGTCGCTCTACCGGGTGGCAATCGAGTGGAGTGGATTCTGGCCCTCATTGGAGGGTCGCACCGAGGACGGGGTCTACTTGGGCGTCACCTCGTTCGCCGGCGGTGTCGTCACCAACCAACTGCTCGCCCGTTGTGATGCACACGGGCGCTGGTTGGAGTGGCTGCCGCCGGATTTTCCGGGGTAGTATTCGCGCCATGTCCTGACCAACGCTGGGTCATACGACCGCGAATAGAAATGCGCCAAAGTTTGGTTGACAAATGTTGAACGTCGATCTATGTTCGCTGTATCATATATACTCCTCGCCGCGGGTGCTTTTCGGGAGGATGGGATCATGGTCGCCACGGGAACAGCCACCGGTACCGCTTACATCTTGCACACGTCGCCGCTGCTCGTCCTCGACGCGTGGCGACAGCTTGGTGTGACGGATGACGTGCTGGCGCGCGCGTTGGATGTCGATCCTCGTGCGTTGGAACGATGGCAGCGTGGGATGTATCCACAGATCGCGACCCGCCGGCGGCTGGCTTTTCTGGAGCAGTTGCACGGGCGTCTGCGGACGACATTCGGCGACGACGACGCAATCAGCCACTGGTTGCATGCCGACAGCCGCTACCTCGGCGGCTTGAAGCCGGTTGATGCCTTGCGGGCCGGTCGTATCGACCGGGTTGAGGCAGCAGTCGAGGCGCTTGACTCCGGCAATTTCGTGTAACACCATCACGGCGTGCCCGCACCAGACTGGAACCCCGTCACCGCCATCGCGAGCCGTGAGGTCATCCCCTTCGAGGGACGGGTCTGGCGGGCGCATGGTCAGCGGTATGGGGCGACCAGTTACGAGGGTTCACGCCGGACCACGGGACGCTACAATCGCGGGCCAGACCGGTTTCCCGAGGGACCGATCTGGCCCGTCCTGTATTTGGCGCTTGGTCGCGATGTTTGTATCGCGGAACTCATCCGTAACATCGAGCCGGTCGCGCTGGAACGCCTCAATAACTATCGCGTGAGCGAACTGCACATCACGCTCTCGGTCATCGTGGATTGCACGGACCTGGCCGCACTAGGATTGGAGGAGGACGACCTGCTGCACGACCGCGATTGGGAGATTCCGCTCGTGTTCCCGGAACAACTCCGCCCCAGTTCGATGATTGAGGTCATCAATTTTATCGAGCCTCAACTGTACCGCCCGTGACGTACCTCACCCGGAACCCCGACATATGTGCTTCCACGCGCGAGGAAGACCGCCAGGCAGGCGGCATTCGCCTCGTCTTGCTGCCATGATAGAGCCTGACGATGAGCGGGCGTGAGCGGGCTGATGACGATCACGGTGTCTGTCCGACGGCGCGGTGGTGGGGCGCGGCGATGCACGGGCTGCCCGCTGCACAGAAGCGCTGGCAACGTCCAGCCCGCGGGGTTTCGTTGACACTTATCGGCAGCCGCGCCTAGGATCAAGCGAGCGGTGTCCCCCGCCGCCAACAATGATGCTGCCTGACCCGTGGCGCCGCGCCTGGTGGATTTCTTGGTTTCTCCGCCCCGGATCGCGTGGTTGGGAATGCAGGAACCACGAGCGGTGACGAGCCAGGGGCGGAGTGGTCCTTAGCAACGAAAGGGGCGCCACCGTGCCAAGTCGCAGCAAGCAGGAATGGCGCGATTCCACGCTCGCCAAGAGTCTCGCCCGTGCCAAAGAACGGCAGCCCGCGTTCGAGTTGACCTCCGGCATGCCGGTCGAGGCGGCGTACTCCGCCGACGACCTCAATGGCTGGAACGAGCAGGATCAACTCGGCTACCCCGGTGAGTTTCCCTACACCCGCGGCGTGCAGCCGACGATGTACCGCGGCCGTTACTGGACCATGCGCCAGTACGCTGGCTTTGCCGACGCCGAGGAGTCGAACCGCCGCTACCGTTACCTGCTCGACCAGGGTCAGACCGGTCTGTCGGTCGCCTTCGACCTGCCCACCCAGATCGGCTACGACTCCACCGATAGCATGGCCGAGGGCGAGGTCGGCAAGGTCGGCGTCGCGATCGACTCGTTGTTCGATATGGAGACGCTGTTCAACGGTATCCCGCTCGACAAGGTCACGACCTCGATGACGATCAATGCCACGGCCAGTATCCTGCTGGCGATGTACGTGGCAGTCGCCAAGAAGCAAGGCGCCGACATGAGCAAGGTCGGCGGCACCATTCAGAACGACATCCTCAAGGAATACATCGCCCGCGGCACCTATATCTTCCCGCCGCGACCGTCGATGCGGCTGATCACGGACGTGTTCTCCTGGTGCAAAGACGAGTTGCCCGCCTGGAACACGATCAGCATCTCCGGTTACCACATGCGCGAGGCGGGCTGCACCGCCCCGCAGGAGGTCGCCTTCACGCTGGCTGACGCGATCGATTACACCGACGCCGCGCTCAAGGCCGGCCTGACGGTGGACGAATTCGGGCCGCGGTTGTCGTTCTTCTTCGCCTGTCATAACAACTTCCTCGAAGAGGTGGCGAAGTTCCGCGCCGCCCGCCGCCTGTGGGCGCGCATCATGACCGAGCGCTTCGGCGCGAAGGACCCGCGTTCGGTGATGCTGCGCTTCCACACCCAGACCGGCGGCGCAACCCTCACCGCGCAGCAGCCCGACAACAACATCGTTCGAACCACTCTCCAGGCACTGGCGGCGGTGCTGGGCGGCACCCAGTCGCTGCATACCAACTCGAAGGACGAGGCGCTCGCGCTGCCCAGCGAACACGCGGTGCAGGTGGCGCTCCGCACGCAGCAGATCATCGCCTACGAATCGGGCGTGGCCGACACGATCGACCCGCTCGCCGGTTCCTACTTCATCGAAAAGATGACCGACGACATCGAGGCCCGCTCTCGCGATCTGCTCACCCGCATCGACGCGCTCGGTGGGGCGCTCAACGCGATCGAGCAAGGATTCCAGCAGCGCGAGATCCAGGAGGCGTCCTACAAGCTGCAAATGTCGATGGAGTCGGGCGACCGCGTGATCGTCGGCGTGAACCGCTTCCAGGCAGAAGAACCGCCGCCCGAGGGCCTCCTGCGGGTCGATCCCCGCGTCGGCGACCGCCAGAAGGCGAAGCTCGCCAAGATCCGCGCCGAGCGCGACCCCGCGCGTGTAGACGCCCTGCTCAAGAAGCTGCAAGCGACTGCCGAGGGCACGGACAACACCATGCCTGT
>JBBQJF010000372.1:0-5160 GCA_038325665.1 Dehalococcoidia bacterium | reverse complement strand
CCGCGACCGGTCGAGAACCACCCGATGCGTAGCGGAGCGTCCGCCTCGGCCATCCCGTCACCCCCGGTGAGTCATCCGCACCGTGCGTGCGCCCCGACGCGGCTGAGCGGCGCCGCGTGGGCCGTGCCGAGCCTCGTCAATCAACCGCCGCACCGCGGTGAGTTGACCCAACTTCCTCCCCCGCGCGACGCCTACTTTGCTGGTCCGAAGCCGAGCCGGTGGCGAATCTTGGCGAAGGTGCTGACCAGATGTACGAGTGGGTTGGCGATCTCGCCGTGAATCCGGCCGGCGCGCAAGGCGTCGAGAAAGTCGCCCGGTCCCGCGAAGTCCGGCATCTCGACATACGTGCTCCCCAGCTCCGGGTGCCAATGAGCGTCGCTGCCGGCGCTGGCGATCTTGCCATGATCGCGGGCGAACGCGGCCGAGCGGGCGTTGTCCGCACGAAACGTGGTGCGCGCGTTGAACGCCTCGACCGCATCGACCTCGTGCAGGATTCGCAGCAACGCGGCGGTCTTCAGCGGCGAGCGCCGCAGCCGGTCGAACGGGTGCGGCACGCATACCAGCCCGCCCTGGTCGCGGATCGCTCGCACCGTATCCTCGGGTGTTAGTCCCTTCGGCACCGGCTCGCGTAGGAACCAGCCGATGATCTCTCCCTCGGTCGATTTAATCTCTTCGGAGAGGATCACGCGGAACGGCGCGATCTTCGCCACCTCCAGCGCGCCGGTCAGATTGTTGTGGTCGCTGACGGCGACACAATCCAGGCCCCGCGCGGCGGCGCGACGCACGAACCGTTCGGGGGTGGCAATGCCGTCGCGCGAGAAGTGGGTATGCGAGTGGAGGTCGGCGCGAAGCAAGCGCTGCATCAGTCGTCCGTGTCCATTGTGTCCGAGAATATCTGCTGCAAATTGAGGATCCGCAGTTCGGCCGCGTCGAGCAACTCCTGGCAGCGTTTGGCGAGGTGCATCCCGTTCTCATAGAGAGAGATCGCCTCGTCCAGTGTTTGGCCGCCCGCGTCTAGCTGGCGCACCGTCTCCTCTAACGCCTCGTACACACTCTCGAACGTCTCAACGTTGTCGATAGTCATCAAACGCTCACCTTATGACCGAACACCCTCGCCAGCCAGCCCATGGGTTTCCCGTGCGATGACGGGCCATCCTCTCCCGCGCGACCATGTGTGCTTCCCCCCGCTCGCTTCCCGGCCGCCGGGGGCTGATAAGCTCAGGCAGGAGGGATAAGGGTACTGATCCCCTCCGCCGGCCCGCGGGCGGGGGCTGGCCGGGGGCTATTGTACGGCCGCCTCGAATTCGCCGTCAGCGACCGCTACTCGCAGCCGGTCGCCCGCCGTCACCTCGGTCGCGCTCGTCACCACCTGCCCAGCGGGCGCGTGCTGCACCACCGCGTAGCCACGGGCGAGCGTGCCGGTCGGGCTGAGCGTGTGGAGCTGCGTGTAGCGCCCGCCCAGTTCGGACAGCCGAGCGCGCAGACCGCGGCCGGCGTACTCGGTCGCCCAGCGGGTCTGCTCGGCCACCATCCGGCGGCGCGATGTCATATCGGGACGCTCCCGCTCCAGCCGCTCGCGTATCCATTCAAGCTCACCGCGCGCCTCGCGCAACCGCGCCTGCATCATCGCGGCCAGGCCACCGGCGGTGGCGCCCACCCGCGTCCCGACCTCCCATTGGTCGGGCGAGACCATCTCGGCGGCGGCAGAGGGGGTCGGCGCGCGCAGGTCGGCGACGAAATCGGCGATCGTGTAGTCGGTCTCATGGCCGACCGCCGAGACCACCGGGGCCTTCGACGCGAAGATCGCGCGGGCCACCGCCTCCTCGTTGAACGTCCACAGGTCTTCGAGCGAGCCGCCGCCACGGGCGACGATGATCAGATCGATGGCCGGCACGGCGTTCAGGTCGCTGATCGCGCGGCACACGCCGTCGCGCGCGCCATCACCCTGGACCAGTGTGGGCGCGAGGATCACCTCGATCAGCGGCCATCGCCGCGTCAGCACCCGGCAGATGTCGTGAAACACCGCGCCGTCCGGCGACGTGACCACGCCGATCCGTCGCGGGAACGCCGGCAGCGGGCGCTTGCGCCCCTCGTCGAACAGCCCCTCTTCGGCGAGCCGTTCCTTAAGCCGTTCGTACTCGAGGTGGAGGACGCCGGCCCCCTCCTCGTGCACGAAATCGACGTACAGTTGCAGGTCGCCCCGCGCCTCATAGAACGACACGTTGCCATGCGCGACGACCTGGCCGCCGTTCTGGAGCAGGGCACGCGAGCGTACGTTCACGCGCTTGAAGAAGGCGCAGCGCATCTGCCCGCTGCCGTCTTTGAGCGTGAAGTAGATGTGCCCCGAGGCGGGACGCGAGAGGTTGGAGATTTCGCCCGCGACCCACACATCATTGAAGCGGGGATCACTCTCCAGCGTCTCGCGCAGCATCGTGCACAAGTTAGAGACTGCCAGAACGATCACTACGCGCGTTCCAGGTATTCGCCGGTGGCAGTCGTGACGCGGATCTTGTCGCCCTCGTTGACGAACAGGGGCACGGTGACGACAAGACCGGTTTCCATCGTGGCTGGCTTGTTGCCGCCGGTCGCGGTGTCACCTTTGAAGCCGGGGTCGGTGCGCGTGATGGTCAGCACCACCGCGGTCGGCAGTTCCACGCCGATCGGCGCGTCCTGATAGGTCAGCACGTCGCAGGTGCCGTTCTCGACAAGATAGTTGGCCGCGTCGTCCACCTGGTCGGGGCTGAGCTGCATTTGCTCGTATGTCTCGGTGTTCATGAAGTGAAAGAATGCACCGTCGGAGTACATGAACTGCATCGGATGGCGCTCGACCCGTGCGCGGGCGAATTTCTCGCCTGCTTGGAAGGTTCTTTCAATCGTATGTCCGGCGCGCACGTCGCGCAGCCGCAGCCGGATCTGGGCGCTGCCGCGGCCTGTCTTGATGTGCTGGTACTCGAGCACGTTATAAAGCGTGCCGTCTAGTTCGATGGTGATGCCCTTACGCAGGTCACCGGTGCTGATCATGAACCGCTCCCTTTGAAATGGGTGATGGGTGGTGGGTGGTGGGGGCACGGCCGTGCCTGTCCTCCCCGGGAGTAGTTCGGCGGGACATGAGCACTCCCTCTACCGAAGACACGGGTTTGGCGCGAGACGCGGTCCCGGGCACCCGTCACCGGCATTGGTCACGGACCGCCGCCGCGAGCGAACGGTCGCCTGTCTGCCCGCGCCGCACTCTGACCGTATCTTATACCGTTGGAGCGGGGTCGGGCGATGCGCGAGGGACAACGTGGCGGGGCCGGTTGCCGGTTTCAAGGGCGGGTAGATCGAATCTTGGGGGCAGAGGTGAGCACCCGACAGCGACCGTTCTCCAGCACCACAAGATCCTCGATGCGCACGCCGCCCCACCCACTGAGGTAAATGCCCGGTTCCACCGAGAACACCATGCCGTTGGTGAGAATGTCGTTGGAGGTGGGCCGCAACCATGGTGATTCGTGCACCTGAAGACCGATGCCGTGGCCGACGCCGTGGCCGAAGTGCTCACCGTGGCCGCTTTGTTCGATCACGGTGTGGGCGAGCTTGTGGGCGGTCGCGCCGTCCATACTGTCCTCGATCATCTCCTCGGCGGCGAGCTGCGCGGTGAGGACGATATCGTAGATGCGCTTGAATTGGCCGTCCGGCTCGCCCAGGAAGATGGTGCGGGTCATATCGGAGCAATAGCCCCCGAGCAGCGCGCCCATGTCGATTACCACCCCTTCGCCCTCACGCAGCACCGCATCACGGGCGCGGGCGTGCGGCATGGCGCCCCAGGGGCCGCCGGCGACAATCGTCTCGAAGCTCAGTCCATCGCCGCCGTGCTCACGGATGTACGTCTCGATCGCCCACGCGACCGCCTTCTCGGTCCAGCCCGGCTCGACCCGTGAGGCGACATGCGTGAAGGCGGCATCAGCCAGTGCGATCACGCGTTCCAGGGCGGCGATTTCGCCCGGCTCCTTGATCACGCGTAACGCCTCCACCAGCCCCGTGGTGGGAACTAATTGGGGACGCTGGCCGGCTGGAAGCTCGGCGATAAGCTCGCGCCACTGTCGCAGCAGGTCCACCGAGACGCTCGTTGCCTCGAAGCCGAGCTTGAGGCCGCCGTATGGCGCGACCAGAGGCCCGAACCATTCGCGGAGTTCTCGCCCGGCCCGCACCACCTCGAAGCCCGTGACCTGTCCCTCGGCCTGTTCCCAGTAGCGGAAGTCGGTCGCCACCTCCGCCTGTTCGCGCCCGACCAGCAGCGTCCCGTTGGAGCCGGTGAACCCCGAGAGGTAGCAGCGGTTATGCGAGTCGGTCACCAGCAGCGCATCGATTTGCTTCTCGTCGAAGAGCGTGCGTACGCGGTCCACACGCGATGCGGTGGTCGTGGTCATGGCATATCCCTCACGCGAACATTCCTATCGGATGCGATTAGCTCCATAGCCGCTCAATGTCGATCGTGACGCCGGGCAGAGCCGTGGGGCTGATCGACCCGCCGGTGTGAATCGTTTCACGGTAGCCGCCATCGGACTGCAATCGGTACGCGGTCAACGTGCGGTCGTATGGGTGGATGCGCCAGATCTCGGTATCAAAACGAAGCTGGTACTCGGCCAGCTTCGTTTGAACGTCATACGCGCCGGTGGAGGGGGACCAAATCTCAACAACTAGCGGCATCGGATCGTCGTACACCTCAAACGTACCGGGACGCTCGTGGAGTCGCTGCCACATCTGCATCGGGATGACACACACATCAGGAACGTAATGGTTGCCGTTCGATATGCGGAGCCGCGCGGCGTTGGCTCCGACAATATACTGACGCAGATCGAGTTGCATCCCCAGGAGAATCGTCAGCATCCGTCCAATCTGATTGTGTTCCGCGGTCATGAGCGGTTTCGGGCGAAGTTGCCCGCGCACCAGCTCCCACTGATTCTCGGGATCCTCAAGCGCAACACGTTCATACGTGCCCTCGCTGATCGGCATCGTGTGCTCCTTCGGGACTACCTAACCCCCGGCCCCCTTCCCGGCGCGGGAAGGGAAAAACCAACCCTCGGGCCGCCGTCCTCATGGCCATGCCCGCGTCGACGTGCAAGGTAGGCGAGAACCAGGTTCGGCATCAACCTCCGCGCTCCTCGCGCAGTAGCGCAATTG
>JBBQJF010000371.1:0-5192 GCA_038325665.1 Dehalococcoidia bacterium | reverse complement strand
CGGATGGCGATGCCGTTCACTGCTCCGCCCAATCTATGGCGAGTCCACGCTCGCTTCCAAATCGGCGGCGAGCATGAACGGGTCGGAGGAGACGACGCTGGCGGCGTACAGCTCCATCGCCCCAAAGTCGGCCGTCAATCGGTGGTACTGTGTTCTCATGGGCTGCACTACTATTAGTTTGGAGAGGCGCTATGCCGCTTGAACGACCCGCCATTGTCCGCACGGAACGGGGGTTAACGCTCGCGGGGTCGCGCGTTACCCTGTACGACATCCTCGACTACCTCGAGGATGGGCGGTCGCCGGAACAGATCCGCGATCTGTTGCTGCTCTCCGACGGCGATATGCATACAGCCCTGGCCTACATCGCCGCACATGGCGAGCAAGTTGACGCCGAATACCGGGAGCTGACGCGCGAGAGTGAGGAGATCCGGCAGTACTGGGAAGATCGCAATCGCAAGAGGCTCGCCCAGATCGCGGCGATGCCAAAGCCTGAATTGCATGCCCTCCGTACTCGGCTCGAAGCCCGGAAGGCCCAACGAGCGGCGACTGAGTGATCTTCCTGGTCGATGTCCATCTGACGGGAGGGGCCGTGCTGCTCCGAGGCACGCTGGATGCCGCGGGGTGGACTGACCTCCTCAATGTGCGTCTGCTCACATTCGCGGAGGCCGGGCTGCCCGCGCAGAGCCCTGATCGCGCTGTCTGACGCTTCGCTCAGGCCAACCGGCTGACACTGATCACGGGCAACCGGAACATGAGGGGGCCGGATTCGCTTGAGCAGAAGATTCGTGAGGAGTGCACGCCCGCCTCGTACCCGGTCGTCACCATCGGTAGCGTCCGACGGCTGGCCGAGCGAGACTATCGACAACGCTGTTGCGACCGTCTCATTGAGATCGCGGTCTACCCCACGCGATATCTCGGGGCCGGCCGGCTGTTCATCCCCTAGCGCGCCAGCCCCCAACCTCAAAAACCGCATGCCACCGGATGGCGATGCCGTTCACTGCTCCGCCCAATCTATGGCGAGTCCACGCTCGCTTCCAAATCGGCGGCGAGCGTGAACGGGTCGGAGGAGACGACGCTGGCGGCGTACAGTTCCATCGCCCCAAAGTCGGCCGTGCGCGATGTGGGGTCGCCCCGGTCCACGACGCGGACGAGGGTAGGGAACCCCTCCCAATTCTCCTCCGTCTCCGCGATCGGCGGTTGGTAAACGGCAACGTTAAAGCTGGTGATGCCCCGGCGGTCGCGGTAGCAGGCGAGCGTGTCGTACAGCGCATCGGCGAGGACCGGGGTCATACGGGTCGCGTCCGGCGCGAGCAACCAGACCTCGTGCTCTTTGATCGGCGTCAGACTGGCGAGCACGCGCACTCCATCCTGACGCTCGAAACCGGCGCCTATCGCGCGATGCACGCGGAACAGATCCTCGAAATAGTTGGTGCGGAAGTTGGCCTGATACAGCAACGCCGCGCGGCGGAGCTTCTCGACCTCGGCATAGTGCATGTCACGCCCGAGGATCATCTGGGCATGACCGTGCAGCAGCGACGCGCCCGCCCGCCACAAGCAGTTCCAGATGAACATGTAGTACACCGCCCGCGGGTCGCCATGATGCGCCAGTTCCGCCCACCGCCATGCCGTGTCCACGTAGTCGTGGATGTGCTCTCGTGCCCAGCGAAGCGGGTGCCGTTCGTTAAACACCACCAGTCCATGGTGCCCGTCGAACTTGGCAACGTTCGACGCGGTGACGCAAAACCGGCCCGCGACCCGCCCGAAGGTATCCTCGGGTGTGCCGGTCAGTGGGTCACCGAGCGGGTCACCGCCATTGAGACGCTCCAACTCCGCATCGAGGTCGATTGGGTTATGCCACATCGGCCGGTTGGAGCGCAGCCAGTTGAACAGCACCCCGTCGAGTGTGATGTTGTTGGTCACCCGGATGATCTTCTGGGTCAGGGTGGCGTCCAACGAGCCGAACTGCTTGATGATCCACGGCTTCATCTCCTCGGGCGGGATCAGCCGCCCGTGGGTGACGCCGACCTGGAACAGTCGTTCGAATCGGGCGCGGTCGGCGCGGTCAAGCCCGGCGATCACCTCGTCCAGCTCAACAATGGTGCGGTCGGACGTACGGGCCACTCATGTCCTCCGAACGGAGATGGGAGCGAGCACACCGATGCAGTGATCGGATTCTGAACCCGCGTGTGGATATGGCGGAGATTCAGCGCGGGTGTGACTGGACCCGCGTTCTCGGGCAGGAATCCACGGGCGAGCCGGCCATCTGTCCCGATCGCCGTCGCTCCAACTAATGGCGAAAGTGCCGGGTCGCCGTAAAGAGCATCGCGATGCCGGCGCGGTTGGCGGCCTCGATCACCTCGGGGTCGCGGAGTGAGCCGCCGGGTTGGATCACCGCCGCGACGCCCGCGGCGGCAGCGGCATCGAGTCCGTCCGCGAACGGAAAGAACGCATCCGAGGCAAGGACACTGCCGCGGGAGCGCTCGCCGGCGGCGCGCACCGCCAGTGCCACGCTCGTCACCCGGTTGGGCTGACCCGCGCCCACGCCCACGACGGCGCCGCCGGCCGCCAGCACGATCGCGTTTGACTTGACATGCTTGCAGACGCGCCAGGCAAACGCGAGATCGCGCGCTTCGTCCGGCGTGGGGGCGCGCTCGGTCACGGTGCGACCGGCGAACTCCTCGGCGCCGAAGATATCATCATCATGGACCAGCAGCCCGCCCGACACCTGGCGGATCCGCCAGCCACCGATACGAGGCTGCCGCGCCCGCAGCAATCGCAGCTCCTTCGATTTGCCCTTGAGGATCGCCAACCCGTCGTCCGAGTACGCCGGAGCGATCATCACGTCATAGCGCTGGCGCGCACCGGAGAGCGGATTGCGAACCTCGCGGATCGCCGTCGCCAGCCGCTCGTCCACCGGCCGGTTGAAGGCGATGATCCCGCCGTACGCTGACACGGGGTCGCCATCAAGCGCCAGCCGGTACGCCTCGACGATATCCTCGCGCATCGCCAGTCCGCATGGCGTGGCGTGCTTGACGATCACGCACGCGGGTTCCTCGAAATCCCACACGGCGCCCCACGCGCCATCAGCATCGACGTAATTGACGAACGACATCTCCAGGCCGTGGAGCAACTCGGCCGCCGCCACTCCCCCCGAGGCGCGCTCGGCCAGGCTGAGGTCACGGTAGATCGCGCCCCGCTGGTGGGGATTCTCGCCGTAGCGCAGGTCGCGCAGCTTCTCGAACGCCAGCGTGACCGTCCGCGGGTAGGGCTGGGCCGCCGCGCCGGGCATGTGCGCCACCCCTCGTGCCGCCCCGCCGGACGGCTTGGCGTCGTCGTCGCCCGCCCGCGCGCCGCGTGAGGACATCCCGGCGGACGTCTCGCTGCCATCGCGGAGGTACTCGGCAATCGCCGCGTCATATACAGCGACATGCTGGAATGCCTTCTGCGCCAATCGCTGCCGCTCGCCAAAAGGAACATCGCCCGCCGCGAGCGCGGCCAGCACGCCGTCATAGTCCGCCGGGTCCACCAGCACGAGCACCGCCGGAAAATTCTTGGCAGCAGCGCGAATCATCGTCGGGCCGCCGATATCGATGTTCTCCAGCGCCTCATCGAGGGTCGCGCCGCGCGAGACCGTGTCGACGAAGGGATAGAGACCACCGACAACCATATCGACCGGGGTGATGCCGTGCGCGGCAAGTTCCGCCAGGTGTTCGGGGCGGTCGCGTCGCGCGAGCACCCCCCCGTGAACCGCGGGATGCAGCGTCTTGACCCGCCCATCGAGAATCTCGGGGAAGCCGGTCAGCTCCTGGATCGGGCGCACGGCCACACCGCTACCGTCGAGGACGCGGTAGGTGTTGCCCGTCGAGAACAGCTCCCAGCCGAGCTTCACCAGCGCGGCGGCGAATGCGGCCAGGCCGGTCTTATCGTAGGGGGAGAGAATCGCACGCATGTCGATCTCCGCATTCGCGCGGCGTGGACGTACATCCTAAACGAACACCGTCCGCGGCCCGCCCGGCTCCTGCTCGATCACCTCGCCCACGACCATCGCCTCCGGCAGCGACGCGAGCACATCCGCGACGTGGTCGGGAGCAACCGCGAGCACGGCGCCGAGGCCCATGTTAAAGGTACGGAGCATCTCCGCCTCCGGCACCTCGCCGGCGCGTTGAATCAGACCAAATAGCGGCGGTGTCTCCCACGCGCCGCGGTCAAAGCGCGCCGCCGTGCCATCGGGAAGAACACGCGGTGGATTCTCCACCAGCCCGCCGCCGGTGATGTGGGCAAACCCTTTGATATGCGCCAGCACCGGGCGCAGTTCGTGCGCATAGGGCCGGTGTACGCGCAACAGTGCCTCACCGAGGGAACAACCGAGGTCAGGCTCGTGCTGGTCGAGCCGCGCCCGCGCCGCCGCCGGATCGCCGTCTTTGCCCAGGTTCCAGATATGGCGCACCAGAGAGTAGCCGTTCGTATGAAGGCCGGTCGAGGGCAACGCCATGAGCGCATCACCGGCACGGATGTCGCGGCCATCGATCACGCGGTCCCGTTCGACCGCGCCGACGATGAACCCGGCGAGATCGTAGTCGCCGGGCCGGTACACATCAGGCATGTCCGCGGTTTCACCGCCGATCAGCGCACAGCCCACGGCCTTGCAGGCGCGGCTGACGCCCTCGACCAGCGCAACCTTGTGGTCCTCGCCGAGGCCATTGCTCGCCAGGTAGTCGAGGAAGAACAGCGGCTCGGCGCCCGCGGTCAGAATATCGTTGACACAGTGATTGACGAGATCTTGCCCAACGGTGTCGTAGACACCCATCAGTCGCGCAATAATCACCTTGGTGCCCACGCCATCGGCGCTCGCCACCAGCACCGGGTCGGTCATGTCGCGCGACAGCCGAAACAGCGCCGAGAAGGGGCCGACATCCGCCAGCACCTCCGGCCGCGCGGTCGCGCGGGCAAGCGCCTTCATCCGCTCGACGGCGCGATTCGTGGCGTCGATATCAACGCCGGCCTCGGCGTAGGCGCCGGGTCGATCAGAGGATGGACCAGAAAAACCTCTGGTAATTGGTGTCCCCCTTACATGAACGCCGCGCGACCATGGCATCCGTAGGGGCGACCCCGATGGGAGCCCCCCCCAACACGCAAGCCCCACCGCACAGAGAAATGCGGCGCCCCCGAGAGGGACAACCGGGCCTCCAACC
>JBBQJF010000370.1:0-5197 GCA_038325665.1 Dehalococcoidia bacterium | reverse complement strand
GACAGTATGTTCGCTGTCCACGAGGCGGCGCCGGAACATCCCGCGCTCTGGAGTTGCTATGTACTCCCGATGGCTTAGGAACAGCTTCATCTACCTCGTGATTCTGGCAGCAGTCATCGCCCTGGTGTTCGCCCTGTTCTCGCCAGGGAAGTCCGTGCCCCCCAAAGACCTCGGCACGGTGATCCAGATGGCGCGTGATGGCAAGTTGCGCCAAATTGACGTGCAAGGCACGTCGATCAACGTGACCCCCAAGGACGGGTTTGGCGACAAATATCGCTCGCGTATCGAGAGCGGCGACAACATGCGCCAGATTCTCAAGGATGCCGGCGTCGAAACGGGTCCCAACGGGGTCCAGCTTAAGATCAAAGAGCCGAGCCAGTTCGGCAATTGGGTTGGCCTGTTGGTCAACTTCCTTCCGCTGATCATATTCGGCGCATTGCTGCTGTTCATGATGCGACAGGCGCAAGGCTCGAACTCACAGGCGATGAGCTTTGGTAAGAGTCGCGCCCGCCTGTTCACCGGGAATAAGCCGACGGTGACGTTCAGCGACGTGGCCGGTGTAGACGAAGCCAAAGAGGAACTTCAAGAGGTCGTGGAGTTCCTCAAGTACCCGGAGAAATTCGCGGCGCTGGGCGCGCGCATCCCGCGCGGTGTGCTGCTGGTCGGCCCTCCCGGCACCGGTAAGACATTGCTGTCTCGCGCCGTCGCGGGTGAAGCGGGTGTGCCATTCTTCTCGATCTCGGGTTCCGAGTTCGTTGAGATGTTTGTCGGTGTCGGCGCGAGCCGCGTGCGTGACCTATTCGATCAGGCCAAGCGCAATTCGCCCTGTATCGTGTTCGTCGATGAGATCGACGCTGTCGGTCGTCAGCGTGGCGCCGGGCTTGGCGGCAGTCACGACGAGCGCGAACAGACGCTGAACCAAATCCTTGTCGAGATGGACGGGTTCGACACGAACACGAACGTGATCGTGATCGCGGCCACGAACCGCCCCGATATCCTCGACCCGGCGCTGCTTCGTCCTGGACGCTTCGACCGTCAGGTGGTGCTCGATGCGCCCGACGTTAAGGGCCGGCGCGCGATCCTTGATGTCCATGCCAAGGGAAAGCCGCTCGACAAGGACACGAACCTGGATGTGCTCGCCAAGCAGACGCCAGGTTTCTCGGGCGCTGACCTTGCCAACCTTGTCAACGAGGGCGCGATCCTGGCGGCTCGACGGAACAAGAAGAAGATCGGCATGTCAGAGTTTGAAGAGGCGATCGACCGCGTGATGCTCGGTCCCGCGCGGAAGAGTAAGGTCATGAGCGTCAAGGAAAAGGAAATCACCGCCTACCACGAGGGTGGGCATGCCGTGGTCGCCTTCTACCTGCCGAACTTCGACCCTCTGCACAAGATCACGATCGTCTCGCGCGGCATGGCCGGCGGCTACACGATGGCGCTGCCGGAAGAGGATCGCCACTATACATCTCGGTCCTACTTCGAGAACCGCCTGGCGATGGCGCTCGGCGGTCATGTGGCCGAGGAACTGGTATTTGGTGAGATGACCACCGGCCCCGGCGATGACATCCAGAAGGTCACGTCGATGGCTCGGGCGATGGTCACGCGCTACGGCATGAGTGAGAAACTCGGCCCCCGTACTTTTGGACGCAAAGAGGAACTGGTGTTCCTCGGCCGCGAGATCTCCGAGCAGCGTGACTACTCGGAGAAGGTGGCCGAGGAGATCGACGAGGAAGTGCGGCGTATCGTCAACGAGGCGCACGAGCGCGCCAAGCGCATCCTGGCGGAGCACCGACCGAAGCTCGACCAACTCGCGCGCCGCCTAATCGAGGTGGAAACGCTCGAGGGGGAGACGCTGCTCAAGTTGATGCGTTCCGATCCGAACGACGAGCCACCGGTAGAGTCCGATTCGTCCGCGACGCCGTCGGCGCCACAGGACAGTGGCCGTGTGACGGAGGAGCCACCCACGCTCCGGCCGGCGCCGCGGCCGGGTCTGGCCTGGGGGACCAACACTGGGCCAACACCGTAACGGGTTGAGGCGGCAATGCCACACGCAAGAGCCGGGGATCGGTCCCCGGCTTCTGCATGGAACGTGCGCCGAGGCAGTGCACGCGCGAGCGGTTTGCTCCAGGTCTTGACGGATTGGTATAATTGGTTGACGCGACGATAAATGAGGCAGTTTATGACATATGCAGTTGTCCGCACCGGCGGCAAGCAGTACACCGTTCGTGAGGGCGGCGTTCTCCAGGTCGAGAAGCTCCCCGGGGAACCCGGCGAGAGTATCGAGTTGAGCGACGTGTTGATGGTTTCGGATGGCGACAATGTCATGGTCGGCAGCCCCACCATCGCCGGTGCGCGGGTGACGGCCGAAATCGTCGAACAAGGCAAGGCGAAGAAGATTCAGGTGTACAAGTATAAGTCCAAGGTCCGCTATCACAAGCGTACCGGCCACCGCCAGCGGTTCACGCAACTGGCGATTAAACAGATTCATACAGGGTGACGACACTATGGCTCATAAGAAGGGCGTCGGCAGCTCCCGAAACGGGCGCGATAGCAAGCCGAAGATGCTCGGCGTGAAGCGGTTTGACGGCGAGTTGGTGATCTCGGGGAACATCATCCTGCGTCAACGGGGAACGCGCATCCACCCCGGCAAGAACGTCGGCCTGGGACGCGACCACACGATCTTTTCGGTGATCGAGGGGACCGTGAAGTTCGAGCCGTTTAGTCGCGGTCGCAAGCAGGTGAGCGTGTACCCGGTGCCAGCGTCAGCGCCGGCTGTTGCGGCGGCGCCCGCGACTGTCAGCGTCTAGGAGGCGTCTCGCGGGAGATTTTCGCCGCTGTTCTCGCGGCTCACATATCGCGGACGAGACTCCGTGTCGTACCGCACCCCTCAGTACAGTCTAGGTCGCGCTGCACGACAGCGGCCGCGGGCAGCCCCCAGCCGGGGGCAGAAGGTCTATTTCAGATGAAAGCCAAGATCCATCCCAGCTACGTCGAGGCGAAGGTCGTATGCTCGTGTGGCAACACGTTCCAAACGCGCTCGACCAAGCCCTCGCTCCATACCGAGGTGTGCAGTAACTGTCACCCCTTCTTCACCGGTGAACAGCGGATCGTCGATACCGCCGGCCGCGTGGAGCGATTCAACCGCCGGTGGAAGCGCGACCAATAGCGCGTCGTGCTGTTCCGGCCGGTGTTGGGAACGGCGAAGTGTACGGTGATGGCGATAAATTCTATTGCGGTCACCAATTGCGGCCCAGCCAATTGGCTGGGATTTCTTTTGGGCTGCTTCGCGGCGCTCGGCCCGTGGCGCACCGAGTAAGGACCGCCGGCACTCCCACGCTCTGTCAGGTGTGCCGGCGGTGAGTCATCTTCGTGCCTGAACGCTTACGTCACCCGCTCACCGGCGCACCGGTCAGTCCTGGCTCCGTCATGGTCTCGGGCTTAAGGATCCGGTCCATCTCGTCTTCAGAGAGCGACGTCTTCTCGCGTGCAACCTCACGAATGGTGCGGCCACTCTTGGCGGCGGACTTCGCGATGTCGGCCGCCGCCTCGTAGCCCACCACGGGAGCGAGCGCGGTCCCGAGCATCAGTCCGCGTTCGACCATCGCCGGCCCGTGTTCGGTGGCGCGCAGACCCTGGACGAGCTGCGTGGCGAAGTTGTCGGCCACGGCGGCGAGGCGTGAAATCGATTCGAGGAGGTTATAGGCCGCCACAGGCAGCATCGTATTCAGCTCAAAGTTGCCCCACTGACCGGCGAGACTCACGGTGAGGTCGTTGCCGAGCACCTGCGCCGCGACCTGGATGACCGACTCGGCGATCACGGGATTGACCTTGCCCGGCATGATCGATGAGCCGGGCTGCACCTCGGGCAGCGCCAGCTCGCCGATGCCGGCGCGCGGCCCGCTGCCCAGCCAGCGAATGTCATTGGCGATCTTCATCAAGCTGATGGCGACGGTGCGCACCGACCCGCTCGCCTCGACGACAGCGTCGATCGTGCTCTGCGCTTGGAAGTGGTTCTCGCTTTCGCGAATCGTGAAACCGTTCATCTCGCTCAGCTTCGCGGTGACACGCTCAGCGAATTCGGGGTGGGTGTTGACCCCCGTGCCGACGGCGGTGCCGCCGAGCGCCACCTCGCTCAGTTCCTCCTGGGCGTGGCGCATGCGCCGGATACCGCGCTCGATCTGGCCCGCGTACCCGAGAAACTCCTGTCCCAGACGGATCGGCGTGGCGTCCTGAAGATGGGTGCGGCCGGTCTTGATCACCGGCCAGAACTCGGTACTCTTGGCGCGCAGATCGGTCTCAAGTCGCTGGAGCGCCGGGATCAGTTCCTCGACGATCGCGCCCAGCGCCGCGAGATGCATCGCGGTGGGAATGACATCGTTTGACGACTGACCGAGGTTGACCTGGTCGTTGGGGTGGACACGGTGTGAGCCGCGGTCGCCGCTGAGCAGCTCGGAGGCGCGATTCGCGATCACCTCGTTGGCGTTCATGTTCGTTGAGGTGCCCGAACCGGTCTGGAAGATGTCGATGACGAAGGCATCATCGAGCGCGCCATCGATCACATCTTGCGCCGCGCCAGTGATGGCGCCGGCGAGCGCGACATCCACCAGCCCAAGTTCCTTGTTCACTTGGGCAGCCGCCAGCTTGATCTGGCCGAGCGCGCGCAGGAAGCGGCGCGGAAAGCGCGGACCGCCGATAGGGAAATTGAGCACAGCGCGCATGGTCGATGCGCCGTAGTAAGCGTCGGCCGGCACGTCCATCGTGCCCATCGAGTCGCGTTCGGTGCGGGTTTCGCGGTTTGTCGACATCGCGTTCCTTCCTCACTAGCGGTCCCGCGCGGCCGGCGGATCGTGGTGCGTTGTGGCCTGGTCTCGACTGACCGTTACCGCGACCGATACACATCTCGACGATGGCGGACACGCAAGACCGTCACCACTCGGCGCGGGTCGTCGATTTCGTAGATGATGCGATAGTCTCCCACCCGCACGCGCCATTCCGTGCCGTCGCCCCCCGACAGCCTAATTGCCCCGGCGGGGCGAGGCTCCCCGGCCAGCGCTAGGACGGCCGCTCCCACGCGTGCCTGCACTGACATCGGGAGTGCCGCGATCTGTCGCTCCACCCGCCGGGACGGCGTACGAATCTCGTGCATCGTTGTCTGTCAACTCCGCCAAGACTTCATCAAATGGCCGCCCTTCTCCCCGCT
>JBBQJF010000369.1:0-5223 GCA_038325665.1 Dehalococcoidia bacterium | reverse complement strand
CGTTTGTCATGATGGACTTCATTACACCATGACGTATGTGGCCGCCGCCACCGCACACCATTAACCCGAATCCGCGTGTCCAGGTTCAAAACACTCACCCGAGGATCCGCGATGTGAAACTGGACACGCGGATTCGGGATCAACAGGTTGACAATGGAAGTGGCGCGGGTCTTCACGCGGCTGTCCCGACACTCCGTGGGCGGCGACAGCGGTACACTACTCCTCATGGGACGCGAGCTGCTGTCCGGGGTCGCGTTGGTGATGAACTGGTGCTCGCTCGCCGGGGCGCTGGAGGGGGCGCTGCGCTTCCTGGGCCAGCCGGTGACGACGCCGCGCGTGATGGGCATCAGCGGCCACGCCTTCCGGCTGGCGCTGCCGCTGGCCGGTGGTGAGGTCGCGGCGCCGGGGGCGGAGACAGCGATCGACCTCGAGCGGGCGACCGCGCTCTATCGCAACCTCGGCCGCGCCTTCGAGGTGATAGCGGCGTGGCCGGATGCGCGTGATTACGCGGGACGGCGGGCGGAGGCGGTCAAGCGCGTCAACAAGAGCATCGACCGCGGCGCGCCCGCCATCGTGTATGACCTGCACCTGCCACAGTTCGGACTCGTCACCGGCTACGACGACCGCGCGGGCACTTGGTCGGTCCGCACGATGCTCAGTCCGCAGTACGGCGGTGAGCTGCCGCTCGGCCGCTGGCCGGTGCCGGAAAACCCCGGCCCGGTGGTGGCGCTGATACCCGCCGGCCGCAAACGGATCGAGCCGCGGCGGGCGGTTCTCGAGGCGCTACGCTTCGCCGTGAGCTACGCCGAGCGCGGCGACCCCGGCGACCCCACCGGAGCCGTCCACGGATTCGCCGCCTATGAGCGCTGGGGCGAGGCGTTCACGCGCGGCGAACCGATCTCCACCGCCGGCAACACGGCGCTCGTGATGGCGCTGCAATCGGCCCGCCGCGACGCCGCCGCCTTCCTCCGTGCCGATGCCGCGGCGCAACTTCCCGGCGCTGCCGCTGCACTCATCGAGGCCGCCGCCGCCTACGACGCCGAGGCGCTGGCGATCTCGCGCATGATGACGATGTTCCCGTACCCCAGCGGCGGCGACCCGGCCAATGTCGCATCCCGCGTCGTCGCTGCCGGCGCCCTGCGCGAGGCGCTGGTACACGAGCGGCGGGCGATCGCGGCGATCAGCGCGCTCCTGCACACCTGAACCGCTCGCCTATAGATACCGTGCGTAGAAGTCGAGTACGCGCCGCTCATACTCGTCCGGTGCGGCCGTGTAGCCACCGGCGTGGACAGCGTCCGCGACCAGCCACAGCTCCTTTGGGCCGGGGGCGGCGTCGTACAGCAGCCGGCCCGAATCGAGCGGAATACGCGCGTCGGCGAGGTCGTCGATGATGAATATCGGGCGCTGGACATGGGGGATCGCGTGCAGCGGCCGGACCCGCGTGGCGCGGGCGCGCACCCGTAGTTCGGTGACGAACACCGTCAGGGGCGCGAACGGGAATGTTGGCAGGCTGATGAAGTAGGCGAAGCTGCGCCGGATCGCGCCGGCAAGGGCGGTAAAGGCGCTTTCGGCGACGATCGCGGCGACGCGCGGGTCATCCGCCATCGCGAGGATGCCGGCCGATGCGCCCAGGCTCACCCCTTGGAGCGCGATTCGGTCCGGGTCAACCTCGGGCCGGGAGAGGACATACGACACCGCGGCGCGCACATCGAGCGGCTCATGCACGCCGACCGTGACCGCCCCGCTGCTCGCGCCCCGGCCCCGGAAGTCGATCAGCAGCACATGATAGCCGGCCCGGTGCAGATAGGCGGCGTGCGGCAACAACTGCGCCCGTGAGTTGCCGTAGCCGTGCAGCAGAATCACTGTCGCCGCGCGTGCCATCTCGTGGGGGACAAACCAGGCGGCCAGCGGTGTGCCGTCGAGGCTGGCGAAGCGCACATCCTCGGTGTGCGCCGCGAAGTCGTACTCGGGCAGATCCTGGGCCTCACGCACCGGCTTCGGGTGGATCGAGCGCTGCGAGCCGGCCCAGGCGACGGCCAGAACCCCCGCCTTCGCAATGGCGAGCGCACCCAGGGCGGCCATCAGCGCACGCCACCGGGCGCGCGACCCATTCCCGCGCGTCGCCTGCCACATGGTCTGCATCCCGGCCGCTCCGCGCATTGCACGCTCCCTTGAGAATGGGTGTTGGGTCTTGGGTCTTGGGTGTTGGGTGATGGGGGCCAGTCCCGCGTGACAACGCCGGGGGCCGCCCGCCCCGAGGCGGCGCCGTCACGCCATGGCGAGTATACACGCACGGCCCCATGCGACCGCGCGCCACTGATCTGATGACACGATCCTGTTGCTCCAATACGAACATATGTTCGATAGTCCGATGAGTCGGGCCGCGGCGGACTCCCCCACGCCGTGGCCCGACCATCCGAACCGGGGCGCGACGCACATCCTCGCCCGCCACGAGCCGGCGACGGGGACCAGAGCCACAACTGACCGGCATCCCCCGGCGAGGGACGCATGTACGGAAGTTGAGCATGTGCGCCCGGTGCGTACCACGCCGCATGACACGCGAGCACGCCTCCCCATCACCCGACAGCCATCTGCAAGGGAGTCACTCATGCCCCTTCGGGGCGCCACCAGGCATGAAAAGGGGGCCGTGCCCCCAACACCCATCACCCATCTTCAAGGGAGGTATGCCCATGGACGACCTGGACGCATTGCGCGACGAACTGGAAACGGTGCGCGCCGAATCGGCGCGGCTGGCCGAGCGGCTTGCCGGCCAAGAAGGCCGCACACGGGAAATAGAGACGGCCGCGGCCGAGCTGCGGCGCAACCTCGACACGGCGCACATCGATCGCCGGGCGGCGATGTCCCGCTACCGCGAGGCGGTGCTCGCCGGCTCACCGGAGCTACCGGCCGACCTCGTCACCGGCGACACGCTCGACCAAATCGACACCACCGTCCGCGCGGCGCGCGAGTTGGTGGCGCGCGTGCGCGAGCACGTCGCCGCCGATGCCGCCCCTACCGTCCCGGCCGGCAGCCCGCCCCGCCGTGGACCCGATGCCGGCGCGATGAGCGCCGCGGAGAAGATTCGGTACGGAATAGGTCACAGATCATAGGTCACAGGTCATAGAGAACGGGGGACGGAACGGCATCATTCATGGGGGGTAGTGGAAAGGAGGCAGGGGGAAGGGGCGCTGGGCAACAGGTGGGATAGGTGGGGGATCATCTCCCCCGTGACCCGTGACCTGTGCCCCGTGACCTTCCCCTCCCATCATGGCTCTCACACTGATCGAGGCGGCAAAACTCTCCAACGATGTGGTGCTGCAAGGGGTGATCGAGACGATCGTCAAGGATTCGCCGCTATTACAGCGCATGCCCTTCATCGACATCACCGGCAACGCCATCACCTACAACCGCGAGAACGTCGCGCCCACGGCCGCGTTCTTCCAGGTGGGCGACACCTGGACCGAGTCGACGCCGACGTTCACCCAACTCACCACCAGCCTCACGGTCCTCGGCGGTGACGCCGATATTGACCGCTACATCGCCACCACCCGCAACAATGTGCAGGACATCGAGGCGGCGGTGCTGGAGCTGAAGGCCAAGGCAGTCCGCTACAAGTTCGAGGAGACGTTCATCACCGGCGACATCACCGTCGATACCAAGAGCTTCGACGGCATCGCCAAACAGACGACCGCCGGTCAGACGATCACCGCCGCGACGAACGGCACGCAGCTCACGCTGTCGCTGCTCGACCAGGTGATCGATCTGGTCAAGCCGGGGCGGCCCGACCTGCTCCTGATGAGCAAGCGCAGCCGCCGCACTCTCAACCAGATCGTACGCGCCAGCGGCGCCTTTATGGAGACGCGGCCGAGCGACTTCGGCATGTTCCAGGAGTTCTACGCCGGCATTCCGATTGGTGTCTCCGACTTCGTCCCCGACACCGAGACACAGGGGACATCGGGCGCGATCGCGTCGAGCATCTACGCCGTTCAGTTTGGCGAGGGACGGCTCGCGGGGCTGCAAGGCGCGAATGGCCTCCAGGTCGAGCGCGTCGGCACCCTCGAAACCAAAGACGCCACCCGCTGGCGGATCAAGTGGTACACCAACATCGCCATCTTCGCCGACCTCGCCCTCGCCCGGCTCAAGGGCATCATTCCTTAGGTGATGGATGTTGGGTGCTAGGTGTTGGGAGACCGGAAACCCGCCTTCATCTGCCGTCCCCTATCGCCTACCACCTAACACCCAACACCGCCGACCAAAGGGAGGCCAACCATGGCTGCCATTCGCACGACCGACACGGGTCAGTCGATCACACCCATTGAATTGACCGATGGAGTCAGCGGCGCGGTGGTGCAGACGGCGTTCGCGAACACGGACGGCTACTCCACCGGCATCCGCTCGTTGCCGACGTTCTCCTACCTCTATCTGTTCAACGGCGCCACCTGGGATCGGGCGCGCACGGCCGTGACCTTCAAGAGCGTCAACCTGGCGGCGGCCACGGCCGAAACCGCGCTGTGGACGCCGGCCGCGGGCAAGAAGTTCCGGCTGATACGGTTGTGCCTGACGCCCGGCGCTGCCTGCGATCTCACCCTCAACGACGGCGCCGGCGGCACGACGCTGATGGTGCTGGGCGCGACCGCCGCGCCGCTGATCCTCGACTTCAGCAACGGCATCCTCGCCGCCGCCAACAACAACGCGCTGACCGTCGTGCGGTCTGTCTCGACAACGCTCAAGGGCGTGGTCATAGGCGCCGAAGAGTAGCCGGCCGCGTCAGGAATGCCCCGCATTGACGAACACCACCTGAACCGCCGCACCCGGTTCACGTCCCTCGCACGCTCACCTTCGGTACCGTCGAGGGCCGGTGGGTAAGGGACGTTCACGGGAGGTGCTCATGCCCCTGCCGGGGCAGGGTCGGTGATGAACGGAAGGTCCGTCCCCGTCTCCCAACACCCAACACCCATTCGACCCGGAGGATCATCATGCCGACACTGGCCGAGTTTCGGACACGCGTGCTGTGGGCGGTGGGTGTGACGGTGTCCGCCGAGCGCGGACTCACGGACGCCAACATTGATGAGCACATCAGACGGGCGGTGGAAGAATTCAGCCTGCATGTGCCGGCCGAGGTGAGCGCCGATATCCTGATTGCCGGCGGCTCACGCGCCTACGCCACCACGGTGCTGACGCGACCGATCGGGGTGGGCGCGGTCGAGTATCACATCGGGCAGT
>JBBQJF010000368.1:0-5225 GCA_038325665.1 Dehalococcoidia bacterium | reverse complement strand
GCATTGTCTGTCACATCGCCGCGCACGGATGTTGTACTACACACCGCTAACTATGAAGACTTATTCAACATCATATATTGATATTGGGACGCCTCGCAATGAGAATATTTTTTGCGATTGGTGAGTGTTCATCCTTCAGTGCACGGCGATCAGCCCGCCGGTTTACCGTCAAGATACCCAGCGATCAGCGCCTGCGCCGTGATCTCGGACGGTGACCGCACGGTCGCTGACCGCTAACTGCTGAACGCTTGCGATGATTCAACAGGTTGACGGTCTTGGCGCCGCCATGATCTCTCTCGGACCCGTTAATATCGGTCGAGTCCACGGAGGAACTGGGCCACATTATCGAAACCCAGGTGCGGACGTCAAGTTTTCCTAGCTATCTTCCGCCTCACTCGGCTCCATAGCGGTCTTGACACGGGCGGGCACATTCGCATTCCGTCCACATAATCTCGTCTGGCTGGGCCGGACGGTGGCGGCGCCCGCTAACGCCCTCGCGCATCTTGTTCACATCAACCCGGTATTTCTACTTGCGCGATATCCTGACGCTGTCACCGCCGTGGCCCCGGTTGCTCTCATCACCACGGCCGAGGCCGAGCAGGACATTGACGCGGCAGAGGCGGTACTGGCATGGATACGGCAGCAACTCGGCCTGTCGTCACACCGACCCTGACAGGGTCTGCCCTACGACTGCGAGATGAAGTAGCCGCCGGGCTTGTCTTCTTCTTCGGCGGAGATAGCTGCGCGATCGAGCCGGATGACATCGATTATGACTTGATTGTTGTTTCGGCGCGTTTTAGTGGCGTGGATCGACGGAATCGGGAAAATGGTTTGCGGGAGCTATGGTACGCGACCGGCGGCGAAGGCCCGCTCGATCTGATATGCGTTACTCCGCGAGAGTTGGAGCAAGCACAAAGGAGGGCAACTCTGATCGCCGATGTGCTGCCGCACGCCGTTGACCTGCTTGTCCCTATCTGAGCATGCACCGCGCCGGCCACGACTATCTCAAGACGATGTGCGGCGACGCCAGCCACGCGGTGGTCGCCGATGTCGAGTCGCTGCCCTCCCGCCTGCCCACGCTGTACCGCTGGCTCAGGTTCGAGCAGCCGCCGCATGGCGACCGTGCGGTCACGTCGAGTGCGTATCCGTGGCATGCCTGTCGGAGAGGGGGGCGTCCACCGGCTACCGTGGCGCGGAGGAAGAGCAGTGGACCAGGAACAAGAAGACTGCTGCAACCGGGGGCGCCGCTACCGCACATCGACGGGATCAATCACCACGATCGCGACCGGTATCGTGACCTCGATTCGGTAGGAGCCGGGGGATAGATTGTCGAAGATAAAGTTGCCCAGATCATCAACCGGTTCAGTTTGAATGAGGCGATCTTCAGCGTACAACCGCGCGATCATATCGCTGCCAGAACTATCGCCATCATCAACCAGGCCTGCCACCAAGTGTCCGCCGCGGTTCGCGCGCTGCACACTGACAGTAAGGCGCAGCCCGGCGGCTGTATACGTGATGCTGTCGGTGTTACCCACGCCGCGTAGACCGGCGAGCGCGGACGCGGGCGGAACCAACGGCGTCGCCAGCAGCCGCCGGAACGCCGCGACGACTCCCCATGGGCGCGGCTCTGGCGCGGACTCGGACACGGCCAAAAAGGACGTGAACTGGTCACGCTCGGCCAGACAGTGAGGGCAGTCAGTCATATGCGATGCGACCCGCATCCGGTCGCCGGCAGCGAGGATGTCGAGCGCGTACTCGCCTAGCTCGACAGAGGGTGGGCAGGAGCGCCGGAATAGGCGCTGCTGCAGCACGGCATCCAAGCGAATCGCCGCGCGAACCTCGGCGCCACATGCCGCGCACGCGGCGACATGGCGTACCACCGCGGACCTTGCCTCCCCATGTGCATAAGCCACGAGATCCTCGGCGGTGATCCCGTTCGGATCTACACAATGGGTGGGCAGCTTACTCATCACATTCCCCTTGATATAGGATGCCCGCGGCTCCTTCACCACCGAGGCCGTTCGAACGATGCCCATCACTCGCGGGCGACCTACCATGAACATACGCGCCGTACCCCGGCACGGCTCCCGATTCAGTCTGCATTGACAGACCCGGCCGGCATTACCGGTCACGAGCGCCGCCGCTCGGCCGGGGCCACGCGCCGCGCGGCACGCCATGCGCATCGGTGCGCGGCGCAAGCCCGATCGGGACGCCTCCTCCGCCGGCGCGAGCCGGTACGCCCGCGCATATGCGCCGCGCCACCTTCCGAGGTCGGATAGGCGATTGCCCACCGGCCACATGCGTCCACTGACACGATTGTACCGCGTGTGTCGAGCGCCACTCCATGGATCACGGATGCGCCCCCCGAGATGTGAGCGTGCCCCTTCCCATCACGGTACGCGCATCCATCTGATGTCATATGTATCAACGAGCCGGGGATGTGGTTTGGGCTGCCTACCGGCGGCCGTCCCGAAAAACAAACCCGGCGGCCGGCTACAGGTCGAACTGATCGCGCCACTCACGCAGCGCGGAATCGCGTGCGAGCCGGTCCATCAAGTTGCGCTTGGTGCGGTACACATCGGACACGTCGGGGAACAGGTCAGGCCGGCGTGCCTGCGCCTCGGCGGGTTTGAGGCCGATCTCAAACATCAAGGACACCAGCACAACCTCGCGTTCGTCACGCAGATGCGCCCGGACAATCGCCCACAACGCCGCCAGTTCGTCGGCAGCGGCTATCTGATCATCGAGCGGGAGCTCGTCGCCTGGGCGCTCGATCATCTTTTGATCGAGCGAGATTGTGTTGGGGCGAGCGCGGGCGGCGTCGATCACGACGCTCATCGCACACATCTGCAGATAGGCCAAGACTCCGGCCGTGCCGCGTGCACGCTCCAGATTCTTGGTGGTGAAGCTGTGCCAGAACTTTTGCCAGACTAGTTGCGCCAGTTCCTCCACGTCGAAGGCAGGCTCCCCGCCCGCGCGACGACACCAGGCAAGCACTTGTTCGCCGTAGATGCGAAGCAAACCGCTCCAGCACGCGTCATCGCGATTGACGATGGCGCGGCGGAACAGTTCGAAGCAAAATCGGTCATCGTGGGGTTCGCGACGACGGTAGCGCGCCGTCTCATCATCACACCGGCGGCAAAGACTCTCCGATGCCAACGCCGCCGCTGGCGCATCCTCTTGCATGGTTGTACTCATATGTTTGCCCACGCCGCGCTGAAGACGCGAACCCTCCACACGCTTGAACGAGAGGTGGGCATCGTTTCGTGGGTGATTGGCATTCAATTGTGGAGAAAGACGGACCAGCAATCCCTTCGATACCGCGGCTCGCGCCGCGAGACCACCTTATCCCCCGTCCGCGTCCCTCGAAGGGAAGGGAGGGGGACATGATGGTACTCCAGGGATGGCCGCGCGCTCGACCCTGACCACCGCCTCATCCCGCGACATCCTCCAAACAAGCGTCGCGGGACACGACTCCTCACCGAGCGCCCGTCCATCGAGGCCCTCTCGGGGGGTAGAGCTTGTTCGCCCCCCGGCGAAGGACTCGGGCGACGCACCCGGCCGCTCACTGTCAAATACCTGCTTACGGATCGCGACCGGATGTTCCGCCCTATGACCTATGACCTGTGACCCATGCCTTTTGCCCCGCATGCCTGCCGATGGATCGCGACCCGATAGCGCCACGCGCGCACGACAGCACGCCGCTAGCGCCGGTCGCCCGCGATCGCCTTTACCGATTTGTTCGTCGCGGGATCGACCTCGAAGGGGCCTTGGAGGTCAAGCTCCTTGCCCATCTCGCGTACGGCCGGAATCACCTCTTCGCCCATCAGCCGTAGACTGCGCATGGCGTCGTCGTGGTCCATCGCGCCGTCGCCATCCCAGAAGAAGATTGAGCCGGGCCGGAGATACTCGAGAACATGCTTCACCTTCGGCAGCACTGTCTTAGGCGTGCCGGCGATGATGCTCATCTTGTTGATCTGCTCTTCGAAGGTGCCGTTGTAGTCGGCGTTCGGCGTCGCCTGACCGCGGGCGCGCGCGGCCGTGAAGTTTGCCGAGGTCGGCAACAGCGCATCCCGCTGGGTCATGCCCGGCAGGTTCTGGATGAACGGCCGGACGATCCCCTGGTTGCCTTCGAGGAACGGATTGCTCGGCCCCTCGACGTACTTGCGCGCGGCCGCCTCCGCCAGCTCCTCGGTTTCATCGACATGAACCTTGAACAGATAGCCGATGTTCTGGGTGCCCGCCTCGTAGCCGCTCTCGCGCGCCTGCTCCCGGTAATACTCGAACGACTGCTTGGTCGGATCGAGTTCGGTGGCGAGCATCACGTACGGGTAGCGATGCTGCGCCGCCCACGCGACGGTATTCTTGCTCATCACACCGGGAATCCAGATTGGGGGATGCGGCTGCTGGTACGGCCGCGCCCACGGGTTGACGTAGCGGTACTGGAAATGCTCGCCCTCCCAGCGGAACGGGCCTGGGGTGGTCCAGGTCTTAACGACCAGATCGTGCGCTTCCTGGAACCGCTCCCAGTTGAACGGCGACTGCGCGTTGTGGGCGATGCTCTCACGACCGGTGCCGCGCACCCAGCCGGTGACCAGCCGCCCCTCGGAGATCATATCGATGATTGCCAGCTCCTCCGCCAGCCACAGCGGGTCGTCCCAGATCGGCAGCACGTTGCCGAGCAGCACGATCTTGGCGCGTTTGGTGATGCGTGCGAGAATTGCCGCCTCGACGTTCATCACACCACCCATACAGAAGGGGGTGCTGTGATGTTCGTTCAACATCAGGCCGTCGAATCCCTGCTCCTCGGCGTAGACCTTCTCATCCAGATAGCGGTTATACAGCCGCGACCCCAATTTCGGGTCATAGTTGGAGTTGCTCATGGTCAGGTCTTCGATGGGCTTCCCGGTCCGGCCGAAGTAGCCGGAGCCAGGGTCTTGATAGGGTCGCTCGGTGAAGTAGCCGATGAACATCCGTAACCTCCCTGCCCGCGGCAGACGTGCCTCGCCCGCGAGGCATGCCGCCATGATGATGACATACGCACTGTGTCGCGATTAGCGCTCCGCGGCGTGGACATTAATCAACCGGGCTAGCGTCTCCGGTTGCTCCAAATCGATCCACAAGCCCGCGCCGTCCACGATCTCCAGCGCGGCGTTGGGCATCGCCCGCGCGAACGCCTCGCCGCACGCGAGCGGCACCACCCGGTTCTCCCGGCCCCACACGAC
>JBBQJF010000367.1:0-5233 GCA_038325665.1 Dehalococcoidia bacterium | reverse complement strand
GTGCCGATGATCACGTCGTGGACGTTTGCGAACTCCGTCTGAGCAAGTCCCCTCAAACTGTCATTCCACTGTTGGAGCGGCAGCATCGAACCTTGCTCGGTGAGCGCCATGGTGGGGAACCGTCCTTGGATATTTGCACGGGTGATCTTGGTCGTGCCGTTGAGCAGCACGTCTTGAATCGACTGCTGGGACATGTGAGCCGTATCGCTCACAATCCCGACCCCGTCGCCGCCATCGAGCATGTGGCCGTCGCCGTAGAGCAGAAACGGTTCCTTGTGATCCTGCGAGGCAACCCGCAGCCCTTTCCTATTGAGGTAGTCGTGAACCACGAGTGGGGACGCCTGAATAACGGAGTTGTTCAGGAAGGCCAAATAGTTCTGATAGGCGACGGACTGGGCGATTGCCGGGGAGACCGAGCTATCTGCCCGCACGCCGGACATGTCCATCCGCTTCTGGATGGAGTCCTGCTCCTCGGCGGTCTGCGGGTCGCGCACCCCGCCCGCATTAGCGGGGTTGTACAGACCGCGCGCCGCCAGCCCAGGCTGCCGGCCGGCGGTCATGATCTTGACCTGCTCCCAATCCGGCACCTTTTCAGACCAGACGTTCGCCGCCCAATCGATGAACCACTGCATCACCAGGGTCTTGTTGATCAGATGGCCAGCGGCGAAGGAGTCCTGCAGGAAGTGGTCGGCATAGCCGTGGTGCATCCACGCCTCCTGCGCCGTGGCGGGATTACGCGTGCGGAAGTATTCTTGCGCCTTCGTGAGCGCCATGTCGTAGGACTGTCCCCAGCGGTACCAGGAATACGGCGCAAAGTGGCAGGCGTTGCGGGCGAGCAGCCCCGAATACACGTCGGTCCCGTGACGTGGCGATACCGCCGGAGGGAGATTGTACGTCAGGTCATTGAGCCAAATCGACTCCCAGATATCGTTGATGGTCCCGTTGGACAGGTGCGTGGCGACCGCGTACTTGAACTTGACGAACTCTTCGTCAATGCCCAGCAGCCGGTTGACGTTGTAATACCCCTCCTGGCGCACCGCCTGCAAGATGGGCATGAGGATATCCCTGGGCCAGTCATCCATCGCTGCTGGACTGGGGAGATAATCCGGCAGCGTGTTCAACTCGCCATAAGTGACAAGCAGACCGCTGCCCTTCAACTTCACCGTGCGAATGTCCTTATAGAAGGCGTTGATACGACCGGCGTTGACGCTGTCCGGATCGTTCTTCCACATCGCGAGGAAATTCCGCATGACAGTGAGCAACTCGTTCCGTTGGGGCTGCTGCTGGTTCGTGATGGTCGTCAGGTTGGCGGAGGAGGCATCGCCCAGCAGCCGGTGCTCCCACGAGGCATGGCGCTGGATCACCATCGGTTCGCCGGCGCCGAGGGGACGGACGGTCGGGCGCCGCGCGGGGGCATCCGCCGCGCGGCCCTGCATTATCCGGTCGGCGGCGCGGTCGGCGGCGCGCTCGCCGGCATCGGCTGGATGGCTGAGCCGGACGGTGTCCGCCGGGCCGGTCGAGCGGATGCCTGCCTGCTGAACGGTGTGGGCCAGCTCATGCGCCAGCAGCCGCCGTCCCGCCGCCGTGCCCGGGTTGTAGGCGCCGGCGCGGAAGAAGATGTCCGCGCCGGTGGTGAAGGCGTCCGCGTCCAGCACCGCCGCGAGGTGATCGGCGGCGGCGTCGACATGGATGCGCACCTCGGACAGGTCGGCCCCCAGGCCGCCCTCCAAGTGGGCGCGAACGGCGGCGTCAAGTGGTGCGCCATCGCCGAGGGTCGCTCGCACCCGGCGCGCGATACCTGTTGGCGTCGGCCGGTGTTCATCACGGGTGGGTCCGTCACTAAGGTCGTCGGACATCGAATGGCCACGGTGGGTTGTACGCACGCGCTCGTTCATCTCGACTCCTATCACACGCGCTGCAGCTACTGGGTGAGGACCGAGGATGAGGCGCCGGCCCCCGTTCGCTGATGTGATGATGCCCCCCGGCGCCGGCGCGGACCACTGACAGTCACCCTCTCACTCACCCTCACAGTTCCGGAGTATCCTGACGCTAATCGTCGCCTCCGCTACCATCGGACGGGCCACGGGACGAGCGCGGACATCGCACGCTAATACGGCCGGTCGGGGCATGATCGGGTACGACGCTGTCAGGAGCGACGGGGCATGAGCGACGATCGAGAGATCACCTTCGGCGCGGTGCTGCGTCGTTATCGCGAGCGGGCCGGCTTCACGCACGAAGCGCTGGCCGAACGGGCGGGGGTCAGCGCCTCCGCGATTGCAGCCCTGGAACGCGGGCGACGCCAGCGTCCCTTTCCGCATACCGTGCGCCGCCTGTCCGAGGCGCTCGATCTTTCGCCTGACGAGCGCGCGGCATTCGGCGTCGCGGCGCCGCCGCGTGGTGAGCGTGCGACCGTCCAGCCGCCGCTGGGACTGCTGGAGAAGACGCCCAAATGGAGTCTGCCAGCGCCGGGAACGAGCCTGATCGGTCGCGAGCGTGACATTGCCACGCTGGCGGAGCTTGTGCCGGCCCATCCCGGTCGACTGGTAACCCTGACCGGCGCCGGCGGCGCGGGCAAGTCCCGGCTCGCGCTCGCGGTCGCGGGTGAGCTGCGCGGCATCTTCCGCGATGACGTCGTGCTGGTCGAGCTCGCGCCAATCACCGATCCGGCACTGGCTCCCCTCGCGGTTGCAGCGGTGTTCAACATCCCCGAGGGCGCCGGTGTGCCACCGATCGAGCGCGTGGCCGCGGTGTTACGTGGCCGGCGCGTGTTGCTCCTGCTCGACAACTGCGAGCATCAGATAGACGCGTGCGCCGAGCTTGCCGAGCGGCTTCTGGCAGACTGCCCCGATGTCGTCATTCTCGCCACCAGCCGCCAGCCGCTCCAGATCGATCGCGAGCGCCGCTGGCGTGTGCCACCCCTGCCGGCGCCCGGTTTCGACGACGCCGTGTCACGCGCGGCGCTGGCCGAATACCCCGCCGTGCAGTTGTTCGTGGCGCGGGCGCGGGCGGTGGCGCCTGACTTCGATCTGACCGACGCGAACCACGCGGCGATCGCGCGGATCTGTGCCCGCCTCGATGGGCTTCCCCTTGCACTGGAACTGGCAGCGGTACGGGTGGGGGTGTTGACGCCCCCCCAGATCCTGGAGCGGCTGGACAACGCCATCCGGCTGCTGACCGGGGGCAGCCGGGCGGCGCCGACCCGGCATCAGTCGCTGCGCGCGACGTTGGATTGGAGTTATCACCTGCTCACGCCACCAGAGCAGAGCGTGCTGCGGCGGTTGGCAGTGTTTGTCGACGGCAGTGACATCGACGCGGCCGAGGCGGTCTGCGCCGCGCCCGGTCTGCCCGCGGAAGATGTGCTCGACCTGCTCAGCCGGTTGGTGGATCGGTCGCTGGTGCTGGTTGTCCAGGCCGCCGAAACGGCACGCTACCGTCTGCTTGAGCCGGTACGCCAGTATGCCGCGCAACGATTGGTGGAGTCGCGGGATGATGACGCGGCGCGGGCACGGCACGCGGCCTACTACCTGGCGCTGGCGGAGCGGGCCGCACCGGAGCTGCGTGGCCCGGCGCAGGTCGCGTGGCTCCGGCGCCTCGAATGGGAGCACGGCAACCTGCGGGCCGCCCTCCACTGGACAATTGAGGGCGGCGAGACAGAGAAAGGACTGCGTCTGGCCGTGGCGCTGGTGCAGTTCTGGGAGGGGCACGGCCATCTCGGTGAAGGGCGGCGGTGGCTGCGTATAGCGCTTGACGCGGCGCCGGCACGCACGACCCCGGCCGCTCCACGGGCGTGGGCCCTCCTCGGCGCCGGTGCGCTGGCGGAGTGGCAGGACGATCTCGACGCGGGGGAGTCGTTGCTCGAGGAGTGTTTGGCGCTGGCCCGCGCGGAGGACGACCGTGCGTGCGTCGCGTGGTCAACGGCCTGGCTGGGGATCCTGCACAGCAGCCGGGGAGAGCGCGCCCGTGGGGCCGCGCTCTTGGACGAGAGCCTCCGGCTGTTTCGGGACTTGAAGGATCAGCCCGGCCTTGCCTTCGCCTATCTCAATCTGGGCAATAGCGCCATATACGCGGGCGATGCCGCGCGGGCGGCGCCACTGCTTAACGAGAGTCTGTCACTTTTTCGAGCGCTCGGCGATACGCGGTATGTCGCCATCGCCAACACGATGCTCGGGTTGAGCTTGACGTTCCTGGGTAACGCTGCCGAGGCGGCGGTTCCGCTCGCGGAGGGAGTGCGCGGACACTGGGAGGCCGGCGACCGGACCTATCTGGCCTATGCCATGATGGTCAAGGCGGGGGTCTGTCTTCGATTAAAGCAACCCGCGCGGGCGACGCGGCTGCTTGGCGCCGCGGGGGCGCTGCGCGAGGTCCTGGGCGGATCCCTCGCGCCCTCCACATTAGCCCTCCATGAGCGGCTCGTGGCCGCACTACACTCTCAGCTCTCCCCGGCCGAGTTTGACGCTGCCTGGGCCGCGGGCCGGGCGTTGACACTGGAGCAGGCGGTGGCCGAAGCCGTGGCCGGCGCGGAGACACTGCAACCATTGCCTCCTCCCGTCACAATGCACCCGCCAATGGGCGTACACGAACCCCTGACACCCCGCGAAGTGGCGGTGGCGGAGCTGCTCGCGCAAGGGTGTACCGACCGCCAGATCGCGGCAACGCTGGCGATCAGCGTGCGCACGGTGAACAGCCATGTGCAGCACCTGCTCGGCAAGCTGGGCGTACGCTCGCGCTGGCAGATCGCGGAGCGCGTGCCGGCGGACGGGCTACCGGACGGCGACCGCGGCTAACCGGCGGCGGGCGATCCTGCTCGCGGCCTCACACGCATCACGCGCTTCCACGTACATCCCGTGAGTCCTCCGCTCGCGTGTTGGGATCACGCCCTGATACGCACCACGTAGCTTGCGGATGGCAGACGCGGTCCGCAAGCCGTATCGTAACAGCAACCTAACTCGTCCGGCAGACAAAGGAGGAGGTCAGCGATGTACGCCAGCATCCACTGCTTCACGGGTGTCCAGGGCGCGACGGCGGACGTACAGCGCACGACCAAACAGTTGGCAGCGGCCTTAAGCCGGCGGTCCGGCTTCGTGTCCTACGCGCTGCTAGAGGCGGATGGTCAGATGGGCGTCTCTGTCACGGTGTTTGAGACGCGGGCGGAGTTGGTCGAGGCCAACGAGTTCGCCGAGGGCTGGGTGGTGGAGCACCTGGGGGCCTCGTTGTCCCGCCCGCCCCAGATCAC
>JBBQJF010000366.1:0-5241 GCA_038325665.1 Dehalococcoidia bacterium | reverse complement strand
TGGACCCACGGCGACGGCGCCGCCACGTTGATTGACCTCACACCGCCGGGATAGCGGAGCGAACCGAGAGAGTCATCCTCATTACCGTCACTGATCACGTACCCGTGCTCCGCGCGGGAATCCAGGCCCGTCACGCGGTTTGAGCAATACACCGCTCGCGAACCCATTCTCCACGCGAGGATGGAGACGGCGCTCACACCACGATTCGTCCCTCGGCCCTCACCCGTCGTCCCCCATCTATCCAGCAAGCCCGCGCTCGATTTCAGCGACGATGCGCCCATGGTCGCGTTCGAGCAGGCGGCGGGTGCGGTCGATGATCGCACGCCGGCGGGGCGACAGCAGGCCGGCCTCACCGGCGGCGGCGACCTCATTCTCATCCTCGACACGGGGCGCCCCCCCCGGCGCCAGCCAGACATCGAGCAGCAGGTCGGTGAAGCGCACATGTCCCGGGGTGATCCGCACGCCATCGACCACGTCAAACCGATAGGCAATCACCGAACCATCTGGCGCCGTGAACCGATACAGGTTGTAGTGACGCCCCGTCCAGAAGAACCCGACCGTATGGCTGCCCGTGGGGATCGTGAAACCTCCGGCCGAGCGCGCTGTCGTGTGCTCGAACCGCACCACGGCCAGCCGCGGGCTGATGGCGACCAAGCCACAGTCAAAGCTCTGTACTCGCCCGTCGAGAGTGTGCTTCGTCTCGCGGATGGTGGTGGCGGTCACGTTCGGCCCCGCGTGGATGCTTGTGCCGAAAGAGGCAGCGTGTGTGGTCATGAGGGCAACGGGTTAGGTGGTGGTGTGTATGAGGCGATAGGGTCAGTCTACGCGCGGGTCGGTGCGGACGCGACTGAAGAACGTATCGAGGATGATGGGAGCAGCCGGCCCGTGGGGTGTTCGTCACGTCAATAAAAGGGAACCGCGATATGGAGCGAACATTTACCGCCATTTTCAAGAAGGTTGATGGCTGGTACGTCGGCTACGTCGAAGAATTGCCCGGGGCGAATACGCGGGCACGTACCCTGGGTGAAGCAAGAGACAATCCGCGCGAAGCGATCATGTTGGTTCTCGACGCGCGGCGCGAGCTGGCGAGCGACACGGCGCCGGACAGTGACACGGTGAGGGAAGAGATTCAGGTCAACGTATGAGGAAGCGGCGGGGCATTTCGCCCCGCCACTATCTTTCCTCGCGGAGTGCTCGCACTCATCCCCGCGCCTCCGCCCTCGCCGGTTACGCTTTTTCGGCCGGCGTGAGCAGGGTCGAGCGGGTCACGCCGGGCGTGATCGGTACGTCGATGATCAGGAGGCGGCCGGAGCCGTCGATGGTGAGACGCTCGCGGCTGGTGACGCGGGCCACGTCGCCGGGGCGCAGTTCCTCACCGTCCACCGCGCTATCGCCGCTGACAGCGTAGAGATACAGACCTCGCCCCTCGGGCAGATCGTAGGTCAGCGGCTCGGCGCGCTCGGATAGCGCCATGACCACATCCTGGTAGATCGGCACCCCGCCGGCCGCGCCCCACGGCGATGCGACGATAGTCAGGCCCGAGGCGGAGACGGTGTACGTATCCTGCGCGTAGCTTGGTGTGATGCCTTTCTGGGAGGGCAGGAACCAGATCTGCTGCAAACGCACCGGCTCGCTCTCGTAGTTGTACTCGGAGTGCTGGATGCCGCTGCCGGCCGACATCTTCTGTACGTCGCCGGGAATGATATGGCCGCTGTTGCCCACCGAATCGTAGTGAGTGAGCTTGCCGCCCTGGACCAGAGTGACGATCTCCATATCCCAGTGCGGGTGCATCGGGAAGCCGCTCTCGCCGTCGATCATGTCGTCGTTGAACACCCGCAGGGGGCCGAAGCTGAGGTTCCGCGGGTCATAATAGTTGCTGAAGCTGAAGTGCCATTTGGCCTTGAGCCAGCCGGCGTTCATGCTGAAGTGGTCGTCCTTGCGGCGAATATCGAACATGGTCTGTGTCCTCGTGGTCCGGGCGCATCGCGCGCCCCTCGATTGTCCGCAGCGCCTCGCGAGAGTGGGCGTCTGACGAGCCGGCGGCCGTGGCAAAGCCACCACGCGCCAAATCGTTGCGTATGCAACAAGTATAGCGCGGTTCAGTTGCGATTGCAACAATCACGGTGATGACAGCGAATATGCATCCAACCGCGGACGAACTGGCGACCTGGCGCGCCTTCCTTGAGGCGCACGCCCGCGCGGTCGCCGCGCTCGACCGCCAGCTCACCGTCTCCGGCTGCGCGATTGATTTGCGCGAGTACGATCTGCTCGTGCAGCTCGACGAGGCGGGCGCCGGGGGCCGGCGGTTGCGCGATCTCGCGGCGCGGCTGCTGATCAACCGCAGCAACGTTACCCGGCGGGTCGAGGCGCTCGCCGCCCGCGGCCTGGTCGAGCGCCGCGCTGACCCCGACGATGGGCGCGGTGTGATCGCCATGTTGACCCCTGGCGGCCGCCGCGCGTTGCGCCGGGCCGCCGCTGTCCATCTCCGCGGCATCAAGTCACTGGTCTTCGCGACCCCCGACATCGACCTCGCGCTCACCCGTCGCTTCCTCAACGGAATCGCCCGCGATTCCGCCGGTCCCGCCCTCGCACTCCCCCCGATTTCCCCGGCGGAGGATTAGACAGAGCGCGAGGGGGCACGCTCCTCGCCGGCGACCGGCCCGATTCCTCTTAGATACGCCAAGCCCGTACGGAGGCGCGGGGCGACGCGGGCTCTATCCCCACCAGTTCGGACAGTGCTTGCCTCGCGGCCCCGACCCGGCCTGCCGAGGAGAAGGCGCCGGGGGCTAGGTGAGTTCCCCCCGCGCCCACGCGATCCGCTCGTCGGTGACGCGGCAGAGTTGGTAGCGGACAGGACGGAAGCCGCGGCTCAGCCAGAAGCGAGCGCCGGAGATGTTCGGGGTGCGCCACGAGACGGTGCAGTGCGCGTGGCCGGCGGCGCGCGCGCGGGCGAGGGCGTGGTCGAGCAGCGCGATACCGGCGCCGCTACCGCGCTCCCCTGGTTCCGTGAAGCCGTCGTCGAGGTGGATGCAGTGGTCGGGTGTGATCATCGGCGAGTCTGCCGGCGGAACGAACACCTGCATGGCGACCGCCCGCCCGTCGCGCTCGGCCAGCCAGTAGGCGTGATCCGGTCGAGCGAGCGCCGGTTCGTGCTCGGCGCGCAGTCCGTCGATGATCTCGGGGAGGTACGGCAGCCAGATCGGCGGGCCGGCATGGTAGCGGTACAGTCCTTCCTCCAGCGCCAAGACAGTTGCCAGGTCTGCCGGTCCCGCCCGGCGGAAGCTCAGCCCCGACGCGGCCGGACGACCGGAAGCAGACTCCACCGCCGGAGTGAGCGCCGGCCGGGTGTCGCGCACGGCGCGCACCTCTGTTTGGCCGAAACCGAGCGAGAACCACGCGTCGAGGCTGTCACCGGCGGATGCCGAAACCTCGATGTAATGGGCGAAGCAGCCGGCGGCCAGCCAGAGTGGGGCGAGCGCGGTGTACATCGCGCGGTACGTCTCCGGGCCGCCCTCCGGTTCCGTCGCGTGACCAGCCTGGTCGACCCAGATCGAGCGCGGCGCCAGATAGCGGGCGGCGATGCTGCCCGGCGCCGCCAGCACCGGCGCCCCGATCAGATACCCCGCCATTCGCCCGCCCTGGAAGGCCGCCACGCCGGCCGTGCCCCGCTCGCGTAGCGCCGCCTCGATCAACGACTGGGCTGCCGCCGGATCCTCGAACCGCGCGGGCAATTCCGGCTCCCGCGACCGGTCCGCCCGATGCCGCGCCGCCAGCAGTTCAGCCGCGGCGGCGATGTGGTCCGTGTCGAAGGGCTCGATCGTCAGGTGTGCCGGCATGATCTACCCCTTTACAAAGGAGATGCCGTCGGTCCCGCCCACGCGATGCGCTCGTCCACGATCCGCAGCATCCGGTAGGCGACCGGGCGAAAGCCGGCGCGCGGCCAAAAGCGGTGCGCGAGCAGGTTGGTGGAGAACCACGACACGGTGCAGTGTTCGTATCCAGAGTCATCCGCCCGTGCGAGAGCATGCGCCAGCAACGTTGCGCCGACCCCGCCGCCGCGCTCGCCGCCGGAGGTATACCCATGCGCCAGGTGGATGCCACGCTCGGGGATGGTCATATCGGCGTCAGACGAGCGCGTCTGGTACACCTGCATACCAACGACCGTCGCATCACGATACGCCAGCCAGCACGTTTGCGTCGGGTTGGACAGCGACTCCCGCGTCAGGCGGCGGCCGTCGTCTGCCGTCTCCGGCAAGAACGGCAGATAGATCGGCGGGCGCGCGTGAAAGCGGCCCAGCTCCTCATCTAGCATCGTCACCACGTCAAGGTCGTCCGGCCCGGCACGGCGGATGCTCAGCGCGGGTGTGGACCGCCCCGCGTACGTGGGTCCGGGTGGCGCGCCCCCGGGGGCAGTGGCGCGCACCCCTCGAATTGACTCTTGCCCGAAACCGAGCGAGAACCAGGCCGTGAGGCCGCGTCGGTCAGTGGCCGGGGCAGTGACGTAGTGGGCGAAGCAACCAGCGGCCAGCCAGTGCGGCGCCAGCGCGGCGTACATCGCGCGATACGTCTCGCCATCGTCGTCGGGATCGATCGCATGTCCGTGGTAAAGGATGCGCGCGGATCGCGGGCGCATGACCAGCGCCTCGACCGATGCCGGCGGCGTCAGCTCGACCGCCCCGATGAGGAAACCGGTCATACGTCCGCCGCGCACTGCCGCCACCCCGGTCGCATCGCGCTGACCGAGCGCTCCTAGCACCATCTGGCGGGCGGTGGCCGGCGTCTCGAAGGCGGGGGAGAGTTCCGGCGCGTGGGCGCGGTCCGCCCGATGCCGCGCCGCCAGCAACGCTGCCGCGTCGTCCGCGTGGGCCGGTGTGAACGGTGCGATCTCGACCCGCATCGGCTCGCCCTGGTGTATCCGCGGACCACTCGTTGGTTTGTCCCGTGGCCGGGGGCAACACACCGGGTTGTGCCCCTACGTGCGCGCGGTCCGCGTTCCCCGGGAGGGGCGACCCACCGGGTGTCCCTGGTCCCTGTCCGCGTGGATGCAGGTCCAACCGCCGAGAACCGGACAGGAAGCCTGACCGTGCATCAGGAACATCGTACGCGGTCTTGACGCGGGAAGGCGCCAGGGACACCCAATCGCGGGTCCGAGGCCGCTATACTGAACAGGCAACCACGCGGAGGTACGCGATGCGCGATGACAGTCAGTACGGATACGCGTCGGAAACCGGCGAACTTGAT
>JBBQJF010000365.1:0-5274 GCA_038325665.1 Dehalococcoidia bacterium | reverse complement strand
GCCGCCCAGATCCGCGCGGTTGCCCCGGACGGGGTCGACGGTCTCGCCGACGGCGCCGTCCAGAATGAGCTCGCGGTGGGAGCGGTCCGCGACGGCGGCGCATTCGCGTCGGTACGCGGCTGGGCTGGCGCCGCGGAGCGGGGGATAACGTTCCACCGAACAATGGTGCGCAACTATGACCAACGCGCCGATCTTCTCGACCAACTGCGGGACCAGACCGAGGCGGGACTCGTCACACTGAGGGTCGCCGCGACCTACCCAATGGAGCAGGCCGCGGAGGCGCATCGCCGTCTCGAAGCGGGAGGCACCCGCGGCCGTTGTGTGATTCTGTTCTGAACAGTTGAAAACGACGGCTTACCGGCGAGACCGACGCGCATGGCAGGCCGCCACCGGAGTCGGGTATCCCGTATCCCGTGGGCATGTATCTCTCTGTCTCACATCACGGCCGTGTGGCGAATTGGCGCGGCGCGCTCTATATCCGCAAGGAGCGCACCCCGCGACTACCGTGCGCGGCGTTCCAGCGCGGCGATGCGACGGTGAGCGATATGGCAGAGGGCGACCGCGACCGCGTCGGCGGCGTCGGCCGGCTGAGGAGCGACCGCAAGCCCGAACTGGAGCCGGATCATCTCCTGAACCTGCTCCTTGCCGCTACGGCCATAGCTGGTGACCGCCTGCTTGACCGACGCCGGCGAATAATCGAACACCGGCAGGCCAGCGTGCGCGGCGACCAGGATCGCGGTCGCCTGCGCCTTTCCCAGCACGAAAGCCGAGCGGGCGTTCACACGGCTGAACGGCTCCTCGACCGCGACCTCCGACGGCGACCACTCGGCGATCAGGTCGCGCAACCGGTCGTAGAGGTCAACCAGACGCGCGGTGACACCATCACCGCGCAGTCGAAGCGCGCCGCAGGTCAGCAGGTCAAACGTCGCGCCCGTCACGCGCACGACGCCGTAACCGGTCACGACCGACCCAGGATCAATACCGAGCACCAGCAGCGATGTAGGGGACTCAACCGAGGAAACCACCGGCTCTCCTTTGGGGAGGGAGAACGGAGGGATGACAGGTCGCGGGCATCCGCTGCTCGCCTCCCGATTCCGAGAACGGGACACTGTACGGACGCGGATTCGACCGGGACAGGGGCGATAGGATCGCCCGCCCCGCCGGCGCCACCATGGCCGGCAGGACACGCGTGTGGGGTCCATACTACGCGCTAAACGCGGCCAACACATCGTCTGGGAACTCGGCGTTGGAGTAGACGCGCTGGACATCGTCCAGCTCCTCCAGCCGGTCGAGCATCTTCAGCACCTGGGTCGCCTCGGCGCCCGCGAGGTGCATCGGTGTCTTCGCCACCATGGACAGCTCGGCCGACGTCACCTCGAAGCCGGCATCGAGCACCGCCTTGCGCACGACTTCAAGGCTGCTTGGGTCGGTATAGATCTCGACCGCGCCGTCCTCGACCTCGAAGTCCTCGGCGCCGGCGTCAATCGCGGCAAGCGTGATCACTTCGGGATCATGGGCAGCGGCGTTGACCGTGACCACGCCGCGATTCTCGAACTGCCAGGCGACCGAGCCTGACTCACCGAGGTTGCCGCCGCCGCGGCTGAACGCCGAACGGATCTCCGCGACCGTGCGATTGCGGTTGTCGGTGAGGCCGTCCACCATGATCGCCACACCACCGGGGCCGTACCCCTCGTACGTGACTTCCTGCAGCTCGGCCCCGTCGGCGCCGCCGGTGGCCTTCTTGATCGCGCGCTCGATGTTATCGGCGGGCATATTGGCCTCGCGCGCCTTCTGCACGGCCAGCCGCAGGCGGAAGTTCGCGTCAGGGTCGCCGCCGCCCTGCTTGGCCGCGACAATGATCTCGCGCGACAGCTTCGTGAACAACGCGCCGCGGCGAACGTCGGTGACACCCTTCTGCCGTTTGATCTGCGACCACTTGGAATGACCAGACATGGCTTCCTCCGAAGCTGTCAGCTCATACGCGTTCAACCACCAGCGCTCAGCGCTCGGCCCGCCGCTTCACCGTCAGGATACCCGGCCTTGAGCGCCCGCGCCGTGGTCGCGGACCGCGCCCCTCGGTGGCCGGACGCTGACAGCAACTCGTGGCCGTCAGCGGTCAGCCCTGGTCAGCACACGCGATGTCGATTATCCCCACCGCGAGCGACCGGGTGGAATCGTACCCGAGGATGTACGGCCGCGCACGGCCAGGCCGTCCTCCGACGGCTGAAAGCTGACGACTGAGGGCTATTCTACCACAATGTTGTCGATCAGCCGCGTGGCGCCAACGCGCACGGCGAGGCTGATGAGCGCCGGTCGGTCGATCACGCGCAACTCGTCGAGGGTGCCGCTGTCGGCGATGGAGATATAGTCGATGCGGGTATCGGGGTGTGCGGCGATTGTCCGGCGTATCGCTGCCCGCACCCGCGCCGCCCGCTGTTCGCCGCCCAGCACGTGATCGCGGGCGGCGCGTAAGGCCGCCGACAGTGACAGCGCCTGGGACCGCTCGCTGTCCGAGAGGTAGACATTGCGGCTGCTGAGAGCCAGCCCGTCCGGCTCGCGCACGGTGGGGACGGCGATGACCTCGACCGGCATGTCGAGATCCCGCGCCATCTTGGAGATGACGCGCAACTGCTGCGCGTCCTTGTGGCCGAAGTACGCGCGGGTTGGTTGAACAATGTTGAAGAGCTTGCACACCACGGTGGCGACACCGCGGAAATGACCCGGCCGCGCTCTGCCTTCGAGCCGCCGGGTAATGCCCTCGACGTGAACCCAGGTATCGAAGCCGGGCGGATAGACCTCCTCCGGCCCTGGCATGAACACCAGTTCGACGCCCTCCGACTTCAGCATCGCGAGGTCGCGCTCCGGGTCGCGTGGGTAGCGGGCGAGGTCCTCACGCGGCCCGAATTGCGCCGGATTGACGAAAATGCTCGCGGCGACGTGGGCATTGTCGGCCCACGCCCGCCGCACGAGCGCGACGTGGCCCTCGTGCAGGTAGCCCATGGTCGGCACGAAGCCGAGGCTGCCGGCGATCTCGGCCCGCAGCTCCCGGCACTCGGTGATCGAACGGGCAATATTCACCGCGACGCCCCGCCGTACACCGCCGCCAGTTCTTGTGGCTCTGACTTTGCCTCTTTGCTCATACCGAAGCTGTGCTTGGCCGTGGGGAACTCCCCTGCCTGCACCTCGGCGATGTAGGCGCGTACCGCGTCCTGAATGATGTCGCCCACCCGCGCGTACTGCTTGGCATGGCGCGGCGCGAAGTCTTGGAACAACCCGAGAAAGTCATGCAGCACCTGCACCTGGCCGTCGCAATACGGCCCCGCGCCGATGCCGATTGCCGGCACGGTCAACCGCTCGGTGACGCACTTCGCCACCTTCGCCGGAATCGTCTCCAGCACGATCGCGAAGGCGCCCGCGTCCTCCAGCGCCTTGGCGTCGCTGATCAGCTTTGCCGCGGCGGCCGGCGTCTTCGCCTGAAGCTTGTAGCCGCCGAGCTGGTTCACGGACTGCGGCGTCAGGCCGATGTGGCCCATGACGGGGATGCCGGCGCTCACCAGCCGTGCGACGGTCGGGGCGACCGCGGCGCCGCCCTCGAGCTTCACCGCCGTGCAGCCGGTCGATTGCATCAGCCGGCCGGCGTTCCGCAGCGCCTCTTCGGGCGAGATCTGATACGTGAGGAAGGGCATGTCCGCCACGACGATCGCGCGCTCCGTACCACGCACCACCGCCTTGGTGTGATGGATGATGTCGTCGAGCGTCACCGGAATCGTGGAATCGTAGCCAAGCACGACCATGCCGAGGCTATCGCCCACCAAGATCATGGGCACGCCCGCCTGCTCGACGAGCCGCGCCGTGGGGTAGTCGTAGGCGGTGAGCATCGGGATGCGCTGTCCCTGGGCCTTCATCGCCTTCAGGTCGAGTATCGAGAGTCGTGGCATCGAGGTCCTCCCCTTCGCGCCCCGCGTGCGCGGGGTCGCCTGAGCGCCTACTGCCGGTTTGGTGAGTTTGGGACTGAGGAACCAAACGTTCTCCCCAGATGGTCTGCCCATGCTCCCCGCGGACCGGGCAGCCGTCCGCCCTCCTCACGGGGGAGTGATACGCGCGCCGCCCGCGATCACCGGGGGACGGCTGGAGGGAGGGCACAGCAAAACCCCACGGGATCCGTCCCGCGGGGTCGCGGCTGAGGCATTCATCCACATCATGTGACCCGTCCCGTTCCTGTGGATACGAGCGAGCGTCGCGCCCAAGATCTGTCGTTCTCGTCCCGTGCTTGACGCCCGTCAGGGTCGCCAGCGCAATCAGCATAACAAGCGTGCGCGCGCTGTCAATGGGCGAATCCCGAGATTTCGATGGGTCGCGGCCGGTGACGTCAGCCCCCTCTGTCGGGCAAGGCTGGGAGAACGTCGAGTCGCCTGGACAGGTTGCCAGCCATATACCGGCCACCGGCAGCGTCGCGCCCGACTGGTCCATGGCGCTGGCGCTGTCGGGTAATCCCGCACCACCAAGCGGCGGACTGTATCGGATTGCCCGACAGACGCTCCAGCGACCACATGAGAGGCTGCGCCCTGAGGTACTACCTCCTGATGATGTCCTCTGCAGACGACGTGATGCAGAGGACCGGCGGCACGTCAGCCGGCGCACCGAGTGACCGCTCGGTCACATGGGCATGCGGCCGCGGAACCCGACGTCGCATCTGGTCAGAAGGTGCGTGATGCTCCGAAAGCTCTCGCTCGGCTGTGGCATCGTCTCGTCCCTGTTGTATGTCGCGTCCGACGTGATTGCGGCCATGAGGTATGAGGGCTACCGCTACACTGATCAACACGTCAGTGAGTTGATGGCTGCCGGCGCCCCGACGAGGCCCCTCCTGGTTGCGCTGTTCACTCCGTATAACCTGCTCGTGTCGGCGTTCGCGGTGGGGGTCTGGGCAGCGACTGGTCGGGAACGCGCATCCCGCATCACCGCAGCCATGCTCCTCGGATACGCGGCCGTCGGCCAGTCAACGCTGCTGTTCTTCCCGATGACCCCGCGTGGGACTGGGGGAACGTTCCGCAACGCCATGCACGTACCTGGGACGGCCGTGATGTCACTCTTCCTTCTGCTAGCCATGGGCTTCGGGGCCGCGTCGCTCGGGCGGAGCTTCCGGTACTTCTCGTACGGGACAATCCTCACGCTCCTCGTGTTTGGCGCCGTGGCAGGCTTGTCCGCTCCCCAGATCGCCGCAAATCAACCGACGCCATGGATGGGAGTCGCGGAGCGCATCAACATCTACGCCAC
>JBBQJF010000364.1:0-5282 GCA_038325665.1 Dehalococcoidia bacterium | reverse complement strand
GTCAAGACGTACGACACGGGCGAGGTGCAGGTGCGGGCGCTCACGGGGGTGAGCCTGGCGGTGCCGCGGGGCGAGATGCTGGCGATCATGGGTCCCTCCGGGTGCGGCAAGACGACCTTGCTCAACTGCATGAGCGGTCTGGACGGCATCGACGGCGGCGCCATCCGCATCAACGGCACCGACATCAACACCCTCTCGGACAATGCCAAGACGACCTTCCGCGCGCGGCAGATGGGGTTCATCTTCCAGTTCTACAACCTGCTGCCGGTCCTATCGGCGGTGGAGAACGTGGAGTTGCCGCTGGTGGTCTCGGGGGTGGGGGCGAAGGAGGCGCGGCGGCGGTCGCTGGCGGCGCTGGCCCAGGTCGGATTGGAGCAGTGGGCGTCGCACCGGCCGGCGCAACTGTCGGGTGGGCAGCGCCAGCGGGTGACGATCGCGCGGGCGTTGGTCAACGCCCCGGCGATCGTGTGGGCGGATGAGCCGACCGGCGACCTGGACTCCACCACCGCCGGCGAGATCATGGTGCTGATGGAGACGCTGAACCGCACCCGCGGCCAGACCTTCGTGATCGTCACCCACGACGCCGCCATCGGCGCCCGCTGCCACCGCATCATCCACATGCGCGACGGCCAGATCGTCGGCGAGGACCGCCGCTGAGCCGCCTCCCGCCCGTGCGAACTGTATCCCGCTCGTTCCCGCGGGGCAGACCGTGCGATCCGGGGCAGCGGGATTCATTGATGTGCTGTGAACCATAGATCTCCCCTTCCCTTGCAGGGAAGGGGTAGGGGGTTAGGTCCGTGAACAAGCTCTTCGGCATTCCGATGACGAACATCATGTGGGTTTTGCTGGCGCTGTTCGCCGTCTCGATGGCAGGCATCGCGGCTATCTACATCTCCAACCGCACGATGTTTCGGATGGGCCTCCGCAACATCCCACGACGCGGCACGCAAACCGCGCTGGTGGTCGTGGGACTGATGCTCTCGACCCTGATCATCACCGCGGCATTTACCACGGGCGATTCGCTCGATTATTCTTTCACCAAGAGCAGCTTCGATTCGCTCCAACGCACCGACTTGGCACTCGACTTCGAGGGCGGGTCGGGCGCCGGTGTGGCGAACCAAAGCGCCGTCCAGTTTTCGGGCGGCGGCAAGTTCTACGTCAGCGATGGGCTGACCGCGAATTTGGAGACAGAGTTCAAGGACGACCGCGATATCGCCGGCTTCCTGCCGTTCATCTTTGAGGGGGCGCCGGCGCTGAACCCGAACACGCGTCTGTCCGAACCGCGTATTACGCTCGCCGGCATCGACCCGGCGCGATTGAGCGCGCTCGGCGGACTGCGGCTGGCGAACGGCAGCAGGGCGGATCTCGGTGCGCTGGGCGAGAACCGGGCGTTCATCAGCAAGACCGCCGCGAAGAAGCTCGACGCGCGTGCCGGCGACACGATCACCGTCTACGCGCGTGACATCGCCTGGCCGGTCGCGATCGTGGGTGTGGTCGAGGACGAGATCGCGAGCGGCGTGCTCGCCGTCGGCAATAGCGATGAGGCCGGCGGGCTGGCGATGGCGATTCCGTCCGCGCAGCGCATTCTGGGCACGCCCGGCGAGATCAACGCGATCACGGTCGCGCTCACGGGCGGCGTGCGTGACGCGTACAAGAACTCTGACGGCGCCGCCGGGCGGCTCGGCACGTATCTGACGAGTGACGCCGGACGGCAGGCCGTCGGCCTCGGCGACCTGAACGTCAAGGTGGAGAAGACCAAGGAAGACACGGTCAAGCAGGCCGAACAGGTCGGCAACCTGTTCACAACGCTGTTTCTGGTGTTCGGCCTGTTCTCGATCGCGGCCGGTATCCTGCTGATCTTCATGATCTTCGTGATGCTGGCGGCCGAGCGGAAGGCCGAGATGGGCATGGCCCGCGCCGTCGGCGCCAAGCGCGGCAATCTCGTGCAGATGTTTGTCTCCGAGGGCATGGCCTACAATGTGATGGCCGGCGCGGTCGGCGCGGCGCTCGGGGTGGGCGCGGCGTTCGCGTTGGTGGTGGGCGGCATCAAGGCGCTGCTGGGCAGCGACGGCTCGTTTCTCGCCGCGCACGTCACCCCGCGCTCGCTGATCATCAGCTACTGCCTCGGTGTCGTGCTGACCTTCATCACGGTGCTGATCTCCTCGATGCGTGTCAGTCGGTTGAACATCGTCGCCGCCATCCGTGGCACGGACGATGCGAAGGGCCGTGAGCCGAAGCGTAGGACGAACTGGACGTGGGTTATCCTCGGCATCCCGGCGCTGGTCGTACCCCCGCTCGGCCTCTACTGGTTGTTGCGTAAGGGCTTCGGTCTGCCGGCAGCGTGGGTGTGGGGACCGCTTGGGCTGGCGAGCGGCGGGCTGCTGATGGCACTAGGCCAGTCGAGCGGCAAGCTGTTCCCGTTCGCGCTGGGCATCTCGCTGCTGCCGCTGTCGGTGGCCGCGCTGGCCCGCTACTATCACGCGCCCAGCCGCCTGACGTGGACGGTCGTGGGCGGGTTGCTGGCGGTGTACTGGCTGCTGCCCGCGAATGTGCATGACCGGCTGTTCGGTAAGCTGGACGGCAACATCGAGATGTTCGTACTGTCCGGCATCATGATCGTGATCGGTTTCACGCTGCTGATCGTCTTCAACGCCCGGCTGCTGACCACTCTGTTCGGGGGGGCTGGCACGGGCGGCGCCCGCGCCTACGCGATTCCCGGTGGCCTCGGCGTGGGCGCCGTGGCGGCGATGATTGTCGGTATCCTGCTAGGTGACAGCGGCGATGGCCTCGGTCAGTTGCTGTATCTGTTCGCCGCGCTGTTGGTGATGGCGGCGGCGGTGGCTGTTGCGGCCGTGCGCTTCCCGCACCTCGCCCCGGCGCTGAAGATGGGTATCGCCTATCCGATTGACAATCGCTTCCGTACCGGCATGACCATCGCGATGTTCTCGCTGATTGTCTTCTCGATCGTGGTCATGAGCACACTGAGTGCGAACTTCAGCACGATCTTCGCCGGCGATGAGGGCCGAGGTGGCTGGGATGTGGTCGCCGAAACCAGCCGCGGCAACCCGGTCGATGACCTCCGGGCAGAGCTGGCGAGTGAAGGGTCATTCGATGTATCGGCCATTACCGCGACCGGTCGGGTGACGGCGACCGAGGGCGCGCAGGAAGTGCGTCAGGTCGGGCAGGGCGATGCGTGGGAGGTTTACCCGGTGCGCGCCGGCGAGGACCAGTTCTTCGCGGTCAGCGACACGAAGCTCGACAAGCGGGCAACGGGTTACGACAGTGACCGGGCGGTGTTCGAGGCGGTGCGCACCGGCACGAACCTGGCGCTAATCGATGCGCTGCCTACCCTGACAGGAAACGTCGGTGGCCCCGACTATTGGACGGTGAAGGGCCTCAAGGCTGGCGAGAAGCAATTCGAGCCGTTCCAGGTCGAGGTTCGCGACCCGGTGACGGGCCGGGCCAGCGTGGTGACGGTGGTCGGTGTGTTGTCGTCGAAGATCCCCACCTCGGTGGTCATCGGCATCTACACGAACGAGCGGACCTATGCCGGTGTGTTCGGCGCGCCCGACTATCGTGTGAACTACCTTCGACTGGCCGCCGGTACCGATGGCGAGGCGGCGGCGAAGGGGATCAAGGCGGCGATGCTGACCAAAGGCGTGCAGGCGTTCTCCATCGAGGAGCGGATCGACTCGCAATTGCGGCAAAACCGGGGCTTCTTCCGCATCTTCCAGGCGTTCATGGGTCTGGGCCTGCTGGTGGGCATTGCCGCCGTGGGCGTGATTGCCTTCCGGTCGGTGGTTGAGCGGCGACAGCAGATCGGCATGCTGCGGGCGATTGGCTACCAGCGCGGCTCGGTGGCGCTCACCTTCCTGCTGGAGTCGAGCTTCATCGCGCTGATGGGCATCCTCTCCGGCGTGGTCGGTGCGGCGATTCTGGCTCGCAACCTGCTGACCTCGGACTCCTTCACGGAGACGAATACCAGCGGCTTCAGCTTCTTCATCCCCTGGACCGAGGTGATCGTGTTCGTCGTGATCGCCTACGTCTTCGCGCTGCTACTGACCTGGTGGCCGAGCCGGGGAGCGTCGCGGGTGCCGATCGCCGAGGCGCTGCGCTACGAGTAGGTAGCGACGCCATAGGAAGGTCATACAGGGCGGGCAATCCGAATAGATCGCCCGTCCTGTATCATGTGTACGGAGCCGTTCTGGTGCTGCAGGGTGTTTGCTCCACTCCTTCGACGGGTGTCTGTCCGACTACGAGCAACGGTTCATGAATCGGCGATGTCCCCCGCGGAATGAGCGGCTCCCCGACACTTGTGACGTTCTCACTGCTTATGTGGGGTGCTGGGCGATGACGGCGCGAACGTACGATGAGATCGTCGAACTGGCGGCGAACCTGACCCGCGATGAACAGTTGCGGTTGATCGCACATCTCGCGCTCACCTCGGAATACGCACACGCCGCGCCGGACAGATCGCTGCCCTGGAGTGACTTACGCGGCACTGCTCCGTACCCAGCAGTAGGGGAAGAGGCTCAGGCATAGGTGTCACGCGGTCGCCAAGAAAGTGACGACACTCGTGAACGCCGGATGCGAGACACCTCATGAGGTTGGAGGGCGCGCTTGCAGGGATTGAGCGCCTGTTTCTCGATACCGCGCCGGTGATCTACCTCGTGGAGCAGAATCCTCGATACGACGACGTGGTCCGTCGCATTTTTCGTGCCATCGATGAAGGCTCCATCATCGTGGTTACGTCGCCGATCACCTTGGCGGAATGTCTGGTCGTGCCCTACCGGTCGAACTCGACCGCAATGGAGCGGCAGTACATCGAACGAATCACGCGAGGACGTAACACGGTTTTCACCTCGATTGACGAACATATCGCCCGCCACTCGGCCCAATTGCGAGCGCGTTACCAGTTGCGGCTGGCCGACGCCTTGCAGGCCGCCGTCGCTCTCCAGGCGGGATGTGACGCCATACTAACCAACGACACCATCTTCTCCCGCGTCGCTGAACTTCCGGCGTTGCTGGTCGACAATCTTCAACCGTAACGCGGTTTCTTAATATGAACTCTGCCGCGTGGGCCATCTCACTGAACTCTCCTGTCTTACTGACGTGGTGGCCGAGCCGGGGAGCGTCGCGGGTGCCGATCGCCGAGGCGCTGCGCTACGAGTAGGGTCGCCGCGGCAGACGAGAACGAGGGACCGGCATTGTACCGATCCCTCGTTCTCGTCTGCCGCATTGCGATTCCCTTTGATTGCCATCGTAAACCTCGATGATGACGC
>JBBQJF010000363.1:0-5322 GCA_038325665.1 Dehalococcoidia bacterium | reverse complement strand
CTGGCGTGTCGCCTGCGCTCGTACGACACTCACATCGAGGCGCGCCTTGCCGATGCGGGCATCGCGTTTACCGCTATGGATGCGCCGGAGCGTATGGCAGCCTTTGACATGCTCACCATCCACGAGGGCGGCTACGGGCTGATGGTGACGCGTGCGGCGATCGACAATCTCTCCTACCGCCGTACCCGTCAGGGCATCAACTCATGGCGGCTGCTCAAGTGGTTCGCGGAGTGAGCCGCCGGTCGCGGACAATCCACCGCGTTTACGACAGCATCACGGACGCCGAGCCGATCAGCGAGCGCTCCGCCGTCTCGTTCTCGAACCAAACATCGCAATTCACAAGCCGGCGGCCATCTTCGACCGTCACCTGATTGACCGCGCCGCGCACGGTGATCGGTCGGGCCGTCAGGTCGGGCCGGCGATGGGCGGCGCGCACCGACCGTACCTCGCCGGCCGGGCCGGCCCACGCCGCCAGATAGCGGGTGAGAAGTGCGATTTTCAGCGGCCCCGGCACAATCGTGCCCGGCAGCCCGGCCCGACGCGCCTCCTCCGGATCGAAGAAGATCGGCGTGAAGTTCCAGGTCAGGCCGCAATAGCGCACTACTTGCGTATACGAGGGTCGCAGCATGAGCGGCGGCAGCGGATCGCCCTGCGCCACGCCTGGCCCAACCGGCGCGATGCGCGCCACACCGCCGGTCGGGGGATCGGGCTGTATGTCGGGCGGCCGGCCGTTGCCCGCGACCCGCGGCGGCTCGGGTGTACCGGCCGGGATCCTGTGCGGCTCCGGGTCGGGGGCGCGGTAGCGGATCATGCCACGGCCCACCTCGGCAACCACCGCGCCGTCAACGTCGCGGAACGTCCAGCCAAACCGCAGTACCAGATTATGGCCGAAGCGGCTGCCGAAACGCTCGTGTACGGAGGCGATTCCGCCGGTGTAGGTCAGCCGATCACCGATCTGGAGCGGTCGATGCAGCGTCCACTCATCGCCCGTGACCAGCGACATGGGCGCGTCCGCCGGCTCCGGGTACGGCGCCGAGGTCTCGAACGCCATCAGGGTATAGGGCGGCGCGCCGGCGCCGCTCCACCGCGGATCCTCATCCTCCACGGTCTCGATCACCCGCTGTACCAGTTCACGCGTGACCGTCACCTCGCGTGGCGGCGTCTGGCGACCGGCGGCGTCCAGCAATTCCGGCGTGAGCAAGCTCTCGCTCATCAGGTCTGCCCTCCGTCATGCGGCGTGTATCCCGTGCTACCCAGTCCCTCCGTGACGAACTGGACCATCTGGCTCTGCACATCGCCGCCGGCGAACACTAGATTGAAGTGCCGCACGCCGGCGGCGGCAAACTCGGCGATGCGGTCGCGCCAGCGGTCAGGGGTACCGTAAATCGTGTAGCGCTCGAACCGTTCGAACGGCGTGCGGTACATCCGCTCGATGGCCGGGGCGATCAGATCGCGGGCCTCGGCGTCAGTGGACGCGAGAGCGCACCAGAGCTGGAGCGCGGGCGTCAGAGCGGCGGGATCACGGCCGGCCGCGGCGGCGTGGTCGCGCACCGTTGCCCAGTCCCCGGCGAACCGCTCGGGCGTGACGACAAAGGCGAGCCAGCCGTCACCGAGTTCACCCGCCCGGCGGAGCGAGCGCGGCGCGCGTCCGCCCACCCAGATCGGCGGCCCGCCCGCCGTGTACGGCGGCAGGTCAAAGCGCACATCGTGCAGACTGAAGTAGCGCCCCTCGAACGTGACCGGCTCCGTGGACGACCACAGCGCCCGGCAGATGCGCAGCGTCTCGTCCAGGCGGCCGCTTCGCTCGCGGACGGGCACGCCGACCGCCGCGAATTCTGCCGGATTCTCACCACCGATGCCGACGCCAAGCACGAACCGCCCCGCCGCGAGATGGTCCAGCGTCGCCGCCGCCTTGGCGACCACGACCGGTGGCCGCAACGCCGCCAGCATCACGGCCGTCCCCAGTCGCAGCCGGCTGGTGCGCGCGGCGATGGCGCCAAGTAGGGCGACTGGGTCAGGGCTGGGCACATGCCATAGCACATGGTCCCCGACCCACACCGAGTCGAAACCAAGCGCCTCTACCAGTTCAACCGTACCGAGCAGATCGCCCGACTGGTCGTGTCCGGGAATGACGCCGAAGGTGAGATTGAGCAGGGCATCAGCTCCCTTAAGACTAGGTGTTGGGTGTTGGGAACGCCGCCGTGTTTCATCGGCCGGTGGCACTCCGACCGGGCATACTGACTCCCATGATGAAACCGTACCCCTCTCCGCGGGGGAAGGGCGAACCTGCCCCTCGGTCATCGTCCCGCTGGCCGAGCGGGGCGGGCCGGCAGGAGCACGGGGAGCGACTTACCACGCCTTGATGGTGTCTCGTCAGGTAGAGGCCGCTGCTGTGATCATGCTGATGCACGAGGGACACCGCTGACAGTTCGATGCTTGCCAAGGCCGGGTGCAGTCATGGCAGCCGGTTGAACCACAACAGAGAGAGGAAGCCGGCGATCACCGACAGCGCGAGCGCGCCGGCCGTGACGGCGAATGTGACCTCGGTCTTTTCCTTCTCGAACTGCCGTTCGCGCGCCAGTTCCTCGTAGACCCGCGTCAGTTCCTCCTCGCTTTGGGCGGTGAGATAGCGACCGCCGGTCTGCTCGGCGATGCCCTTGAGCGTGTCCTCGTCGAGTCGGGTGAAGACGTTGCGCCCCTGGATGCGCAACACGGTGCCTTCCTTGGTGCCGATGCCGACGGTATACACTTTGATCCCGGCCTTCACCGCCTCCTGCGCCACCTCCAGCGGCGGCGGGCCGACGTTGCTCTCACCGTCGGAGACAAGCACGATACTTGCCGGCGGCGCCTTCCGGTCGCCGGTCTGGGGGGCGGGTTCCGGCGCGGGCGGGCGGGCGGCGCCTCCCGGCGCTGCTGGCGGTCCACCAGCGACAGCCGTGGTCGTTGGTCGTGGTGAATCTGACCCTTCGAAGATCGCATCCAGCGCGACCTGCAGGCCGCTGCCGATATTGGTGCCGCGTTGCCACCGCAGCCGGTCGATGGCCCGCAGCACGAGATCACGATCACGGGTCGGTGGTTGGATCAGGGCGCCGAAGTCGCTAAAGGAGACGATGCCGACTTTCACGCCGCTTGGCTGATCATTGACGAAACGGCGGGCGGCCTCCTTCGTGCCTTCCATGCGGTTGGGCTTGACATCGGTCGCCTGCATCGAGCCGGACACGTCAATCGACAGCACCACCGTCCCGGTGTTGTGCGGCACGTTGACCGGCGCTTGTGGACGCGCCAGCGCGACGATCATGGCCGTCACCGCCAGCAGGTACAGCGCGGCCGGAATGTGCCGACGCACGCCTGGCCCTTTGCCAACGGCATCACGCACCAGCGACAGGCTGGCGAATCGCACCGCGTATCGCTGCCGCCGCCGCTGCATCCAAACGTAGGCCGCGGCCAGCAACGGCACGAGCGCGAGCGCGATCAACACCTGCGGCCACTGGAATGACATATCGTGCGACCTTTCGGGAACCGCCACGGGCGCCAACGTCGCTGGAGAACCCTCTTATTCTATCCGTTCGGCGCTCTTCGCGCCGTGGGCGTCGCGGAACTTCACCGTCTCACCCGCCGGCCGCCTCCACCCAGGCGCCGCCGACCACCGCCGGGTACATGCCGGACGCGGGCAGGCGGCCGCGGGCCTCACGGCGGCGCAGAACGAACCGCGCGAGTTCGGCGAGCATGTCGCCATCGGTGGAAAGACTCAGTACATCGATGCCATGACGGGCGAACGTGCGTGTCAGCCGCTCCCGCCGTTCCTGACCGAGGGCGCGGAAGCGGGCGCGGAACTTCTTGTCGCGCGTGTCCACGTATAGTTGCTCCCCGGTTTCGGCGTCTTGCAGCACGAGCGGCCCGATATCGGGGAGATCCTCTTCACGCGGATCGCGCAGCCACACCGCCACCAGCTCGTGCCGCTGGGCCAGCCGCCGTAACGGCGCCTCCCAACCCGGCGCGGCGATAAAATCCGACACCACGAACACCAGTGATCGCCGCCGGATCGTCTGCGCCGCCCGGTTGAGCACCGCCGTGAGATCGGTCGGGCCGCTCGAACGCTGGCGGTCGGGGCGGGCGAGCTGGTGGATCAGCGTCAGCGCCTGACGGCGTCCGCCGCGCGGCGGCATGACCTCGTCCACATGGCCGGAGTACATCACCGCGCCGACGCGGTTGCCGTGGCGGGTCAGCAGCCGCGCCATCACCCCGGCGAAGTCGAGCACCAGATCGCGCTTGTGGGTTCGCGCCGTGCCGAAATCGACCGACGGCGACAGATCGAGCAACAGCCAGGCGGTGATCTCGCGGTCTTCGAGATAGCGGCGCACGTACGGCTCACCCATGCGCGCGGTGACGTTCCAGTCCATGTAGCGCACGTCGTCCTCGGCCTGGTACTCGCGCACCTCGGCAAGGTCGAGACCATGACCGGCAAATAGCGACCGGTAATCGCCCTGAAGGATGCCGTCCAGCCGTCGTATGACGTGCCAATCGAGACGCTGGAGGATACGCTCCGCATCGGTCGGTTGCATCGCCGTGGTAGGTGGTATGGATGTCATTGGATGTCCACCGATTTCGTGTCGCCCACGGCCCCGACCATTTCAGCCGTGTGGCGATCGCGCTTCGCTCAATGGGACAGAGTGGACGGTGCCTGGTTTCCGTCCCACGCCAATCCCGATGCGGATTGACCGGCCGCGGGCGTTCGGCCCTCGTCGGTGAGCGGGCGCACGGGGCGCGGCACCCAATCGAGCAGGCGGGTGATAATCGCATCCGGTGTCACCCCGTCGGCCAGCGCCTCATACGACAGGATCAGACGGTGACGCAGCACGTCGGCCGCCAGATCGACGATGTCGTGCGGGACAACATAGTCGCGCCCGCGCAACAACGCCAGGGCGCGCGACCCCAAGATGAGATTGATCGAGGCGCGCGGGCTCGCGCCGAAGGTGGCATACCGCGTGACATATTCGGCGCCATGGTCGGCCGGGCGGCGGGTCGCGCCTACCAGCCGGACGGCGTACTCCATCAGTTCAGGGTCGACATACACCGCGTCGGCCTGGCGCTGCAACGCGATGAGGTCGTCCGGGGTGAGAATGTGGCGTGCCCGCGGCATCACGCCGGTCATGCGCTGAACGATGACGAGTTCCTCCCGCTCGGAGGGGTAGCCGACCAGGACCTTGAGCATGAAGCGGTCGACTTGGGCCTCGGGGAGGGGATAGGTGCCCTCGGTTTCGATCGGGTTCTGGGTGGCGAGCACCAGGAACGGCTCGGGCACGGCGTGGGTCTGGCGGCCGA
>JBBQJF010000362.1:0-5334 GCA_038325665.1 Dehalococcoidia bacterium | reverse complement strand
CCCACCGACTGCCCAACGGCAGCGCGCGCAGCAGGAGCGGTGTCATCGCGGCGATCAGGGCGGAGGTCAACACCAGCAGCCAGCGATGGCCGGTGAGCAGACCGTAGGCCGCGCCGGTGTTGCGCACATGCGTCCACACCAGCAGGTCAGCGATCACGTCCTGGCGCTCGCCGAGCGGGAGGGCATCGCGGGCGATGTCCTTGGTGATGGCGTCGGCGACGACCACGACCGCGGCGACGGCGAGCGTGTACAAGAACCGTCGGGTGGGGCGGATGGCTGCGAGCCGCACGGTGCTCCATGGAGTGGGGTGTGGCAGTCCCGGCCCGAGTGCCTGGACTCACCTCGACAAGACTCAGCGTATCACGTCGGACTCCAGACCGGCCGAGGATGGAGATGATCGCCCAGGCAGGCTGGATCCGGCCGCGGAGATGGCCTCTGCCTCCTGAAATGCGCCGTGCCCGTCAGCGCTAAGAAGGTCGGGCGCCCGGCCGTCGCGGCTCGCCTGGCGTGCCGCCAGCTCGGCCTCCCGTTCTCGAAGTCGCCGGTAGACGTACATCCATAGATCTCGGCTGACCGCCGCCAGCGGCACAACCACCAGCATGCCGAGGAATCCCGCCAGTTGCTGAGCGACCACCAGCAGCAGGATGATCACCGTCGGATGGAGCGACACGGCCTGACCCTGGATGCGCGGCACCAGCACCGCGTTTTCGACCTGTTGCAGCGCGGTGTAGAACACCAGAACCCACCAGAACCGGCCCGGATCCGTTGCGACGACCACGATCAGGGCAGGGATCGCGCCGAGGATTGGGCCGATGATCGGGATGAGTTCCGCCACTCCCGCGATCAGCCCGAGGATGATGAAGAACGGCACCCCCAGCAGCCATAGCCCGATGGTCGTGACCGTGCCGATGAACAGGCCGAGGGTCACTTGCGCCCGAATGTACGAGCCAAGCACCCGCCGCACGATCTCGATGCAGGCATCGACATCTGCTCGAATGGTGGGCGGGAACCATGACTCAACCACCGGTCCGATCTTGTGCCGGTCTTTGAGCACGTAAAACAGCCAGAACGGGATGATGATGTAGCCGAGCACGACACTGAACAGAGTACGGGTCACGCGGAAGGTGCTATTCAGCGCGCCGCCGGCAATAGCCCCGATCGACTGACCGTAGCGCTGCGCGGCGGCGTTGATCCGCTCTTGGATGTCGGCCGGTACCCGCTCGCGGTAGAGCTGGTTCCACTCCTGCACGCGCTCCTGAGCGGTGCGGCTGTACTGTGGGATGTTATCGAGGAGGTGCGAGCCTTCCGATATCAGGGGCGGGATGATAAGCAACCCGACGGCGGTCAGCACGCCCGCGCCGGCGACATACACGATGAGGATCGCGATCGTTCGCCCGACCTCCTTGCGTCGCTCGGGCAACGGCAGCAGCCGCGCCACTCGCTCCACTAACGGGGCGAGCGCATACGCGAGGACGCCGCCGAGCACGAAGGGGCCGAGGGCTCCCCTGGCTTGGAACAGCATCCCCCCGACCACGAGGATTGCCAGCGCGATCATCGCGTGGCGTGTTCGACGGAGAACCAGCATCGCGGACAACACTCCTCCCACTGCTCGACCATTGTCCCGGCGCTCATTCCCGCCGGTCAATGAGCGATACGACGTATTGGGGCGCCCGGTGAGGGGCTGGGGAGAGGAGGACGGGATCGCCCCTCCTCGTTCAGTCCCGCCCCTGCACGACCAGAAGGGGCAGTCAGGGGGTAGGTATTTCGTGGCCGGATACGGCGCCGAATCTGACAAACCGCCGGCAGAACATGAGAGTGTTGTGTGGGCTGAGTCGGGCGTCGATGATACCTTCCTCTGAAGGGGGCAGGAGCGGGGGTAAGGTGGATCACGAGTGCCCGCCCCAGCCCGTGATACACTTCGGGAGCGTTTCCCTCCCCGAACCCGAGTGAGGTCGCGATGCGTGTCGGACTGCCTCGCCAGATGTATGTACTGCGGAACCGCAACTTTCTGCTCTATTGGCTGGGTCAGCTCGTGTCGCTGACAGGCACCTGGATGCAGGCGCTCGCCCAAGGCTGGCTCGTGCTCAAGATCACGGGATCGGTGGCGGCGCTGGGCGTTGTCAACGTCGCCTTTGCCGCACCGAGCCTGGTGCTGACGCTCACCGGCGGTGTCGTTGCTGACCGATGGGACCGGCGCCGGATCATGATTGCAACCCAGACCCTGTTGATGCTGATCGCGCTATTGACCGCCGCGTTGGTCGTCACCGATCGGCTGACGTTCCCGCTGCTGCTGCTCATGTCCGTGCTGGTGGGCACCGCCTCGGCGTACGACATGCCGGCGCAGCAGGCATTGGTTCCGGACCTCGTCTCGCCGCCGGAGATACCCCAGGCGATCGCAATGAATCAGGTGATCTTTAACGGATCCCGCCTGCTCGGTCCGGCGCTGGCGGGTCTCGCGCTCACCCATTACAGCATCGCCAGTCTGTATTTCATAAACGGAATCAGTTTCATCGCGGTGATCGCCAGCCTTCTGCTCATCCGGCTCCCGGCGGGGGCGGGTCGCGGCGGAGCGCGCGGCTCGATGATGGCGGCGCTACGTGAAGGGCTGCGCTTCGTGGGTGGGTCGCGACTGCTCCGGGGACTGATGGGCACGGCGGCGTTGACCGTGTTGCTCACCTTTCCGGCGATGGCCGTACTGCCGCCCGCGTATGTGGAAGAGATGCTCGGACGCGGACCGGGTGTGCTGGGGACACTGATGGCCGTCGGCGGTGGAGCATCGATGCTTGGAGCGTTCGGCATGTTGTGGATTCCGGTGCGCCGGCGCGGGCGAGTGCAGGCGGCGTGCGTCGTCGCGCTGAGTTTGACACTCGGGGCGCTGGCGTTGATGCCTGAGCTATGGGTCGTCGTCGTCGCAACGGGCCTGATGTCCCTCGCATTCTCGCTTTTCATGGGATTGAACGCCACCACGATCCAGCAGCTCGCTCCCGGCGCGCTTCGCGGACGGGTGATGAGCGTGTCGATGCTGTCATTTTCCGGCATGATGCCGGTGGGCGCTCTGATTATGAGCGCCGCGGTCGCTCGCGCGGGCTTCCCGGTGGTGTATCTCGTGGTAGCGGTCATCTATATTATCGCGGCCGGCGCCGTGCTGCTGCCATCCGGGGCGCTCGGCTACCGGCCTGCCCCACAACCGACCCCGTCCGACGATTTGCAGGGTCCCGCCGCGCCCCGCGAAGCGGTCCGAGAAACCGAACCGGCGGTGCGGTGACGCCCCACCTCGCGACGGTCGATGCCGCGTGAGCGTCCAGCCATTCGCCGTCAGCGTTCGGCGACCACCCGGCCACTGTCCGTGACCACGTCGCCGGCGCTGATGGCTGAACGGCTTACAATGCCGGCGCCATGCAGCGGTGTCGTATCGCACCGGCGGCACCGGCACGTCGGTTGTAATGTCCGATGGGAGCGTTTCATGGCGTCCGCGAATGCCGCCCGTACGCCCGATGGTCTCGACCTCGACGGAGTGTCACGATTCCTCTCCACCAACGTCGCGCCCGTTGACGGCACGCTCACGGCCGAGTTGCTCGCCGGCGGCCGCTCGAACCTCACCTATCTGCTGACGGCGGCGAACGGCGCATGGGTCCTGCGCCGCCCGCCGCTCGGCCACGTCCTGCCGACCGCCCACGATATGGCACGGGAGTACCGGGTGATCGCGGCGCTGTCGGCGACCGATGTGCCCGTGCCGCGGCCGGTCGCACTCTGTGAGGATCTGTCCATCATCGGGGCGCCGTTCTATCTGATGGAACACTGCCAGGGACTCGTGGTGCGGGACGCGCTGCCGCCCCAGTACACGGCCGCGGACGGACTCCGCATCTCCGAGGCGATGGTGGACGCGCTGGCGAGACTGCACGAGGTCGATTGGCAGGCGGTCGGTCTGGGCGATTTTGGGCGTCCCCAAGGCTACCTCGCCCGGCAAGTCCGGCGCTGGGGCGAACAATGGGACCGCGCCAAGACGCGCGAACTGCCGGCGCTCGACCGGCTGCGTGAGCGGCTGGCCGCGCACGTTCCCGAGTCACCGCCGCCCACAATCGTTCACGGCGATTTCCGGTTGGAGAACGTGATGCTGGCGGCGGATGACCCCGCGCGGATCGTGGCGATCTTCGATTGGGAAATGTCCACTCTCGGTGACCCGCTCGCCGATCTCGGCTGGACGCTGGCACTATGGTCGGAGGCGGGCGACCCAATCGTCTATCACGAGGCGCTCGCGCCGATCGTGGCGACTGCCGAACCAGGGTTTTTCACCCGCGCCCGATTCGCCGCCGCGTACGCCGAGCGGACTGGCCGCGATACCTCCCGCATCGACTACTACACCGTCTTCGGCCTGTATAAGCTCGCGGTGATCATCGAGGGCATCAACGCGCGTTTTCTGGCCGGCGAGACGCGGGGCGAGGGATTCGAACGGTTCGGCCGGCAGGTGCCGCTCGTGGTCGAGGTCGCGACAGAGCTGGCGGAGCGCGCGGGGATTTGAGGTACGCCGACCGCGCCGTATCGGGGGGCTGGTGCACGGTGGGGCGCCCATTTCGATTCCGAGCGGTGGGACGCGCATGCACATGGGGGCTGGGCCACGGCGACCGACCGGGTCGTCCTCACACGCGGGATAATTGAGCGGACCGGTGGGCGCTGCACTAGGTCCCGGCTGTTAGCGAGTCTCGAGGCGAGCGCCTGGGGTTCGCTCGCGTCAAGTACAGAGCCAAGTCCACGTTCGCTGCAATCCCGCCTCGCCGTCCCTCGCGCGCCGCGGCCCGGAAGAGGTTTATCACCATATCAAAGACACGGCGGTCGAGGTCGATGCATTCGAAGAAGGATTGGCCCATGCCGCGGGCCCGTCGCGGGCATTGACCCGCCACGCCGGCCTGTCGCTCGGCGACCGCGCGTGTCTTGCCCTCGTCCAGCGGCTCGGGCTGCCGGCGCTGACAGCCGGCCGAGTGTGGCAGGGTATGAGTGTCGGAGTGGAGATTCGGGTGATTCGTTGACGCTCGACGCTCGGGACGCGGCCATCGCGCGGTGTCCCACGGCGTCTCGCAGACATGCGGTGTGGGTACGCCGTCGCGGGCGCCATGGTGGCGCCGCGACCCCTGGAGCAATACCGTGAGGGTCGCTCGCAACTACGCCGCTACGCCGGCGCTTGCGAGCGAATTCGTTTTGGCGTGATGACGAGCACCACCCACTGGTCTGCCATCGCCTCCCAACGTGTGATCGCGTCCTCTGCCTGTCGCGGCTCGTAGTAGCGGCGGGCGAGGCGGCGAGCCAGCTCGATGCCGCCGTCTTCCTCGACCATGGCGG
>JBBQJF010000361.1:0-5365 GCA_038325665.1 Dehalococcoidia bacterium | reverse complement strand
CACAGCGCATGGCGTGCGATGCTCAATGAGTCGGAGCGGCAATTGCCTGGATAATGCCATGGCTGAGAGCTTCTTCGCCACGCTGAAGAGTGAGCTGATCGACCGCCAGGTGTGGCCTTCCCGCCGGGCCGCCCGGCGGGCGATCTTCGAATGGCTAGAGGTGTTCTACAATCGGCAGCGCCGCCATTCGGCGCTCGGCTACCATAGCCCGGCGGCCTTCGAGGAGTGCCAGGCGCACGAGCCGGCCGCCTAGCGGTGAGGTGTCTACGGAAGCGGGGCAACTTCAGTTCTATCACACGCGCCGGGCAACACGCGCCGTGACGCGGGGCATGATCATTCGGACGCGCCTTGGGTAGATACACCGTGTGGTCAGCCGCCGCTCGTGATGGACGCATCGGCGGCCTGATGCCCGGCGTAGTTGCCGAACAATCTGCTCGAGGCGCGATCGGACACGAATGCCGCGAACCCTTTGACGTCATCGGGCGGAATCGAGAGTAAGGTTGTGAGCCGGGTAGAATCGCAGCCGGCGTACGCGGCAATGTCATTCACCGTCTGCTCAAACCCGGGCTCGGAGCGATGCGGACGCCGGCACAGCGCCAGCCGATGCAGTTGGTCGGGCGTGACGCCGAGCCATTCGGCGAGCACGGCGTTGTCTATCCGGTGGCGCGTCCGGTACGCCGCGAGATCACCCGCGATGACGTTTGGGTTGATTTCCAAGGACATTATCGCGCGTTGAATTAAATCGCTCATTGCACGGTCCGAACCAATTGCTTCGCCGGCACACGCCGGAGCAGCCTCGCGGGCTTCTTCAATCTATCATAGCTATCGTTGCAGATTTCACATTGCGTAACATTGCAGTGACCAATCAGTTGGTATGTGCACGCTCCCGCCGATGTATCTCTGGCGCGGCGTTCCTCACCAAAACCACCCCCCGACGCCACGTTTCCCGCATGTGGCATGGTTACGATTTGGTGTACACATCACGGGGGGAGCACTGACCATGGAGCCGGCTACCATGACATCGGTGGTTATCGGGCGGTTCGAAATACAGCATGTCCCCAGCCGGATCGTCGGCGCCTGGCGCGTGTTCGACCGCGCCAGCAACGTCCACGTCACCGCGTTCCGTCACCGCGAGCACGCGCTCGCGTGGGCGCTCCGTATCGACGACGTGATCGCCGCCGGTTCCGTCTGACGCCCGTGGCCGGGAGTACCATGGGTACATGATGCCACCTGACGGACTCCGCGTCGCCCGCCTCTTCGCCACGGGCAGACCGCGATCCGGCGACCTGATCGCGCTCGCCGCTCACTCGTGCGCGGTGCTTCTGCCGTGAGAGGACGTTGTCGCCCCGGTCTCCTGGAGCGGGTCGCGCGACATTGATTGGGACACGGCCGACGAACGCCGTGCCGCCAAGCAGGCGATGCGACTTGGCGAAGCCGCGGCTTCCGGCAGCCGGCCGGGGCAGCTGCTCGCGGACATCGATATTCATGTCATCGCCGAGCGATGCGACAAGGACGCCTGACGACCGGGATCCACCCGCCATGGCCATTCGACAGCCACCGCCGGCCGCCACCGGCGGCCCGTGACCTGCTATCTCGCCAGCGTGCAGGCAAGCGTCATCAACGAGAGATCGAGGCGCTTCTCGTTCGTAACCACGTCGGCAAGAGGTGTGGCAGATATATCGCCGTGCTTCAGCCCCATCAGAACGCCGTGGTAGCCCTGTACCAGCCGTTCGGTCGCGGCCGCGCCGAGCCGGGTTGCCAGCAAACGGTCAAAGACGCCGGGACTCGCCCCACGCTGCACATGGCCCAACTCGGTGACACGCAGGTCGAAGCCGAGCCGGTGCTGATGCTCACGGAAGTAGACGGCGAGCCTCTCGGCATTGTAGTGCGCGCCCTCGGCCACCACCACGATCGCGTGCGCCTTGCCCCTGTCGTAGGCGGCGCTCAATTCGGCGGCGATCGTCTCCGGGTCCGTCTCGATTTCCGGGATGACGATCGCCTCGGCGCCGCCGGCGATACCCGCCATCAAGGCCAGATAGCCACAATCCCGTCCCATGACCTGGATCAGAAACGCCCGTCCGTGCGACGAGGCCGTGACCTTCAGCCGGTCAATCGCCTCGACCGCGATAGTGAGCGCGCTATCGACCCCGATGGTAATGTCCGAACCGTACAGGTCGTTGTCGATTGTCGAGGCGACGCCGGTCACGGGAAATCCCATCGCGGAGAGGGCATGGGCTCCGGTCTGCGAGCCGCCGCCGCCGATCACGACCAACCCCTCGATCCCGTGGTGCGCCAGCGCCTCCAGCGCCGCACGCCGTCCGGCCTCGGTTCGGAACTCGGGACAGCGGGCGCTGCCCAGTACCGTGCCCCCCCGCTGGATGATGCCACCGACGTCCCGTGCGCCGAGGTGGCGCACATCGCCCTTGATCAGACCGCTAAACCCGTGCAGAACGCCGAACACCTGGCAATCGTGAGCCAACCCCGTCCGCACCACCGCCCGAATCGCCGCGTTCATGCCGGGCGCGTCGCCGCCGCTCGTTACCACCGCGATTCGCTTCATCGGCCGCCCCTCCCCGTGTCCGTACGCCCGGCATCAGTCCTCATTTTACTATCACGGGAATCGTGCGCGATTCTTCCCGCCGTGGCGACAAGGCCGGCGACGCGCCTCGTGGCCGGAACGCCATAACGCGCACCCAGTCGCCGGTGCAGCTCGGCCAGGATAGCGCGCAACGGCTGATCCCCGGCCAGGAGGATCGCGCCGGGCAGCGCGCGCTCCTGCCCAAGATCAACGACCAGGAAGTGCGCCCGTGTCTGAACGGCGAGCGCGCGCAGGCGCGGCCAGCTGGCCGCCGAGTGCTCGCCGGACACCACGACGGGGATGCCCGCGCGTAACCGATCGCCGGCGGCGGTCACGACGCCCTCGCGCACCCCATGCAGCAGCACCGCGCCCAACCGGCCGGCGAGAGCGGCGGCGATGGCATCACGGGTCGCCGCGTCCTCCCCGGCGACCGCCGCCAGCACGGGCCGGCGCGGGCGAATATATCCTGCCGCCAGTTGGAAGCGTCGCCGGGCCGCCGCGCGGGCCTGTCGCCGCTGCCTGGCCGGCGCCTCCGGCGCGTCGAGCAGGAAGCCGTCCACCTTGCCGCGTACGTAGGCCCGGTAGCATTGGTAGAACGGCAGCACGGCCGGCAGCGTCAGGTCGCCGGTGGCCGCGATGAAGTGAGCGAGAAACTCGTCAGCGAGATCAGGCCGGTCGTGCGCATCGAGGTCCATGGTCAGAAAGGAGATATCCGCCGCCACGTCGCTGTAGCGGAACCGCTCGTTGAACTCGATGCAGTCGTACACCTGAATCGTATTGTCGAAGCAGACGGCGGAGAGGCGCAGGTCGCCATGACAGTCGCGCACCCGCCCGGCCGCCATTCGCTCGTTGAGCAGCGGGCGTAGGCGCGGCAGGTCGGCATACACCGAACTCGCTATCCGTCGGTACGTCTCGACAGTGAGGGTGCGTCCCACGTATGGCAGAGTCTGGGAAAAGTTCTCCTGCCAGTTCGCGAGCAGCGCGGCCGGTGCGCCGAAGGCGTCGATCCGGCCGCCGGTCGCCGCGGCGGCATAGAAACCGGCGAGGCGCTTTGCCAGACGCGCGATCAGTTCGGCCGAGACCTCATCCCGCTCCACCAGCCGGTCCATCATCCGGTCGGCCGGCAATCGGTGCATCACGACGGCGTAATCGACTGTCTCGCCGTCGCCGTCGAGTCCGTACCCCGTGGCCGAGCGTGTCACCCGCGCCACCCGGAGGTACACGCCGGTCGTGAGCCGCCGGTTGAGTGTCAGCTCTGCCTCGCATGCCGCGCGACGGCCATCGAGGGTGGAGTAGTCGAGAAAGCCGAGGTTCACGGGCTTCTTGAGTTTGTAGACGCGATCAACCGCCAGCACCACGTACGCGCCGTGAGTTTGCACGAGGTCCGGCTGTACACCCGGCGCCAGCAGCCCCGGTGTGAGCAGGGCGCGTACATGATCCGGAAGCGAGGTGACTGCCATCAGTGCTCCATTCGGAATATCCGACCCCTGGTCCCCGAGATCCCGGACGCGCCCCGCGATTCCTTGAGCTGGCGGTGCTCGTCAAATCAGGTGCATCTCCTCGGGGTAGTCGCGCGACGGCGTGTGCGTTCCGGTGTCATGAAGCTCTCGCTCACACGCCGGCGACAGCGGCGACAGCCGTCGGTCGGATCGCGATCACGGGCGCCAGGCCGCTACGCAGCACCGCCTCGGTCACGCTGCCGGCGACGAGGTGATGCAGGCCGCCGCGACCGTGGGTCGCCATCACGACGAAATCGACGGGATGGGCGCGCAGCCACGCGATGATCTCGACAGAGGGGTGCAATCCGAACAGCACGAGCCGGGTGACATGCAGATCACCGAACGCCGCCCCATGGCGCTGCAACTCCTGATCTGCCCGCCGCTCCTCGATGTCTGCCAGGGGCGGCAGGTCGGGCGCGGCATCGGCGACGATTGAACGCTCCGGCACGATCACCCGCATAAGTATAACCTCGGCGCCCAATGGTCCGGCGAACTTGGCCGCGACCGGGATCGCCGTGGTGGCCAGATCCGACCCGTCGAGTGGCACCAGGATACGTGGTGCGGTGGTTTTCATGACGACTCTCCCTGGATCAATGAGGGGATTGGTCAGGCGCGGGTCGGTGTCACAAACCAGCCACGGGCGACCGCCGCGTCGCGGCTGGCGTGTGGTGGTTCCCACGGAGAGGTTGTCCATGGCCTGCTGCCGGTCGCGCTCAGACGGAGTGGCTCGCGAGCACGTAGTTCTGCTCATAGCGGCCCGTTCGCTCCGTCACCTGGATGCGGTAGACCACGAGCTTGGCCGGACCGTCGACGTACGGCGCGACACTGGGCGGAGAGAGCCGCTCGCCTTGGCCAGCGATCGCCGCGAGCGCCGCGTCGCGCCGTGCTTCGTCCGTGAGTTCCTCAAACTCGCCATGCGCCATGACGGAGCGCCAGTGCGCCGACGAGTCGATTTCCTCGACCTCGACGCACACCTCGGGATGCGCGCGCATCAATTGGACCTTGAGGCCCTCATGCGAATGGACGAAGATTGACGCGCCATCGTAGCCGTAGTTGACCGGAAAGATGTAGATGCGGCCGTCGCCGTACACGCCCAACCGGCCGACCTGCCCCGTTCGGAGTACCTGCTCAATCTCTGCCGTGGTGAGCCTGCCGATCATGGCCGTATCCTTTCCTCATCCGCGTGCACAACGTCGCATTACTCACTCCTAGCATGGCAGTGCACTACCGAGATGTCTGTCGGGCAAGGTGTGACGAATGTCGTCGGGTGTTACCCCGCGCTGCTCTC
>JBBQJF010000360.1:0-5375 GCA_038325665.1 Dehalococcoidia bacterium | reverse complement strand
ATGCCGTACGACACGACGCTGACCCGTGAACAGGGCGACCGCTACCGCGCCGCCGGGCTGTGGCCGGACCGGCTGCTGAACGACGACCTGAACGCGGCTGTCGCCCGCACCCCGGACAAGACGGCGCTCACCGATCCACGCGGGCGGCTAACCTACGCCGAGTTGGGCGAGCAGGCCGGCACTTGCGCCCTCGCCTTCCTCGATCTGGGCGTGCGCGGCGGCGACGTGGTGACGGTGCAACTACCGAACTGGAACGAGTTCGTGATTGTGACGCTGGCGCTGGAGCGGATCGGCGCGGTGATCAACCCGGTCGCGCCGATCTTTCGCCAGCGCGAGTTGCGCGCCATGTTGCGGCTGGCGCGGCCGGTGGCGGTGGTCATACCGGCGTCGTTTCGTGGATGGGACTATCCCGCCATGTACGCCGAGTTGCGTGCCGGTGCACCATCGCTCCGGGCGGTGATCGCGGTCGATGGCGGGCCGGCTGGGGACGCGATTTCATGGAGCGATTTCCTCGCGTCCGGCGCCGCGTTCGACGCCCACCGCCACGAACTCGACCAGTGGCGGCCCAGTCCCGATGACGTGACCGAGCTGATCTTCACCTCCGGCACCACCGGCGAGCCGAAGGGTGTGCTGCACACCGCCAATACGCTCGCGGCCGCCGTCGAAGGAGGGCGACGCTGCCAGGGCGTGACCGGCGACGACGTGGTGCATATGGCCTCGACCTTCGGTCACCAAACCGGTTTCCTCTACGGCGTACGGCTGCCGATCCGCGCGGGCGCCGCCGCGGTCTATCAGGATGTGTGGGACGCGGCCGAATTCGTACGGCTGGTCGAACGCGAGCGGATTAGCTTCACGATGGGAGCAACGCCGTTTCTGGCCGACACGCTGCGCGCCCCCAACCTCGGCAGTCACAACATCAGTTCGTTGCGCCTGTTCCTGTGCGGCGGCGCGCCGATCCCGCCCTCGCTGGCGGAGGAGGCTGGCCGGCGGCTGCCCTCCCGTCTCGTGCCGCTGTGGGGCATGTCCGAGAACGGGGCGGTGACGATGACCCTGCCGGATGGCCCGCCCGAGAAGATCGTGACCACCGACGGCCTACCGCTGCCCGGCATGGACGTGACGGTTCGTGACGAGGCGGGCGCCGCCGTTCCGGTGGGCGAGGAGGGATTGCTGTATGCCCGCGGCGCCTTCACCTTCGCCGGCTATGTGCAGGGGCGACGCTTTACCGAGGCGTACTTCACGCCCGATGGCTGGTTTGATACCGGCGACCGGGCGCGCATTGATGCCGGCGGCTACATCCGCATCAGCGGGCGCACCAAGGACATCATCATCCGCGGCGGCGAAAATGTGCCGGTCAAAGAGGTCGAAGATGTGCTGTTGCGCCACCCGAAAGTCCGCAACATTGCCCTGATCGGCGCGCCCGACCCGCGCTTGGGCGAGATCGGCTGCGCCTGCGTGGTGCCCGAGCCGGGTGAGACGCTCACGATGGAGGAGTTGCGCGCCTTCCTCACCGAGCAGCAGCTCACGCGCCAATTCTGGCCGGAGCGGCTCGAATTGCTCGACGAACTGCCCATGACCCCCAGCGGCAAAGTCCAGAAGTATCGCCTGCGCGCGCTCGTCCAAGAAGGGGCGCCTGCCCCGGCATGACGGCGCCGTGGCATGAAGGACGCGACGATGGAGCACGCGGGCAAGGTCGCGCTGATCACGGGCGCGGCCGTGGCCGTCAACTACCGGCGCAACGCCGAGGCGGCAGAGGAAACCGTTGCCGCCATCACCGCCGCTGGTGGTCAGGCCTGGGCCGTGTGCGCCGACCTGGAGGACGGCGCGGCGATCGCGGCGATGCGTGACCGCCACGGGCGGCTCGACATGCTCGTGGCGAACGCCGCCGCGACCTCGTTTCGGCCGCTGATGGAGACGCGCGACTACCATATCACCCGGATGTTCGGCATCACGGTCGCGGGCTTCCCGCGGTGTGTTCAAGAGGCGGCGGGTCAATCGTTGCCGTCTCTGGCTTCGATACGCCGCGGGCGCTGCCCGGCCACGCGACGCTCGGCGCGGCCAAGGCGGCGATGGGGAAACGATGGTGCGCTATCCCGCGGTCGAATGGCCGCCGCGCGGCATCCCTGGCAACGGTATCAATCCCGGTTACATCGAGACGGACTCCTCCCGCTTGTACGCCGGCCCCGACTACGACCGCCGCGTCAAAGCCGAGTGGATCGCCGAGACGCCGCTGGGCCGCGTCGGCCACCTGGACGAGGTCGCGGGCGTGATCGCCGTCCTCCGCGGCGCCGATGCCGGCTTCATCCTCGGCCAGACCATCGTCGTCGATGGCGGCCGGACGCCGCGGTGAGCGCCGCAGAATCGCAACGGTATCTTCACCGCTGCCCCTTGGACATCTGACACGGAACTATCGTAAAGTACCGCATGATCTCCGACGCTACGTCCGGCGCGGCGAACCGCGTGGCAGGCGGATAACAGCGTGGCGGGCCGGGTTGTCGCACCGTCTGGAGGCGCCCGCGCATCAGAGTGTTATTCGGGAAACGAGATGAGGTGAGCAATCACAAAACGACCGGTCCACGCTTCACGACTCATCGGACGGGGCCTTGGCGATATCAGGTGACCGGCTCGCTCATCTCTCGAGTGAATACGTTGAGGGGCGACCGGCAGGCTCGCCCGATTCTCACATCCGTGTAGGAGGGTTACACGCGTGAAGTTCATGCTGTTCGTGCTGCCCACGGTGCCCGGCACACTCGAGGACCGCGAAAAGCTGCGGCCGATTGGGCGCAACACCGAGCGCTACCAACAGATGATCGAGGAACTTCGCAAGCTGGCGGTGCTGGCCGATGACGCTGGCTTCGACGTGATGGCGACCACCGAGCACCATTTCCATTCCGAGGGCTACGAGGCGTCGGTCGCGCCGTTGCTGTTGTACACCGACCTGGCGGCGCGCACCAAGCGGATCAAGTTCGCCTCGCTGGGTCTGGTGCTGCCCGCGTGGGACCCGATCCGGGCGGCGGAGGAGCTGGCAGTGCTCGACCAGCTCACGAAGGGTCGAGTGTACGCCGGCTTCGCGCGCGGATACCAGGACCGCTGGGTCAACATTATGGGCCAGCAGTATCACGTCACCGGCGCGCCGATGGACGGCTCCTCGATCGACAACCACAACCGTAAGGTGTACGAGGAAAACCTCGCCATCATTAAGAAGGCGTGGACAGAGGAGAGCTTCACCCACGACGGCACCTACTACAAAGTGCCGTATCCGTACGAGGAAGGCATCACCCGCTGGCCGGCCGCCGAGTGGACCCGCAAGTACGGCGCCCCGGTGAGATCGACGATGACGGCGTGATCCGCAAGATCTCGGTGATCCCACGGCCCTACCAGGAGCCGCACCCGCCGCTGTTCCAGCCGTTCTCGGTCAGCGAAACCACGATTCGTTCGACCGCCGCCAACAATATCGTGCCGTGGATTCTCGTTTCCAACCCGCCGGACTTCCAGCGGCTGTGCCACGTCTATCAAGATGTCGCCAAGGAGAACGGACGGCAGCTCGGGTTGGGCGAGGGCGTGGGCGCGTTCCGCTCGGTCCATTTCGGTGACACCGAGGAGGAAGGCGTCGATCTGTTGCGGCGCACTAACTGCGCCGGCTTCCAAGCGTATTTCAGCGGCTTCGGCTTCTGGGAGGCGTTTCGCACCGCCGAGGACAATGAAAAGTACCCGCTCGACCCATATACCGCGCTGCCCAAGGACGAGTGGACCTTAGAGCGGATGCGCCGCGTCAAGTACGGTCTCGCCGGTACACCCGACCAGGTCAAAGCGGAGATCGCGTCGCTTAAGAGCATCGGCGGCGAGGGCGACCTCGAATGGTTCGGCTGGTTCTTCGATCAGGGCTTCATGCCGTGGGATGTGGCCGAGCGCCAGATCGAGACCTTCGCCAAGCACATCATCCCCGAGTTCCGCGAGCGCGAGGAGAAGGCCGCGGCGGTGGCCACGGCGCGGGCCTAGTGCATTCTCAGACCAACCATTGGTCTATTCCGTGACCGAGGGACCGCGCGGCTGTAGGGGCGACCCGGTGGGTCGCCCTGGTCCCCGTTCATATGGACGCAGGAAGGACCATTCGGATCCGAATGTCTCGCCTGACTCTGCACGAGAGCCGTCCAGTCCGCCCGTGGCGCCCCCGCCGACACGGGCGCGGCGCTGCCAATATCGCGTGCCGGGGCACGGAACGAGAGCGGGGAGGAGCCCGGGCGCCGACGGACTGTCGCGCCACTCGGAAGGAGTGCGTACATGGGCATCAAGCTCAAGGGCCTCAATCTCGGGTACATGGGCCTCGACTACGAGATGATGGTCTTCCCACATCCCAATCACGCGCTAATGGCGCCCCGCCAACAGGCAGTAAAGACCTGGTATCAGTGTCCGGCAATCTCCTATATCATCGAGCATCCGGACGGGCTGATCTTGTGGGAGACTGGACTCTCCGCCAATGCCCAGGCCGAGTGGCTGCCCGGCTGGCAGTACCTGGTCGATCTGAGCAACATCACGCCCGAGGTGTGCCTCGAAGCCCGCCTCAAGGAAAATGGTTATGCCCCGGAGGACTTCGCTTATGTGATCCAGGGGCATCTGCATTGCGACCACGCCGGCGGCCTGCGGCTGTTCGAGGAGGCCGGCGCGACGGTGGTCTGTCATGAAGACGAGTACAAGTACGTTGTCTCCAACATCGACACGGCCGATCAGTTCTTCGTCCGCGCCGATTGGGACTTCCTCGGCTACAAGCGCCCGACGACCGTGTACGGCGATCAGCAGATCCTCAAGAACCTGTGGCTCGTCAGCCTGCCGGGACATACGGCGGGCACGATGGGGCTGATGACCAAGCTCGACCACACCGGTTGGGTGTTGCTCACCACCGACGCGCTCTACACCCACGACAGTTACGGTCCGCCATCGACGGGCACGCCCATCACCTGGAACGTCGAGCGGTGGGCCGCCTCGGTCGAGAAGATCCGCCGGCTGGCGACGGCGCGCGACGCCTTTATCCTCCCTGGTCACGGGGAAACCGGCATCCAGCACAGCAAAGACACGACCGAATTCAAGCCGATCCAGTACCTGCCAGGACACGTGTACGAGTGAGAGCTCGAACCACCTCTCCCCCGACCCCTCCCCTGCAAGGGGAGGGGAGAAATGGTCTCCCCAGTGTAAAAGGAGTCCCGTTCTCCCCCTTCCCTCGCAGGGAAGGGGGCCGGGGGGTTAGGTGAGCCGGGGAATCAGGCAACCTGAAGGGAGCGAACCATGCCCAGCAAGGAACTCGAACAGGCGATCGCATTTCAATCGGAGATGTTGCAGGAGTTCGGCGCGGTGCAGACACCCGAGGAGTACCGCGCGATCTA
>JBBQJF010000359.1:0-5421 GCA_038325665.1 Dehalococcoidia bacterium | reverse complement strand
GAACGCGGCGTCGCGGCACAACGCGAGCGCCTGACGCAATGCCATCCCCGGCCGTACACCCTGCCGCACCGCCTCCGGCGAGCAATCGAGCACCGCCCGCCGTTCGCCCGGCGCTCCGCCGACGACCACCGGTATGCGTTTCAGTTCGGGACGGTCACGCCGCTCCAACCGGACAGCGACGTGCGCGATCAAGATGCAGGCAGCGCGCATACAACCTCCCTGAACATGGGTGATGGGTGTTAGGGGAGGAGGACCCAGATTTCATCCCCGGTGAGGCCCACGGGAACATGGGCGGCTCCGCCGAAAATACCTCCCCTTTGGCCTTCTTCCCCGCGGCGGTATTGGGGCAGACGGCATGGGAACGGGGGAGCAATGGGGCGGGGGTAGCCCATTGTAAGACGAACAAATGTTCTGTATTCAACCGAAACGTGTCACTATTCGCGTCATACTGATCGAAAGCACGGTATGATATCGGGCGTGGCAGTGGTGAGGAGACCGACTCACGCCATGATCATCACCCGGGGGCGCAATGGGCGGCGGGCGACCCGGTAGGTGGTCCACGTTCGGGACATAATCCAACGACAGGTTGCATGAGGCAGTAGTGCTTCAGAGCAGGCGTTCGATTGACCTTTAGACGAGGGCGACCCACCGGGTCGCCCTCGTCGCGGGCCGCGTCACCGTGAGCGCGGCTATGCATAACTCACGAGGTCGCCTGATCATGCACTAGGGCGCGGGTGTGCCGCCGGCTCCGTCGTGACGTGCGATGCCGATCCGTTGCATCACGCTCTCGAACACCGGGTACTCCTGCGCGCCGGGGAAGCCGTACAGGCGGTCGCCGGCGAAGAGGAAGAACGGCGTGCTGGAGATGCCCCGCTCTCCCGCCCACTGGATGCGTTCGTCCACGGCGAGAACGTGGCGCCGCTCGGTCAGGGCCTCGCGTAGCGCGGCGCCGTCGATCCCTTCCTCCCCGGCGAGGGCGACCAGCACCTCGATATCGCCGATGTTGCGGTCCTGCTCGAAGTAGGCGCGGAACACCGCCGTGTGGAAGCGGTCGAACGCCTCCGGCGCCCGCTCCCGCACGAACTCGGACGCCTCAAGCGACAGGCGTGAGTTGGCGATCACGCTGGGACGCACAATCGGGATACCTACTGCTTGCGCCGCCTCAATCGCCGGGTTGCCGCGACCGGAGGCCGGTCCGCGCTCCTTGCCCTCGGGCGGCGTCTCCGGGTGCAGCTCAAACGGCCACCACTCGACATCGACCGGATAGTCCCGCTTCAGTTGCTCGACCCGAACCAGGCCGATGTAGCACCACGGTCAGATGTAGTCGCTGACCACGATCACCTTCAATGGCAGTTCGATCTGTGCTTGTGTCATGGCTCACCTCACAACACCGACGATGAAGACGGCGGCATAGCGCCCACGGCGCCCCGCGTGGCCGCGCGGTCCGACCGCACATCGGTCCTCGGTTCCCGTTCGACAAACGGTCCCGTGGCGATCGCCGACAGCGCCGCGCCGGTCGCGGCCAGTATAACCTCGCCGGCCAACCCGAGGCGCAGGTTGCGCCCCAGCAACTCCGCGGCGAGGAAGCCGGGGGCGACGTCCTGATCGAGTAGCGTGCGTGCGCTGATCTGCCCGAGCGGATCGCGCTGTTCACCATGGCGCGACGCCGCGATCTGCCGGCCGATCCAGCTCCCCGCCGTTGCCGCGGCGAACACCGCCGCCCACCGCGCGATTGACCTCACGATCCGCATGATAGTCTCCCTGGGAACACCTAACCCCCCGCCCGCCTAACCCCCCGACCCCCGTCCCCCCGGCACGCCGGGACAGGCCGCGGGGGACGGGGGAGAACCGGGCGCCTTTCCCCGTGAATCGAACTCCCCTCCCCTGCAAGGGGAGGGGCCAGGGGAGAGGTGGCGAGCTTCACCCAGCGTACCCGGTTCGCTCGCCTGCCGGCGTCCGCGCCAGTAGGCGGGCGACACGCGGGATGACCTCGGTCGCGAACAGTGTCATCGATCGCTCGACCAGCGCCGCGTCCATGCCGCCGAAGTTGCTCAAGGCCATCATATGCGTCATGCCCAGCCGCACCGCTGTTGCCACACGTTCGGCCACGGTGTCCGGGTCGCCGATCAGCGTCAGCCCGCGTTCGTCCAGCTCTTCGAGTGAGCGGCGGCGGGCGTACAGGCGGGTGGCGATGTACTGGTCAAGCGCGGGCCGCGCCTCATCAATCGCCGCGCGTGTGCTGCCGGCGACATGGGTGTGGAAGGCGATCAGCAGGTCACCGCCGCTCCCGCTCATCCCCGCCTCCGCCCGCCCGCGGCGATATTCAGCGCCCACCTGCTCAATATGCGACAGGTTGTCGAGCGAGGCATAGGGGATCATCATCAAATCACGTCCGCGTGCACCGATATGGTACGCCGCTTCCGCGCGTAGGATTGCCACCCACATCCGTACTGGCCGCTGCACCGGCACGACGTTGAGCGCCACATCATCATAGTGGTGGAAGCGGCCGTGATGGGTGAAGCGCCCGCCCCGCCACGCGGTCTCCAGCACCTCCAGCGCCTCATCGAATCGCTCGCGCTTTTCCGCCGGGTCGATGCCGAAGCCGGCGAACTCGTGCGGCAGGTAGCCGGAACCCACCCCCAGCACCAGCCGGCCGTTGCTGAGTTGGTCGAGCACGGCGTACTCCTCGGCCATTCGTAGCGGTTCATGGAACGGGAGTACGGCGACGGCGGTGCCGAGGCCGATCCGCCGCGTTCGCTCCGCTGCCGCGCCCAACAACACCGCCGGCGCCGGAGCCACGCCATACTCATGAAAATGGTGCTCGGCAACGAAATAGCTCGCGTATCCGAGCGCCTCGGCCCGTTCGATCTCGTTCAGGATCTGCCCGTAGAGTTGCCGGATCGTCCGTTCGCCCGTTGGATAGTGATCGACCACCGAGAAGAGGCTGTACCGCATGTGATCACCTCCCCCGGTAGGATGGCATAACTTTCGGGCGCTCGTCGCTGCCGAGATGAGTCCACGGCTCCACGGGACGCGGGGCCAACCTCGGAGCGTCAGTTCAGTGGCTGGCCGGTCGTGCGTCCAAGGGCTGGCCGGTCGTGCGTCCAAGGGCTTGACCTTCCCGTAAGTGGAAGGTTTAGGCTGGGGCCATGACGCGAACCCTGATCATCGGCGAGCTTGCCAAGCGAACCGGGGTATCGGCCAAGACCATCCGGTTCTACGAAGCCGAGGGGCTGATTCCGCCCCCGACACGCAGCGACGCGGGCTACCGGCTCTACGGCCCGACGGATCTGCGCCGGCTCCGGCTGATCCGCCGCGCTCGGCTGCTGGGCCTGTCGCTGCCCGAGGTCCGGCTGCTGGTAGAGCAGGCGTTCGCATCGGATTGCGCCGGCTTCACTGCTCAGTTGTGTGAGCACATCGAACGTCAGCGGTCGGTCATCGACGGGCGCATCGCCGAGTTGACCGCGTTACGGGCAGAACTCGACGGGCTGGAGGAACATGTCCGTCATGCACGGGCGCGGATGCCAGCCGGTGGCCGTGTGGCCGATTGCGGGTTTTGCCCGCTGATCGATGACGAGGAGGAGACAGTATCATGACGACCGAGCGCATCGACGACGCGCTGGATATTCTGGCGTGCGAGTTCGATAAACGGCCCAAGGGTGCTCCCGGCTTCGACGATCTCAGCCACGCGGTGAGTGATGTCCGGCGTGAGGACGCCACTCTCACCGTGACGTACGACCCGGCGGTGGCGGCGGCGGTCGAGGAGCTTGCCGCGGCGGAGCGGCTGTGCTGCCCTACTATCGACTTCGATGTGACCCGAGAGCCGGCGCCTACCCTGCGTATCCGTGCGACGCCCGCGCAATTGGACATCTTCGAAGAGTTCTTGACGAGCTGACGAAGGCGACCGACGATGTACGCCCCGTGCAGCCGGCCCTCGGGCGTCGCATGGCGCGGGTCGTGACGGCTTATGCCGGCGTTATCCACCGCCGGGGTATGTCCCGTTGTGGCTAGGGCAACTCGATTCCAACTTCGGCGACACACTCCATGACATTGCACTGGTCGTGATCGTTCCTCCTTCTCGCCGGTGTGCTGGGCCTGGTGCTGCTGGGCCGCCACGATTTCCGCGCCGGCCGTGCCTATCGGATCGCCCGGCGCCGGCGCATAGCCCCGCCTGACGTACCGGCTCCGTCCACACGCCCGCGCGCTCCTCACGTCGTACTACCTCGCGGCGCGCTCATCCCGCCGGATGCGTGGACCCATGCCCGAGAAACGGTCGATACCTCGTTTATGATCAATGAGGTGGCGCGGGCCGGTGTGGGACATTCGGCCGGGGAGCTTTGGCGCTCCGGTAGGGCCGTCTGTCACGCGAGGCCAATTCTCCGTCCGCCGCCGACCGGGGGCAATGGATGACCGCGCATGTACTGGTGGTGGATGATGACTCCGATCTTCGTGGTCTGCTCGTGAGCTGCTTGGGGAAAGCGGGGTACGTCGTGGTGGGCGCGGCGAACGGACGGGAGGCGCTCACCCAAATTGAGTTCCATCGCCCCGCGCTGGTGTTGCTCGACATGCAGATGCCGGTAATGAGCGGATTTGAGATACTGATGCGGTTGCGCGAGGCGAACGTGCTCACGCCGGTGGTCCTCGTGAGCGGTGGAATCCGCGCTCAGACCGAGGGAGGCACGCGACGCATCGATCCCGACACGTCCAACTCACATTACACCGACGACGTGCTCGAACTCGTCGCGCGCTTCGTCGACCGCGCGCCGGACTGATTGCACGCGCGTTACTCCTCGCTCCGCCACCATCCCCACGCCCGCCTCAGCTTGGTCGAGGGCAGGTACTCGGGGCAACCGTTTCTCCCCTTTCCCGCGCGGGGAAGGGAGCCTGGGAGTTGGGTATTCTTACAGGAGGTAGTGATGACGACGGGACTGAGCGCGACCGTGACGGTCGAGGACCTTCAAGCATTCGCCGATAGCTGGAACGCGCACGATGTCGATGCGCTCATGACATTTATGAGCGACGACCCGATCTTCGCCTCGAGCGCCGGGCCGGATATCGACGGCACACATTACGCGGGACGTGAGGCGGTGCGTGAGGGATTCGCCGCGGTGTTCGAGACGTTCCCTGACGCGCACTGGGGGAATGCCCGCCACTTCGTCTATGGCGACCGCGGCGTCTCCGAGTGGATATTCACCGGCTCCCGCGCGGACGGCGTGCGCGTCGAGGTCCACGGACTCGACCTCTTCACCTTCAAAGACGGCAAGATCGCGGTGAAGGATTCCTATCGCAAGAACCGCACGGGCTAAGGAGCGCCACCGTGTGGGATGGAACGGACTGCCTGACCGTGCACCAGATGTCGCGCGATCAGCGTGGTGCACCGGTCACGGCGTGGCGCTCACGGCGCCTGCCGCGGCGCCGTAC
>JBBQJF010000358.1:0-5423 GCA_038325665.1 Dehalococcoidia bacterium | reverse complement strand
GATGGCGCTGGCCCGCGGCCTGCCCCATCGTGCCCGCCACGATGCGCTGGTAGGCGGGCGGCGGCCACGGCACGCCGAGCAGCAACGGTCCGATGCCGGGGCGTGCCAGGATGCGTGGGGCCTCGAGCTTGGCGCCGAACGCCGCGGCGGGGACCCCAATCGCGACCACCCAGCAAACCCGCGCGGGCGCATCGAGCGCGAGCCACGGGGCGAACATCGCGCCGGCCGGCGCGGCGCCCACACGCCGCACGCGGGGCCGGCACGTCACATTCCCCCCGCGTATGCCGCAACCGAGCCCGCGGACCCGCTTCTCTCACCGGGCTACAACATTAGGTTGACCTAATGTTTGTCCTTAAGCGCGGCCGGGGGGTGTGGTACACTGAACCGGGCATGGAGACACGTCGGAGGAACCCCTTGCCAACTATCCCGACAGAGAATTACCTGATCGCCATCCAAACGCTGCACGATGAGGAGATCCGCTGCATCCCCGCGCGCATCGCCGAGCGGATGGGCGTGTCAGCGCCGACCGTCACCGAGGCGGTCAAGCGGATGGAGCGTGACGCCTATCTTACCCACGGCCCGGACCGCGACATCGTGCTCACGGACCGCGGACGCGAGATCGCACTGACGCTGATGCGGCGTCACCGCACGGTGGAACGCTGGCTGACCGACGTACTAGGGCTTGACTGGGCCTCGGCGCACGAGGAGGCGCACCATCTCGAACACGCCATCTCGGATGTGGTGGCCGAGCGGATCTGGGCGTCGATGGGCTACCCTGATTCCTGCCCCCACGGCAACCCGATTCGCGAGCCAGGCGGTGTGGACCCGGAGGTCACGCGGGTACGGCTGCGCGACGTGGAGCGGGGCCGGTCCGTGGTGCTCCACCGCATCTCCGAGGTCGCGGAGGACAACCGCGAGTTGATGACCTTCTTCGAGACGCGGGGATTCCGTCCCGGCGTGAGCATCGAGGTGACCGACCGCGGCCCCCTGGGCGACACGCTCACGGTCAAGCTTGGCGACGCCACCGCCGCGCTCAGCGAGGATGTCGCCGGCTACCTCTGGGTCACGCCCGCCCCGGACAGCGCATGACGCCAATACCCCTTGTGCGTGATCGACGCGTCGTGGATCGCGTGTTTTACCTCTCCCCCGGCCCCTCCCCGTGCCGGGGAGGGGAGACCGATTCATGAGGATCAGATGGGGGTTCTCCCCCTTCGCCTGCCACCACATCCCGGCCCGCCGGGGGCACGGGGGCCGGTGCCGGCGCCGTGTACCGCCCGTGTGACGTGCCGCGGGAAGGTTCTCCCCCTTCCCGCGCCGGGAAGGGGGCCGGGGGGTTAGGTCGCCCGATCTCTCCCCTCTCGATCGCCTCTGTCTCCTCAATCGTCTCCGTGGTGTCAGCCAATTCTCGTGGCGCCACGGCAAAGTCCTCGGCTGGATGCGCACCGGCAGCGACGCGCAGCAGCGAGGGCGTGAGCACATGCAACTCGATCTCCGGGTCGTCGAGCAGCGCCGCGCCGAAGGGCAGCTTCGCGGCATAGGCGTCGCGGTAGCGCTCCCAATCCGGGTCGTCGCGCGAGACGTGGCGGAGCGTGCCCTCGAAGCCGGCGCGGATGAAGCGCGAGCGGTCCGTCTGCGTGACGGATCGATTATCGACCTGAAAAGCGGCGTGCGGAGAGAGATACGCCAACTGTGCCTTGAGCGTGAGCGGCCGGATGGCGTGAACCGTCTCCCAGCTATCCGCCTCCGCGAATAGGATCGTGGCGGTATGCAACCGGCCGCCGGCCGTCGTCGCTAGCACGCCGAACTGCTCCCCCGCCAGAAGCTCGCGCACCGTCCGCTCCAGTTCCTCGTCCATCAGGCCTCCCGCCGCGATGTTTGTGCCCGGGCGCACGCCCCGCCGTCAGGCCGCATGCTGCCCTCGGGGAACCGCCCATCCGCGTCCGCGGGTCCCTGCACGCTCCGTGTCGCCCATGGGTCGCCGCTTAGCGCTGAACGCGAACGTGTCCAGTGTACCGCTCGTGATAGGATGGCGAGCGACACGGGCCGGGCAGGCGCGCTATCCGCGTCACCGCATCACTCTTGTCGGAAGTGCTCATGCTCCCTGGGACAGCTCCAGGGATAGAACGCGGCGCCATCCCCCCAACACCCATCACCCATCACCCCTTCTTGAGGGAGGTTGCCATGTCGCGGCTGTTGATCACCGGATTTGAGCCGTTCGGCGGCGAACTGGTCAACCCGTCTGCCCTTGCCGCCGAACGGCTGGCGGAGGACGGCTTCGCCGGCTGGCAGACGGATCGGCTGGTGTTGCCAGTGATACGGTACCGTGCTGCCGAGCTGGTGATCGCGGCAATCTCGCGGCAGATGCCCGACGCCGTGGTCTTATTGGGTCAGGCTGGCGGTCGTGGTCGTATCACCCCGGAGCGGGTGGCGATCAACGTCGATGACTACCGCCGGCCGGACAACGCCGGCAATCAGCCGGTCGATGAGCCGATCATCGCGGACGGACCAGCGGCGTACTTCGCGCACCTGCCGGTCAAGCTGATGGCCGAGCGCATGCGCGCCGCCGGAGCGCCGGCGATCCTGTCTAATACCGCCGGAACCTACCTGTGCAATCACGTCGCCTATGCCGTGCTTCATCACATCGCCACGCGTGGGCTGCCCGTGCGCGCCGGATTCATCCATGTGCCGTATCTCCCCGAACAAGCCGCGCGCCACGAGGTAGAGACACCAAGCCTGAGCATGGAGACGCTGACGCACGGCCTGCGCGCCGGTATCGAGGCCGCGCTCGCATCGCTGACACCCGCACCGGTCGCGGTCTGACACCCCGCGCGACCGGAAACCGCTTCCGGCGAAGAAAGCGAAGAAAGCGAAGAAACCCCCCTCCCCGCTTGACACCCCGCCTCTATCGCGACATCCTCGTTCCCCCTCGCCTTCTCCGCGTGCTGAACGTAAGCGCCGCGCCTCGTACACTGTCCCGTGCCAGGCCGCGCCCTCACATGGTAGGGGTGGCGCATGCGTCGCCCCTACGCGACGAACCTACGCCCCCCGTGCACGACACCGCGCGAGGACAGCGGGGTCGCCCCCCATCACCCAACACCCAACACCCATGTTCAGGGAGACCCGCCATGACATTCGACCCACGCCACATCAGCCGCGTCCAACTCGAAGGACGCGACCGCGCCCCCGCCCGCGCCATGCTCAAGGCGATCGGCTTCACCGACGACGACCTCAGCCGCCCGATCGTCGGTGTGGCGCACGAGTGGATCGAGACGATGCCGTGCAACTACGGCCTGCGTAAGCTGGCCGCGCATGTGAAAGAGGGCGTCCGCGCCGCCGGCGGCACGCCGATGGAACTGAACACGATCTCCATCAGCGACGGCGTGACGATGGGCACCGAGGGCATGAAAGCCTCGCTGATCAGCCGTGAGGTGATCGCCGATAGTATCGAACTGGTGGCTCGCGGGCACATGTTTGACGCGCTGATCGTGCTGGTCGGCTGCGATAAGACGATCCCGGCGGGCGCGATGGCGCTGCTGCGGCTCAACATCCCCGGCCTGGTGCTATACGGCGGCTCGATCATGCCCGGCCGCTTCCAGGGCCGCGACGTGACAATCATGGATGTGTTCGAGGGGGTCGGCGCCAACGCCGCCGGCCACATGACCGACGTGGAGCTGCTCGAGCTGGAAAACGCGGCCTGCCCCGGCGCCGGGGCCTGCGGCGGTCAGTTCACCGCGAACACGATGGCGACCGTGCTCGATTTCCTCGGCCTGTCGCCGATGGGGTTCGGCAGTGTGCCGGCGGTCGATCCGCGCAAGGACAGCTTCGGCGTGCGCGCGGGTGAGTTGGTGATGACCCTGCTCAACGGCGGCGTGCATCCGCGCGACATCGCCACCCTTCCCGCTTTTGAGAATGCGATCGCCAGCGTGGCCGCGACCGGCGGCTCGACCAACGCGGTGCTGCATCTGATGGCGATCGCCCGCGAGGCCGGGGTGCCGCTGAACATCGACGACTTCGACCGCATCAGTGCGCGCACGCCCCTCATCGCCGACCTCAAGCCGGGCGGTCGGTACACGGCCGTCGATGTCGATCGCGCCGGCGGTATGCCCCTGATCGCGAAGCGGCTGCTCGAGGGCGGCCACATCGACGGCAGCCAGATGACGGTCAGCGGCCGCACGATCGCGGACGAAGCGGCGGCGGCGGCAGAGACTCCCGGCCAGGATGTGATCGTGCCGCTCGCCACCCCGCTCAAGCCCACTGGTGGGCTGGTGATCCTCAAGGGCAACCTCGCGCCCGCGGGCGGCGTGATCAAGGTCGCCGGCTATGACAAGAAGAGCCACCGTGGCCCGGCGCGCGTGTTCGACTGCGAGGAGGACGCGATGTCCGCCGTGACCGACCGCCGGATCACGGCCGGTGATGTGGTGGTGATCCGCTACGAAGGGCCGCGCGGCGGTCCCGGTATGCGCGAGATGCTCGGTGTGACGGCCGCGATCGTCGGCGAGGGGTTGGGCGAGTCGGTGGCGCTGCTCACGGATGGGCGCTTCTCCGGGGCGACGCGCGGGTTCATGGTCGGCCATGTCGCGCCCGAGGCGGCGCACGGCGGGCCGATCGCGGCGGTGCGCGAGGGCGATATCGTCAACATCGACATCGACAGCCGCCGCCTCGACGTGGAGCTGACCGACGCCCAGATCGCCGAGCGGATGCAGGGATGGACGCCGCCACCGCCGCGCTACACCGCCGGCGTGTTCGCCAAGTACGCCGCGCTCGTCTCCTCCGCCTCCGAGGGCGCGGTGACGGTGGTGTAGCGAGGGAGCCACGGGAGTACCGATGAGCTGACGGAGGCGATCCACCTTTCCCCGGCCCCTCCCCTGCAAGAGGAGGGGAGTCACCTCAATTCGCGCGTCCAGACTCAAGTCATGCACCCACGGGGGAAGGGTTCGAGTCTGGACTCGCGGATATGGGAGCTACCGTGTCTTTCACGGGTAGGTACTTTCGCCGTCAGATCAGACGCGGCGCTTCACTCGCGTTCGGTCGGTGGTTGCCCAGATTCGGCGTGGAATCCGGCGACAAAATACCTACCCTTGCGAGAATTACCGTCTCACCATTCCCGTGCAGCCCCATCCCGGCCTGCCGGGGGTTAGATATTCTAAAGGGAGCGTGATCCCGTTGACTGATCTCCCGCTAAAGTACGAGGTGATCATCTCCTAGAGTGATGACGACAACGCGTTCTTCGCGGAGATACCTGAACTACCAGGTTGTGCGGCGGATGGTGCAACACCGCACGATGCGCTCGCGTGTGTGCAAACCGTCGCGCGGGAGTGGATCGAAACCGCTGTCGAACTGGGCCGGACGGTTCCCGAACCGCGAGGACGATTATTGTTCGCATGACCCACCGCGATGATGCACGAACGCGCCTCGGAAGCAAC
>JBBQJF010000357.1:0-5433 GCA_038325665.1 Dehalococcoidia bacterium | reverse complement strand
CCCATGAACGCGACGAGGGCGGCCCACTCGGCGTCGTCGCGGCAGCTGATCGCGATCCAGCGGTCGTCCCCCCGAGTGCGGAACACTCCGTTCGGGACGTGTCCCTCGATCCCGCGATTCCCTATCGAGGCTGCGGGTCGCCCATTCCACGCCGCGTCGAGGGCCGCCTGAGGAAACATCTGGCAGGAGGTTTCCAGTTGGGACAGCTCGATGGTTTGTCCCTCGCCGGTGCGGCGACGGTGCCGTAACGTCGCCAGCACCGCGATCGCGCCGTGCATGCCCGCGAAGAAGTCGCCCGAGAAAATCTGGGTGTTGGTCGCGGGTGCGGTATCGGCGTACCCACGCAACACGGTCGCTCCTGCCACGCCATCGATGTGCGAGCCGTAGCCGCGCCCCTCGACGTACTCTCCGCTCCGACCAAAGGCCGGCATATGCAGGATGACCATGTCCGGGCGCAGGGAACGGATCGTCGCGTCGTCGAGTCCGAGCTTTTCCAGCGTTCCGATCGCGAGATTCTCGGCGATCACATCGCTGACCTGAATGAGAGCACGCACCAGCGCCTGCCCCTCCGGCCGGCGGCTATCGACGGTGAACGACTTCTTGTTGCGGATGACGTGGATGAACGCCGGGCCGTTGTTCCACGGCCGCGGACCCGGATTGCTGCCGGGATGGCCGCCGATCCACGGCGGCAGCATCGACGCCAGTTGGGGCGTGATCACCGGCGCGGCGGCCCGCGTCATCGGGTTCCACACGAATGGATTCTCCACCTTGATGCAGTCAGCGCCCATGTCGGCCAGATACATCGTCGCCGACTGCCCCGCCCACACGGCGGTGAAATCACAGATGCGGACGCCTTGCAGCGGTAACAACGCGGTCATGGTGTTTGGTCCTGTGAAATCCTGATGCCCTAGCCCCGTTCCCCGCGGGCGTAGGGCGAGAAGGAAGCTCGGCTCGCGAGAATTGGACTTCCCTCGCGTGGGGGGCGCCTGGGGAGATGTGGATCGCCAGCGCCTTGGGCCAACCTCTTGGCGCGACGACGGATCGCGCGGTTCGGCGCCGCGCCGCGAGCGGTCAACCCTCCGCGAACTCCCGGCGTATCGCGTCGGTGTGCTCGCCCAGGCGCGGGGCCGGCCGGCGGATGCGCCACGGGGTCTTCTCAAGGATATATGGGCGCCCGAGCATCGGTAGGCGGCCGAGAACCGCGTGCTCAATCTCGGTCCACAAACCGCGCCCGCGCAGCACGGGGTCGTCCGCCAGGTCAGCGGCGGTGAACAACGGCGCGACCATCGCATGAACGCGCCGCGCCTCGGCCCACACCTCCCGTTTGGTCCGGCTCAGCATCCAGGGATAGGTGATCGCATCGGCCTCTTCCTTCGCCGCCGGGTCGAAGGCAATCGCGGGGTTCTGCCACTTCGGGTCGCGGAGCCGCTCATCGCCGATCATCTCCGCGAATCGGTGCCAGTAATTGCCGAAGCTGGCCGTGACCTCGACGAAGCCGTCGGCCACCGGATAGATGCCGCCGGCAATGCCCGCGCCCGCCCCCGGCGGCCGGCTCTGCACCCGCCCCGAAAAGCGGTAGGCGAGGATCGCCGAGCTACGCCGGTCCACGCTGTTGATCTGCACGTCGAACAGCGGCAGATCGATGACTTGCCCGATGCCGTGCAACTCGCGGGCGTGGATCGCCCCCAGCGCGGCGATCGCGCCCATCGCGCCGCATTGGAGAAGGGCCGCCGTGCCGCCGAGTTTGAGCGGCTCGCGCTCGGCGATGCCATGGCTGAACATCTCGCCACCCATCGCGTACAGCACCGTGTCCGACAGCCGGTAGTCGCGGTACGGCCCCCCGCGACCGAAGTTGGTGATCGCCAGCACCGGCACATCGGCGTGGGTTCGCAGGTTGTCCGGGTCCATACCCAGCCGGACCGCCACCGCCGGCGGAAACGACGTGACCACCAGATCAACCCGTGGCAGCAGGCAATCGACGGCGTGCCGGTCCCCCTCTTGTGCGAGGTCGAGCACGATTGATTCCTTGTTCGTGTTCAAGAACTGGAACGTGGCGCTGTCCTCTGGGCCTGGTTCGCCATCCGCCGGCATCGGGCTGCCGGCCGCGTCAGCAGGAGTGGTCGATTCCGATGGCGGCGAGGAAGCCGCGTGTTCCGAAACCAGCGCGGCGCGCCCGCGCTCGAGGAAGGGCGGCAGTCGTCGCGCCGGGTCGCCGTTTGGCCGCTCGACCTTGATCACCCGCGCGCCCAGGTCCGCCAGCAGCTTGGTGGCGTACGGTCCGGCGATGTGCGCGGTCAGGTCGAGAACAGTGACACCATCGAGCGCGGCCGGGGGGCCCGGTGAGGTATCCATCGCGGCTCCGACATCGGGAGGTTATGGACCATGGCTGAACGCGGGCATTACCGATGACGCGCACGGCGTCTCATGGCTCGTCACCGCCCGCGGCCGCGGGCTGATAGAGCGCCGCGACCGCACCGGCCGGGTCACGGATGACGCAGTAGCGCGCTCCTCCATCGCCGGCGGGGGGTGGCGTGAGCACAACGCCGCCCATCTCGGTGCAGCGGCGTATGCTCTCCTCGAGGTCGGGCACCGTGATGTAGATCAGCCATGCGGCCGGCAGGCCGGCATTGACACCGCGGGACCAGCAGACGCCCGCGACGGCCGCCCCGGTTTCCGGCGTTGTCATTGAGTAGTCGGAATATCCGCCCATATCCACCGGCATGCTGCTCCACCCGGCGACGGACTGATAGAAGTCGCGCACCGCCTCGGCGTTGGGCACGGTCAGATCGACCCAGCCAATCGCGCCGTACCGCTGTTCCGCGTCGCCGCTCATGCCTGCTCTCTCCTCGCTGGCACCGGTGCGCCGCCCTCGCCCGTGTAAATTCCCCGGCCGGTCAGCTCGCGCCAGTGAGTATGCGCGAGGGTGTGCATCATGAACACGGACTGCATCGCGTTCCACTGACCCTGGTTGTCCTGGGTCTGGTTAATCGCTTCCTTGGTCAGCTTTAGGCCGAACAGGGGCTTCTCCGCGATCTTCTTTGCCATGTTCTCGGTGAACGCGCGCAGTTCGTCGCGGGGGACAATGTGATTGACCATGCCCAGCCGGTGCGCGTCTTGCGCTGTCAACCAGTCACCGGTGTACAGCATCTCGCGCGCCTTGCGGTGGCCCAACTCCCACGGATGAGCGAAGTACTCGACTCCGGGGATGCCCCAGGCGACGACCAAATCGCGGAACTCGGCGTCCTCGGCCGCGACGATGATGTCGCACACCCACGCGAGCATCAGCCCGCCGGCGATGGTCTTGCCCTGGACTTCCGCGATGAACGGCTTGGGGATGTTGCGCCAGCGACGGCACATCTGGAGGTAGATCTCCTCCTCGTTGCCCATCGGTCCCTCGGCGCCGGCTTGGTCGAAGTTCGCCCATGTGCCCACCGGACTGAAATCGGCGCGGGTCGCGCCGCTGCCGCCGCGCATGTCGTGGCCGGAGCTGAAGTGTGGACCCTCGCCAGACAGGATAACCACTTTGACATTGTTGTCCTGATTCGCGCGGTCGAAGGCGGCGTTGAGGTCGTAGGTGAGCTGGAAGTCCTGCGCGTTGCGCGCCTCCGGCCGGTTCATCGCCACCCGCACGATCTCGGGGGTGACGTGCTGATAGAGCACCGTCTTGTAGTCGTCGGTCGCCATCGGTCAAACTCCTTTGGCCACGGTCGTGTGAAAGAATCCGCCGTCCGCGAGCGCTCGCGATCGTGAGCCACGGCCATTGTGGTTGGGGCGCCCCCACTCTGTCCAACGCGCCGTCTCGGCCGCGCACGGACATGCACGCCAATCAGACGGCGTGGACGGCCGCACTCGCGGCGCGCCGGCCGTATATCTCGCGCAGCGTCGGGGCGAGTAGCGTCAGGCAGGTGATCGCGACGAACAGCAGACCGGGTAGCGCGAGTACCGGCCCGATGCCGAACTCGTCCGACAGCCGCCCCACCCCCAGGTTGCTGAACGCCATCATGCCGCCGCTTGATCCCCAATAGAGGGCGAGGACGCGCCCGCGGACATGATCGGGCGTGTGCAGTTGCACCAGGGTCGTCGCGAGCGCGATGAACATCGACTGGGTGAGACCCACCATTCCGGCCGCGAGTATGGCGCCCGGCCAATTGGACGCGTACGCGAGCGGCACGAGTGTCACGCCGCTGAGGATGCTGGTGGCGAACAGGAGACGGCCGCGGTGGACACGCCGCGCGATGGCGGCCAAGCCAAACGCGCCACATAACGAGCCGGCGCCGATGGACATCACCAGCAGGCTATACTCCCTGCCGGTCGCGCCGAGCGCTCCGGCCGCCACACCGGGCAGCGCCGCGTCGTACCCCATCGAAAAGGCGCAATGCAGGAAGACGAGCGCGATCAATGACGCGACGATTGGGGCGTGAAGTACGTAGCGGACGCCCTGGGCAAGTTGTTCGAGTACATTGCTGTCGGAGCCGCTGCGCTCGTGCGGCACCTCACCGAGCGCCCAGATCTGCCGCATGGCGACAGCGTACAGGGCAGCCGCCACGATGAACGCGCCGGTGCCGCCCGCGACATACAACAACGGCGCCGCGAGCAGTGGTCCGATCAGTCGCGCCCCGTTCACATTCGCTTGAAGCAATGAGATGGCGTTGAGCAGGTCGCGGTCGGGGACGAGGCCGGAGAGCATCGCCTGCTCGACCGGCGTGCTCGACGATCGGGACGCGCCGTTGATGAACGACAGTACGACCAGCGGCCACGGATTGCTGCTACCCGCCCACACGAACCAGCCAAGCCCAAGGGTCGAGAGAAGGCCGATGCCGTGCATCATCAACAGCATCGATCGCCGGTCGTAGCGGTCGGCGAATACCCCGGTGAAAGGAGTGATCAGCAACGACGGCAGGAAGGAGGCGAACACGACCAGGCCGACAGTGCTCGAATGCTGGTGTAGGTCGAACGCCACCCAGCCGCGCGCCGTGAGCACGGTCATGTAGGCGACGCTCGATAGGATCGACGCGGTCCACAACGGCCGGAAGCGCGCGTGATGGACGGCGGAAAACACGCCCTCCCTATCTGTCGTGGCCGTCGCGCTTTCCGCCATGAACCACAGCCTGCGCCGGCATGCCGTAAGCGTCAAGCGGGCGCGACGCCCGCGTCATCCGGCGGCCGTCCCAGCGTGGCACTCTCGGACGTCTGGGTCGTCAACGCCCAGATCGCCCCGCGTGCCCATGTAGGGGCGACCCGGTGGCTCATCCCCGGCCGTGCCCCGCGACCGGTGTCTCGACCCCCAGCGCCGTCGGTGGCCCGTGGCAGGGTAGGCCGCGCGTGGAGGGCGGCAGGCGTCGGGCGACCGGTGGGTGGGTCCGTGTTCCGGTGAATCGTCCACGCTGCCTGTCTAGGGCAACCGGGTGAGTAGGGGCGACCCGGTGGGTCACC